>ONCH01000045.1 GCA_900316265.1 uncultured Prevotellaceae bacterium | reverse complement strand
CATCTCTGAGTGTGAACGTCTGGCAGACTATGTGATGAATGTAGTACAGGCAGGAAAAGGACTGAATAACGACTTTGAAGACAGACCTTACAATGGGCAGGGTTAAAACCTTGCGAGTGTAAGTCTAATGGTGAGTCCTCCGCCAGGAGTAAGTTGTGCAGTTGTTGTTCCTCCGTGAACGGCAACTGCATTTTTCACGATGGCGAGGCCGAGGCCGGTGCCGCCGAGTTTGCGCGAGCGGCCCTTGTCGGTGCGGTAGAAGCGTTCGAAGAGGTGTCCGAGGTGCTGCGGTTCTACACCAGGGCCGTTGTCGCTGACGGTGAACTCGTAGAAATGACGGCCTTCATTCTCAATACCGGTGCAGGAAATACTCAGGAGTGATGCCCCTGTAGCGTATGCAATGGCATTGTCAATAAGATTGCGGAAGATGCTGTAGAGGAGGCTTGCGTCGCCCTGTACCTCGACATGTTGTGGCACATTGAGCGATGGCTTAATGCCTTTGCCTTGAAGTTGCAGAGCGGTATCGTCAAGCGCACTCTCTATGACTTGCAGTACATTGATTTGGTGGTATTCATCGTGAGTCTTAGACTTGTTGTCGTCCATCTCGTCGAGCCTGGTGAGTGCACTCATGTCTTGCAGCAGCTTATTCATGCGCTCGCTCTGTGCATAGCAGCGCTCCAGGAAGTGCTTCTTCTTGTCTTCAGACATGTCGGGATTGTCGATGATGCTCTCCAAGTAGCCATGAATGCTGGCAGCAGGTGTCTTCAGTTCGTGAGCGGCATTCTGGGTAAGCTGACGCTTGATGCGCACTTTCTCTTCTTCCGAATGACGCAGTTTCCAATACAGCATGATGATCGTATGACTGATATCACCCAATTCGTCATCTGGCAGCCTACGTTCCAGTTCGTGGTCCAGTTTCTCACCTTCCTCGGCCTTCACGGCAAATTCACGTAAGTAGCCAATGTGTCGGCTGATACGGTGCGTGGTATAGTAGAGAACGATGCCCAGCAGCAGGGTCAGTACGCCCGCATAATAAATAAAAGTATTGTCGGCCTGCAACGAACGCGTCAGCTCGGCAGAATAGGGCACGGCAGCACGCACTATCACATCGCCGAAACGAGTGGCAGAATAGAAGTAGGTGGCGTGGGTCGACTGCGACAGGCGCTTGATGTCGTAGCCGTTGCCGTCGTGCAACGCCTGTTGGATTTCCGTTCGCTGCAGGTGGTTGCCCAGCGAATCCACATTAGTTTCGTAACTGTCAAGGAGAACTCGCCCATTCTTATCGATGATGGATACACGGAGTCCTTCCATGTTGTGCCGTTTCACATAATCTCGAAACAGGAGACTATTGGTCAGACTGTCTTCACCAAGCGTCTGCACCATCTCGTAGTTGTACATCTGAAGCCGTGAGTGCAAGATGTCTATTTTGTACACCTTCTCACGCTGGTATTGATAGACGCTGAAGCAGACGGCAAAGAGCAGAAACACGCCGCCAATGCTCAGCAGCAGGTTGCGCTGGAATGATTTACTTTTCAAAGCAGTAGCCATAACCCACACGTGTCTTGATTTGTTTGCCATAGCGGCCAATCTTCTTGCGCAGCCGAGTAATGTTGACATCCACAGTGCGGTCGAGTACCAGCACATTCTGTGGCCAACAGTATTTCAGCAAGTCTTCGCGTGAGAACACCTTGCCGGGGTGTTGCAGGAAGAACGACAATAGTTCGAACTCCAGTTTCGTGCATACCAGTTCCTCACCATCAAGGGTGATGGTCTTCGCGTTCAGGTCGAGCGTGATGCCCTCGTAACAAATCTTGCAGTCGGTGCTACTTTTTATGGTATGTTGGGACTGTGATTGAGCTGAACGTCTGAGCACAGCACGGACTCTTGCCTTTACTTCCTTCATACTCAGCGGCTTGGCAATATAGTCATCTGCTCCGATGTTCAGTCCCTTCACCAGATTGTCTTCACCGTCGAGTGCCGTGATGAAGATGATGGGTATCTGTGCCGTTGCGGGATTGCCCTTCAACTTTCGTGCCATCTGGAATCCGGACATCTCGCCCATCATCACATCCAGCAGAATCAGTGCGAACTCTTGCAGAGGAAGCTCTAAAGCCTCCTCGGCCGAGTTGGTGGTCACCACCTCATATCCCTCAGTCTCAAGGTTATACTGCAATATCTCGCAGATGTCTAATTCATCGTCGACAACAAGTATTTTCATAATTTCTTCAATACGTTTTGTTTCATTCTACTGCTTTTTGGCGACAAAGATAGTGAATTTTTCCTAGAAAAAAGAAAAGCGTGTATTACAATAATATGACATTACATGTCTTCCTGTTAAGTTCTCACCATAATTCCACAACGCAAAGATTGTTATCACTTCCAATTATATAGTAGGCAGAAAGCGGAAATGTTATAGTTCATTGTTCATCAGTTTCATTTGGCAAAGTTTTTCGCTTCGCTCAAGGAAACTTCGGAAAACGGCACAAAAAAGCCCTTGGCAAAGCCCGGAAATCGGATGCCGAGGTGAAAATATGAAATAGGAATTATTTTTGATACCACAAACATTTCTGCCAAATATTTGCTATGATTTAACATTTCGGCACTACACAAGTTACGAAGAACAGAAAGAAAAATCGCTCAGGGGAAGGGTCCTCTGGGCGATTCTTATATTATCTTATGTATCTTATCAGCCTTTATCGCAGTCGGTCGGCGGCACGCACCAGCTTCTCGTCAGCGAGTACGCCACGACGGGCCATGAGGCAGAAGATGGCTGCAATGATGGGCAACGTGGCAGTAAGGGGCAGCGTCTCGGGGAGTGCTCCCTGCTGGATGAGTACGGCAAAGGCTACGTACCAGAGGATGTTGACCAGAATGGCAAAGAGGCACATGGTGGCCTGCAGGGGTCGCTGCTTGAACATAAAGATGGCAATGAGCGCGATGGCCGATGCGAGTATCTGTATGCCAAAGAGCAGCCAGCCCTGGAAATGCACCATACCTAAGATGACTGCGATGAGCAGGAAAAGCGATTGCTTGCGCTGAATCATGGTTGCCGACGGGTTTAGTCGTTAGCGGCCTGCTGCTCGCGAATAGGGTCGCGCCAGTAGATCTTGTCTTCTACAAACTCCTGAGTGGCCAGCAGTGAGGGCTTAGGCAGCTTCTCGTAGTAGCGTGAAATCTCAATCTGCTCGCGGTTCTCGAAGACTTCCTCCAGTGAATCGTTGTAGGAAGCGAACTCTGCCAGTTTCTTCGACAGGTCTTCCTTGATCTGCAGACTGATTTGGTTGGCACGCTTTGAGATGATTGCTACGCTCTCGTAGATGTTGCCGGTCTCTTCACAGAGATCCATGATGTTACGTGTTACGGTGTTTACCGGTGCTTTTGACTTTTTGTAATCCATATTCTAAAATTAATCTTTTGTTATTTTCTTGCATTTCTCGATATATTCCTTGGCGGTCTCGGCCTCCTTGGACTCTGGGAACTCGTTGAGGAAACCATAGCACTCGTCCTCAGCGTCGCGATAGCGCTCTACCCTCTTCGCCTCTGAACTGTTCTTGGCGAGGTAGTACTTGCTCTTCATGATGAGGATGGAGAAGGCCTCGCGCTTGTCGGTGTAGGGATAGGCCTTCAGCGCATTCTGGGCGGTGATGATGCACGCCTCGTAGTTAGACTCGGTATTGGCGTTGATATTGCCGAAATAGCCACCGAGGTTATAGTACAGCTTGGCAGAGAGGTACTCCTTCTGCACGAGGTTGTCCTGCAACAGGAAGAGGTGCTTCTGGGCTGTTTCACGGAGATTGGAATCTGGGAAATAGTCCATAAAGTTCTGGTAAGCCGTGATGGCACCTACGGTAGGTGTCTGGTCGAGACGGGGCTCTGGCACGCTCTCAAAGAGGGAACGTCCGATATAGAAGCAGGCCTGCTCAGCATAGTCACCCTTGGGGTAGCTGCTGAAATACTTCTTAAAGGTCTGGCTGGCCGACTCGTAGTCGCGATTGTTGTACTCTGCCAAAGCCAGCATGTAAAGGCTCTCCTGAGCGGTAGAACGGCCTTTCTGTCCGATAACCACATCCTGCAGCAACTGCGAGGCCTGATTGAACTTGCCCATAGCAAAATACTGCTTGGCACATTCATATTTGTAAGCCGTGTCGCTCGACATCAATATTTTGTTATATTCATTGGTGCATCCTGCTAACAAGACAGCAGCCAAGAGAGTGAGAAAAACGTTCTTCTTCATGCTATATTCGAAATTGACGTGCAAAAGTACATAAATATATTGAGAAAAACAAAGTTTTTTGATAAAAATTAGGATTCAAGGCGCGGAATTAGGAATAATTTTGTAATTTTGCACAACTTATGGACTATATTCTGACCTCACAATACCAACCGACAGGTGACCAACCTGAAGCTATCCGCCAGTTGACGGACGGCATCCGTCGTGGCGACAAGGCCCAGGTGCTGCTGGGCGTGACGGGTTCGGGTAAGACGTTTACCATTGCCAACGTCATTGCCAACGTAGGTAAACCCGTGCTCATCCTGTCGCACAACAAAACGCTGGCCGCCCAGCTGTATGAGGAAATGAGGGGCTTCTTCCCAGAGAATGCGGTGGAGTATTATGTCAGTTATTATGACTACTACCAGCCAGAGGCCTATCTGCCTACTACCGACACCTATATCGAGAAGGACTTGGCTATCAACGAGGAGATAGACCGACTGAGACTCCGTGCGGTAAGTGCTTTAATGTCAGGAAGAAAAGACGTCATCGTTGTATCTTCAGTTTCATGCATTTATGGCATGGGAAGTCCTGTGGCGCTGAACGAGAATATCATCGAGATACATCGCGGACAGATTATCGACCGCAATGCATTGTTAAGAAAATTGGTAGGTGCGTTGTATGTCCGCAACGACATAGAACTGAAGCGTGGATGCTTCCGCGTGAAGGGCGACACGGTGGATGTGGCGATGGCTTACTCGGAGGCGGTGTTGCGCATCACTTTCTGGGATGACGAGATAGACACCATCGAGGAACTGGACAGCATGGATATGCACCGGCTGGCCTCGTTTGAGGAGTATAAGCTCTACCCTGCCAACCTCTTCACTACCACGCAGGAACAGACCAACTCGGCCATCCACCAGATTCAGGACGACCTGGTGAAGCAGGTGGCCTTCTTCGAAGAGCTGGGCGACGGCATCAAGGCTCAGCGCATCAAGGAACGCGTGGAGTACGACATGGAGATGATTAAGGAGCTGGGCCACTGCTCGGGTATTGAGAACTACTCGCGCTACTTCGACGGGCGACAGGCTGGCGAGCGCCCCTACTGTCTGCTGGACTTTTTCCCCGACGACTTCCTGCTGGTCATCGACGAAAGCCACGTCTCAGTGCCGCAGATTGGCGCGATGTATGGTGGCGACCGCGCGCGCAAGACCAACCTCGTAGAGTATGGTTTCCGTCTGCCTGCCGCCTTCGACAACCGTCCGCTGACGTTCGACGAGTTCAAGGAGATGACGCCACAGGTCATCTACGTCTCTGCCACGCCTGCCGACTACGAACTGCAGGAGTCTGAGGGCGTGGTCGTGGAACAGGTTATCCGTCCTACGGGACTGCTCGACCCAGAGATAGAGGTGCGCCCCACTGAGAACCAGATAGACGACCTGATGGACGAGATACAGCAACGCATAGAGCGCAAGGAACGCGTGCTGGTGACAACGCTCACCAAGCGCATGGCCGAGGAGCTGAGCGAATACCTGCTGAACCACGGCATACAGACTGCGTATATCCATAGCGAGGTGACCACGCTGGAGCGCGTAAAGATACTGGAGAACCTGCGCAACGGCACCTTCGACGTGCTGGTGGGTGTGAACCTGTTGCGCGAGGGACTGGACCTGCCAGAGGTGTCGCTGGTAGCTATTCTGGATGCCGACAAGGAAGGTTTCCTGCGTTCACACCGTAGTCTGACGCAGACGGCAGGACGTGCCGCACGTAACGTCAACGGCAAGGTGATTATGTATGCCGACACCATCACCCATTCCATGCAACTGACCATCGACGAGACGCTTCGCCGTCGTACCAAGCAGTTGAAATACAACGAGGAACACGGCATTACGCCTACCCAGATTAAGAAGGCACTGACCGTCTCGTTGGTTGACCTGGAGCGCGAGGCCAATGGTCAGAAACTGACAGCCAAAGGTCAGCAGCCTTCTGCCGCCTTTGCTGCAGACCCGATTATCGAACAGATGACGCGACCACAGCTGGAGAAGAGCATTGCCGAGACGACGCGCCTGATGAAGGAGGCCGCCAAGAAGCTCGACTTCCTACAGGCCGCCCAGTATCGCGACGAGATTATCCGTCTGCAGAAGGAGCTGGAGCTTAAATAAAGTGAAAAAAGAAAAGCGAAAAGTAAAAAATACACTACTGCAACGAAATAATTATGAATTATGAATTATGAATTATGAATTATTTCGTAACTTTGCACGAAAATAGAAATAAAACAGCAAAACAATGAAAAAGATTCTGATAGCCATGATGGCCGTTATGCCACTGACCATGTGGGCACAAGCCAACACCTGGGAGAAGCCTGAGGTGGAAGAAACGGAAGTAAAGAAAGAGGTAAGCAAAGACGCCAAGTACCTGAAGGGCGCCGTGCCTGAGGAGAACGGCAAAGTGGTGTTCAGCACAACCATCAATGCCCCTGGCAAGTCGGCCGACCAGGTGTTCGACATCGTGAAAGCCTATCTGGAGAAGATGACGGGCGAGAAGAACCAGGTGTCGGCACGCCTCGTGATTGACGACAAGGAGAAGCACGAGCTGGGCGCTACATTCAACGAGTGGCTCGTCTTCAAATCAACAGCCATCATGCTGGACCAGACACGCATGCTCTATGTCCTCAAAGCCCGTTGCTACGATGGCAAGGCCGACATCCAGATGGCCAACATCCGCTACGTCTATGACGAGAACCGCAATCCCCAGAACTACACGGCCGAGAACTGGATTACCGACAAGGAAGCGCTGAACAAGAAAGGCACCCGCGTGCTGCCCGTTTCCGGCAAGTTCCGTCGTAAGACCATCGACCGCAAGGACTTCCTGTTCAACAAATTCGAGAGCCTGCTGAAATGAGTCTGAAAGTGATTCGCAACTGGCTGAACCTCATCTTCATTCTGGGCGCAGCCATCGGCATGTATATCTTCTATGCCCAAAGTCGCGAGACGGGTACCTATATTATTCTGGCCGCGATGATTATCAAGTTCATCGAGTCGGGACTGAGAATGATTAAGTCAACATGAATATAAGAAGAGGCACACTATACTTCCTACTCATTGCCTGCATGACGACCATGCAGGCACAAACGTTTCAAACGCTGGACGAGAACGGCAACGTCAATCAGACCTACAACAGCAATGGAAACTTCAACCCCAACAAGCGCGACTCGCTGGCCAGCAATAAGGAAATTCCCAGAGGCGTATGGGCGTGGACGGTGGATCGCCTGTTTGGTGACATCACCCCTTGTGAGCTCGACACGATGCCCCATCTCTACCAGAACAGCATCTATAATACGGGAATCTACGGCGAGTACAACTCCACAGGTAGTAACTACACGCCTCGCCTGAGCCGTATCTTCATAGACCGCAAGAGGCAGAGCGAGTTCTTCTTTGTGGACAGTTACGACTACATGCGCAAGGAGCCCGACCAGTTCCACTTCCTGAACACGTTGTCGCCCTATACGAACATCAGCTACGACAACTGCGGTGACAAGCAGAACGGTGAAGACCATATCGATGCGAAATTTGCCGTGAATGCCAATAAGCGACTGGGCTTCGGCTTTGACTTGGACTACTACTACGCCCGCGGCTACTACAAGAACCAGAGCAACTCTCACTTCCGTGCCTCGCTGTTCGGTTCCTATCGTGGCGACCGATACCAGATGCACATACTGGCCACCAGCTATCAGCACAAGGCCAACGAGAATGGCGGTATCACCAACGACAACTATATCACTCACCCTGAGCTGTTTACGGAACAATACACAGAGAGCGAGATTCCCACGGTGCTGGAGAAAAACTGGAACCGTAACACGTCGCAGCACCTCTTCCTGTCGCACAGATACAACATCGGTTTCTATCGCAAGGTGAAGATGACCGACGAAGAAATCAGGGCGCGTAAGTTTGCAGAGGCATCAGCCAAGGCCAATGCCAAGACGAGTGGACTGAACATGGACGAGGAGGAAACGTCAATAGGGCGCCCCATCGACATACCTATCAGCGATGTGCCTGCCGGACGTCCAGCGGATGCGAAGATTATGGGCAATGAGCCCGTAGCAGCTACTGACACGCAACAGCCAGACACCACCCGCATCAAGATTGACTCTGCGGAATCGCTCGACAGCGTACTGACCATTCAGCACGAAAAGGACAGTCTGGAACAGTATATGAAGCGCGAATACGTGCCTGTCACCAGTATCATCCACACGCTCGACATCAACAATTACGACCGCATCTATCAGGCATACGCCACGCCAAAGAATTATTACGCCAACACGTATTACGATACGGACTACGAAGGCAGTTACGCTGGCGAGGGCATCTATGACAAATTCCAGATGACCAGCATCAAGAACACCTTTGCACTGGCCTTGCTCGAAGGTTTCAACAAATACGTGAAAGCGGGTCTGAAAGGATTCATCGCCTACGAACAGCGCTACTATAAGATGCCGTACTTAGAAAGCGGAGCGACAGGCTACCATCTGGAGCGCCAGTCAGAATATGACCTGACGGTTGGTGGAAAGCTGTCGAAGACGCAGGGGCGCACGTTCCACTTCAATGTGGGTGCCGAGATTGGCGTGGTGGGTGCTGACCCAGGAAAGCTGGACCTCCATTTCAGCACCGACCTGAACTTCCCATTGTTTGGCGACACGGTGCGACTGGCGGCAAAGGCTAACTTCTCACGCATAAGGCCCACCTACTTCCAGAGAAACTACCACTCCAAGCACCTATGGTGGGAGAATTCATTGAATCCTGAGACACGCACGCATCTGGAGGGTATATTCTCCTATGACAAGACACATACTACCTTGCGCGTGGCCGTTGACGAGATACAGAACTACACGTACTTCGGCATGAGCTACAACTATAGCGACAGCACACGAACGGCACTGACGGGCGGCGTCTTCCAGGAGGCTACCAACATCAACGTACTGACATTGCAACTGAAGCAGGACTTCAGACTGGGCCCACTGAACTGGGAGAACATTGTGACCTACCAGAATGCCAGTATGAAGAGTGTGTTGCCACTGCCCACGCTGAACCTCTTCACAAACCTCTACTTGAAGTTCAAGATTGCCCGCGTACTGGGTGTGGAAATTGGTGGTTGCATGACCTACTTCACAACCTACGAAGCACCGGACTATCTGCCACAAATCAGTCAGTTTGCCGTTCAGCAGAATGGCTCCAGCACGGTTCGCATCGGAGGCTATCCGTTTATCGACGTCTATGCCAACATGCACCTGAAGCGCGCTCGCTTCTTCATTGCCTTTAATCATGTGAACGCCAGCTCAGGCTCGAAAGAGTACTTCCTGACTCCCCACTATCCCACTAACACCCGCATTATGCGACTGGGTGTCTCTTGGAACTTCTATAACTAATTGCGCTATGACGAACAACCCTTCACTTGACCTCGTGGAATTTGTCGAGACACAGATACTGCCTCAGTATGCGGCCTTCGACAAAGCACACAACATGGAGCACGTGACGCGTGTCATCCGTCGGTCGCTGGACTTGGCTCGCAAGACGGGGGCAGACCTCGATATGGCCTATGCAATTGCCGCCTACCACGACTTAGGACTGTCGGGACCACGTGCCATCCACCATCTGACCAGCGGAAAGATTCTCTTGGCCGACGCCCGTCTGAAGCGCTGGTTCTCAGCAGACAAACTGGTTATGATGAAGGAGGCTGTGGAGGACCATCGGGCATCAGCATCAAGGGCTCCACGTAGCATCTATGGCAAGATAGTGGCAGAGGCTGACCGCGATATCGAACCAGAAACCGTCATCCGACGCACCATCCAGTACGGGTTGTCCAACTATCCGGAACTGGACACAGAGGGCCACTGGCAACGCTTCATGAAACACATGGACGAGAAATACTCCGTCAATGGTTACATACGCCTGTGGATACAGGGTTCAGAGAACGAGCGCAAACTCAACGAATTGCGCCTGCTCATTGCAGAACCAGACAAGATGCGTCCCGTTTTCGACAGAATTTTCCAAGAAGAGACCAATTCGAAATAACGATATTTCGTAACGAAAATGAACCAGAACGAAATCAAACAAGACTCGCTGAAAGCATGGCTGTTAGCCGCCCGACCAAAGACACTGACGGGGGCCGCTGTTCCCGTTATCATTGGGCTGGCATTGGCGTGGGTAGATGCGCAAGAGTACATTGCCAACGTCTTCAAATGGCCTGCTGCACTACTCTGCTTGGCTTTTGCCTTGCTCATGCAGATTGACGCCAACTTCATCAACGACTTCTTTGATTACACAAGAGGTAACGACGACATAGACCGACGCCTGGGACCGCTACGTGCTTGCACACAGGGCTGGGTGAAGATAGACTCCATGAAACGAGCCATTGCACTGACGACGTGCGTCGCCTGTATCGTAGGCTTGCCACTTATTTGGTATGGTGGTCTGGAAATGATTATGATTGGCATCCTATGTGTCGTGTTCTGCTTCCTCTACACCACGCATCTGTCGTACATCGGCATGGGTGACCTGCTGGTGGTGGTCTTCTTCGGCATTGTACCCGTCTGCATCACGTATTACATTCAGTTGCACACGTGCACGTGGCAGGTGTTCATTGCCTCCGTGGCCTGTGGACTGGTCATCGACGGATTGCTTATCATCAACAACTATCGTGACCGTGACAACGACCGCGAGGATGGGAAGAAAACACTGGTGGTAGAAATTGGTGCAGAGGCCGCCGAATGGCTCTATCTGTCGCTGGGCGTCATAGCTGTCTTGGCAGGTGTCGTCTTCTGGCTCAACGGACACATTCTGGCATTCCTACTGCCTTTCTTTTACCTGTTGCTACACGTGCTCACCTGGCAGAAGATGCGACACATCAATCATGGTCGCGAACTCAATGTGTGTCTGGGAGAAACAGCGCGCAACATGCTCGTCTATGGGCTTTGCGTAGCAATCGGGTTACTGCTTCTCTAAATTCTAAAATAGAGCCAGTATATCGCTACGCCAATTGCAATCAGCACCAGCGTAACGATGGTCTTCACCAGACACGACGCTACTCTTTTCACTACCAGCACGCCAATAATGATTAAGGCTAACAACGCCAGATAGTATGTAAAGTTGCCTGCTATCATTTGAACAAGTGTTTAAAGGTTGCAGGAATCGTAGTCTCAAACTCCATGGGCTGGTGCGTCCACGGGTGCTCGAAGCACAACAGCCATGCATGCAGGCACAGGCGGTGAAGCGGGTCGTCACCATTGCCGTATTTCACATCGCCACAAACAGGATGGCCCATGTCAGCGGCATGCACGCGAATCTGGTTCTTTCGTCCCGTCTCCAACTTAAACTCCACCAGCGAGTGGTCGGTAGTGCGGTCCAACACGTGGAAATGGGTAATGGCCAACTTACCACCATTATCTACGGGTGACGAGTACGTCACATACGCCTTATTGTCCTTCAGCCAATTCTCGATGGTGCCGTCATCCTGCTCCATCTCACCCGACAACACAGCAACATAGCGACGGTCATAGACTATCTGGTGCCAATTGTGCTCCAACACCTGTTCCGTCTCCATATCCTTAGCATAAACCATCAGACCGCTGGTGTCTCTATCCAGACGATGCACCACATGTGCAGTACACTTCTGGCGCGACTTCTTGAAATAGTCGTCCAGCACCGTCTTCACGTTCAGCGACGAATGGCCACCAGCTATCGACAGGATGCCCGGTTGTTTCTCAATGACAATAAGCCAACGGTCTTCATAGACAATCTTCACATAGCGACTCTTGAAGGCCTGCTGGTTGCGCTTTGTCTTCGAGAAAGCCACCTTCATGCCTGGCAGAAGCATGTAGTCAAACTGTGTTACCGTCTTACCATTCACCTTCACGCCCTGTCCCTGCAGTGTCAACTTAATCTTGTTCTTCGACTGCTTGACATTCGCCAACAAGAACTCCAACAGAGGTTGTTCCTCCGTCACCTGAAAGTGGTCATATTCACCTTGTGTATTCGTGCTGTATCTCATTTGCTTGCAAAAGTACTAAAAAGTGAGCGAACCACCAACGATTCCCCCACATTTTTTGTTTCAATAGAAAAACCGACCAAGAACTGATGAAACAGTACATGATCGGTTAGATGGAGTCGAGGTGACAGGACTCGAACCTGCGACAGCCTGGTCCCAAACCAGGAACGCTACCAACTGCGCTACACCTCGATTGTTGGGTGACAAAATCAGTGCAAGCCGAACGCAGAGAGCTCGCTCTATGCTGAGGCGAAGCCTGATTTCGCAGTGCTTTTTATTAAAGCGCTGCAAAGGTACACATTTTCTTTGACACCCGCAAATATTTCAGCAATTTTTTCTTGCTTTACTTAATAATTCCCTGTTCTACGAAGATTTTCTTCAGTGCTTTAACAGAACGCTCAACCTGCTCTTCGGTATGGGTAGCCATCAGAGCGTAACGCACCAGCGTGTCCTGAGGAGCACAAGCAGGCGGAATAACGGGATTGATGAATACACCAGACTTGAAGGCGAGAGCTGTCACAAGGAAAGTCTTCTCGACATCGCGAACGTAGAGTGGAATGATTGGGCTCTCAGTCTCACCAATCTCAAAGCCTTCTTCAGCGAAGCGCTTCAAGGCGTACTTGGTCACCTTCCACAGAGCCTCGATGCGCTCAGGCTCCTTCAGCAGGATGTGCAGAGCCTCCATAGCTGCGGCAGTAGCTGCAGGCGTGTTGGAAGCGGAGAAGATATAAGTACGACAGGTGTGACGCAAGAAGTTAATAGTGTCAGCATCAGAAGCAATAAAACCACCGATAGAAGCCAGTGACTTAGAGAAGGTACCCATGATAAGGTCTACCTCATCGGTCAGTCCAAAGTGGTCGCAAACGCCACGTCCATGGTCACCGAAGACACCGATACCGTGAGCCTCATCGACCATAATGGAACAATTGTACTTATGCTTCAACTCTACAATCTCAGGAAGTTTGCAGAGGTCACCCTCCATAGAGAACACACCGTCAACAACGATGAGCTTGATAGCATCGTGAGGCAACTTCTGCAACACACGCTCCAGGTCCTGCATGTCGTTGTGCTTGTAGTGCAGCTGACGGGCAAACGACAGACGGCGTCCGTCAACGATAGAAGCGTGGTCACGATCATCACAGATAATATAGTCGCCCTTACCGACAACCATTGCCAACACACCCTGGTTGACAGAGAAACCGGTAGAGAAGCAAAGACAGTCATCCTTATGGATGAACTCTGAAATCTCCTTCTCTAACTGTACGTGAATATCAAGGGTTCCGTTAAGAAAACGGCTACCGGCACAGCCAGAACCATACTTATCAAGAGCTGCCTTTGCAGCATCTATAATGCGCTGGTCACCCGTCAATCCTGTGTAGGCATTAGATCCGAACATCAAAACTTTGTGTCCGCCCATTTCAACCTCTGTTCCCTGCTTTCCCTCAATCTCGCGGAAATAGGGATAAACGTCAGCCTCCATATATTTTTGCGGCTCACGATAAAGTTTGTATCTTTCTTGTAATTGTCCCATAATTGATAGGTCTGATAGCTTTCTTCGCTACAAATAATGTTTTCAGACTGCAAAGTTACACATTTTTATTAAAATAGTGCACAAAAAAGAAGATATTTCTTCATTTTTGCGATTTTTATCGCTAATATCATCAAAAATTCAACGATAATTCGTAATTTTGCAAAAGAAATGGAAAACAAGAAACGCATCATATTTATTATTAACCCCATATCGGGAACGAACAACAAGGACGAGATACCGCAACTCATCAGCGAGCATCTTGACCAGCAGCAATTCGACTACGAAGTGCGGTTTACCGAATATGCTGGCCATGCTGCAGAGATAGCACGCCAATCTGCTACAGAAGGTGCAGACATCGTGGTGGCTGTTGGTGGCGACGGTACCGTCAACGAGGTGGCTCGTTCGCTGGTGCATACCCAGACGGCACTGGGCATTATTCCATGCGGGTCGGGTAACGGGCTGGCGCGCCACTTGTGCATTCCTATTGATACAGTGAAAGCAATCGAACTGGTTAACCATTGCCAGATAGAGGCTTTCGATTATGGCGTCATCAACGACCTACCCTTCTTCTGTACCTGCGGAATGGGCTTCGACGCGTTCATCTCGCTGAAATTCGCAGAAGCCGGCAAGCGCGGACCTATTACCTATGTAGAAAACGTGCTAAAGGAAGGATTGAAGTACCAGCCTGAAACGTATGAGATTGTCGATGAGAACGGTACGGTGTATCACAAGGCCTTCCTCATAGCTTGCGCCAATGCCTCGCAATACGGCAACAATGCCTACATTGCCCCTGGCGCTACTATGCGTGACGGCATGATGGATGTCATCGTCATGGAACCCTTTACAGCACTTGACGCGCCACAGATTGCCGCTGACCTGTTTATGAAGACACTGCAGAACAACTCAAAGATTAAAACCTTCCGAGCAAAGAGCATTCGCATACACCGCAAAGAGCCAGGAGCAATCCACTATGATGGCGACCCCGTAGTAACGGGCACAGATGTCGACGTACACATAGAGCATCTGGGCATCCGCATTCTGACCAATCCGGAAGCTACAGAAGACGCTGCACAGCCGAACCCCGTGCTCAATGCCTTCAGCGACTTCTTTAATAATATAAATAATGTACGCGAAGACATAGGAAGTGGTATCGAGAAAGGCGGACGACGCATACAGGCCATCAACAAAGTATTGCTGAAGAAACTCAGAGGGTAAAACGTTGAACATTGAACGTTATGATGCAGATATCTATCACGGTCCTTGTCCTTTTTGGCGCCCTAAGCTACGCTTCATGGCGCCTATACAAAGCGCTGAGAAGTGATGCAGACCCTTGTTCGGGCTGTGAATTGAAAAAAAACTGCCAAAAATTTGGTCAGTCCAAAAAAAAGTAGTACTTTTGCATCCGCTAAACCAAACGGTGCCTTGACCTTTGGTCAGACACCTACGCTCAGAAGAGCTGATGCGAGCATCGCTCTTCATTCGCTGAAACGGTGCCTTGGATGAGTGGCTTAGTCAACGGTCTGCAAAACCGTCTACGGCGGTTCGAATCCGCCAGGCACCTCACTAGCAAAGTCGGAATCAGAAATGGTTCCGACTTTTTATTTTGCACGTTTTCCCGTTTATTTGCAATTTTCACGTATTTTTGCAGAAAAAATGTATGTCATTTGAAAAATTTTCAGTATTTTTGCAGATGCATTATGTAAATACACTTATATTAACGTACTTATTATGAACGACAACAAAGTTATGAACAGAGCAGCGGACAACATCCGTATCCTTGCTGCTTCAATGGTTGAGAAAGCCAAGTCAGGTCACCCCGGTGGTGCAATGGGTGGTGCAGATTTCATTAACACCCTGTATTCAGAATTCCTGGTTTACGACCCAGAGAATCCCGCTTGGGAAGGTCGTGACCGCTTCTTCCTTGACCCTGGCCATATGGCTCCAATGCTGTACAGCCAGCTGGCTCTCATCGGCAAGTTCACGCTGGAGGACCTGAAGAACCTGCGTCAGTGGGGTTCAGTAACTCCAGGTCACCCAGAGCGCGAGATTGAGCGTGGCATCGAAAACACCTCTGGTCCTCTGGGTCAGGGTCACTGCTTTGCAGTAGGTGCTGCCATCGCCGCTAAGTTCCTGAAGGCTCGTCTAGGCGAAGTCATGAGCCAGACTATTTACGCCTACATCTCTGATGGTGGTGTGCAGGAGGAGATCTCACAGGGTGCTGGTCGTATTGCTGGTAACCTTGGTCTCGATAACCTTATCATGTTCTACGACGCTAACGATATTCAGCTCTCTACCAAGACAGAGGTGGTTACCTGCGAGGATACCGCCAAGAAGTATGAGGCATGGGGCTGGTATGTTCAGAAGATTGACGGTAACAACGTCGACCAGATTCGCGAGGCCATCAAGAACGCTCAGAAGGAAACTGCTCGTCCTTCACTGATTATTGGTCATTGTATCATGGGTAAGGGTGCTCGCAAGGCAGACAACTCTTCATACGAGAGCAACTGCGCTACACATGGTGCTCCTCTCGGTGGCGACGCTTACATCAACACCATGAAGAACTTGGGCGCTGATCCTGAGAATCCATTCCAGATTTTCCCAGAAGTTCAGGAGCTCTACGCAAAGCGTGCTGAGGAACTGAAGAAGATTGTTGCTGAGCGCTATGCTGCTAAGGCTGAGTGGGCAAAGGCTAATCCGGAGAAGGCTGAGCAGCTGAAGGAGTGGTTCAGCGGTAAGGCTCCGAAGATTGACTGGAGCAAGGTTGAGCAGAAGGCTGGTAGCGCTACACGTAGTGCCTCTGCTGCTGTTCTGGGTCAGCTGGCCGAGCAGGTGCCCAATATGATTTGTGCTTCTGCAGACCTGTCTAACTCAGATAACACCAATGGCTTCCTGAAGAAGACTAAGGACATCGTTCGCGGTGACTTCAGCGGTGCTTTCTTCGAGGCAGGTGTAGCTGAGCTCACAATGGCTTGCTGCTGTATCGGTATGGCTCTGCACGGTGGTGTTATCCCCGCTTGCGGTACCTTCTTCGTATTCTCTGACTACATGAAGCCCGCCGTACGTATGGCTGCCCTCATGGAGCTTCCTGTTAAGTTCATCTGGACCCACGACGCATTCCGCGTTGGTGAAGATGGTCCTACCCACGAGCCTGTTGAGCAGGAGGCACAGATCCGCCTGATGGAGAAGCTGAAGAACCACCACGGCAAGAACTCTGTATTGGTAGTTCGTCCTGCCGATGCTGAGGAGACCACCGTTTGCTGGCGCATGGCAATGGAAAACATCGACACTCCGACTGCGCTTATCTTCTCTCGTCAGAACATCGAGATGCTGCCTGAGGGTAACGATTACAACCAGGCAACAAAGGGTGCTTACATCGTAGCTGGCTCAGACGAGAACTACGACGTCATCGCTGCTTGCTGCCGACGGCATTAAGACACGTATTGTCAGCGTTCCTTCTGAGGGTCTGTTCCGCAGCCAGTCTAAGGAGTATCAGCAGAGCGTTCTGCCTGCAGGTAAGAAGAAGTTCGGTCTGACCGCTGGTCTGCCCGTCAACCTCGAGGGTCTGGTAGGTGCCGACGGTACCGTATGGGGTCTGGAGAGCTTCGGTTTCTCTGCTCCTTATAAGGTGCTCGACGAGAAGCTGGGCTTCACAGGTGAGAATGTTTACAAGCAGGTTAAAGCCCTGTTAGCATAATTAACAAGGCACGGATTCAGGTCCGTGCCTTTTAAAGTTTTACGACTATGGAAGTAAAAACTGTAGGTGTTGCCTGCGACCACGCAGGTTTTGCATTAAAGAAGTTCGTGCTCCAGTACCTGGAAGAGAAGGGTTATCCCGTTAAGGACTATGGTACCTGGAGTGACGCAAGTGTCGATTATCCCGATTTCGGTCACGCACTGGCTGAAGGCATTGAAAGTGGCGAGGTTTATCCTGGTATCGCTATCTGCGGTTCTGGTGAGGGTATTTGCATTACGCTGAACAAGCACCAGCAGGTACGTGCTGGTCTGTGCTGGATTCCTGAGATCGCTCATCTCATTCGTCAGCACAACGACGCCAACGTTCTGGTAATGCCAGGTCGTTTCATCGACAACAATATGGCCCGCAAGATTATGGACGAATTCTTCACCGCTACTTTTGAAGGCGGTCGTCATCAGAAGCGCGTGGACAAGATTGCAATTAAGTGAGGAAATGAAAGCGTGCTTTCATTTCCGAACGTGAGCAAACTCGACCAAAGGTCAAAATTCCTGTTCAGAAGTAAGACGCTAAATCCTGAAAAAACACAATTTTCAGAAAAAACGCTTATTTTTATATCAAAATGCACTATCAGTCTCCAAGATTGATGGTGCATTTTCCATTTAAGTTTCAAGACAAACGATGCATTTCCTTAGACAAACAACGCCAAAAAGGGTAGTTATTTACAAAAATTTCATAATTGTGTGCCCACACAGTTGAAAAGAAACAAAATAATGCCAAAAAGTTTTGGTAGATAAGAAAATAAGTCGTACCTTTGCAATCGTTATCCTGAAAACAATCTTTTTACCTTAAAAAGGACTAATACCTATTGAAGATTATAGAGCGGTCGCCTGTGAGGGTCACCGCTTTATTGATTTTATAGTTTTATATATATTCTATATATAGCTGACAGCATCCTCACACACGAAAAGTGTTAATTTTCCGTAATTCTCTACACTTTTCATACTTCACTTTTCACAGTTCCCTCAAAAATGAGTACCTTTGCAGCCGATTTGGTCTGTTTTGGCTCAAAGAAGTTGTCGCACGAGGTGACACGCCAGGCAGAAAAACCCGTTAAACAATTAAAAACAATGTACGCAATTGTAGAGATCAACGGTCAGCAGTTCAAGGTTGAGGAGGGCAAGAAGCTCTTCGTTAACCACATGAAAGATGTGGAAGCCGGTAAG
>ONCH01000016.1 GCA_900316265.1 uncultured Prevotellaceae bacterium | reverse complement strand
TGCGCATCTTCCTGCAGGGACCTAACAGCGTGGCGCTGGAGCACATCTCGCTGTTCCCCGTGAACACCTACAAGAATCGCGAGAACGGCATGCGCCGTGACTTGGCTCAGGCACTGGAAGACCTGCACCCTGGCATTTTCCGCTTCCCTGGCGGATGCATCGTGGAGGGCAGCTCGCTCGACGAGCGCTACCAGTGGAAGAATAGCGTCGGTCCTGTAGAGAACCGTCCGCTGAACCACAACCGCTGGGAGTACACCTTCGACTTCCGCTACTTCCCCGACTACTACCAGTCGTACGGACTGGGCTTTTTTGAGTTCTTCCAACTCTCTGAGGACATCGGTGCCGAGCCCCTGCCCGTCATCTCGTGCGGACTGTCTTGTCAGTTCCAGAACCCTGACCCCACGAAGCCTGGCGTACATGTGGCACTCGACGACCTCGGCCCCTACATCCAGGATGCCCTCGATCTCGTGGAGTTTGCCAATGGCGACGTCACCACAAAGTGGGGTAGGGTGCGTGCCGACATGGGCCACCCCGAACCCTTCAACCTGAAGTATCTGGGTGTGGGCAACGAGCAGTGGGACTACGACGAGGCACATGGTGGCTATGGCCCCGTGTTCACAGAGCGTCTGAAGAAGTTCAGCGATGCCCTGCGCAAGAAATATCCTGACTTGAAGCTCATCGGCACCACTGGTCCTAACAGTGAGGGCTGGGACTTCGACCTCCTGCAGCCCCGCATGAAGGAGCTGAAGGTAGACCTCTACGACGAGCACTACTATCGTGACGAACAGTGGTTCCTGAGCCATGGCCTGCGCTATGACTCCTACGACCGCAAGGGCCCGAAGGTGTTTGCGGGTGAGTATGCCTGTCACGGCAAGGGCAAGAAGTGGAACCACTACGAGGCCGCCATCCTCGAAGCCGCCCACATGACGGGCTTCGAGCGCAATGCCGACATCGTCCACATGACTACACCTGCTCCGCTCTTCGCCCACGTTGACGGCTGGCAGTGGCGTCCTGACCAGATATGGTACGACCAGACGCAGATGTTCAAGACCGTCAGCTACTACGTGCAACAGCTCTACGCCACCAACAAGGGTACCCACGTGCTACAGCTGACCACTGGGAAAAAGGGTGTCCCTGTAGCAGGACAAGAGGGTCAGAACGGACTCTTCGCCTCGGCATGTTACGACAAGGATGCTGGAGAGGTCGTCGTCAAGGTGGCAAACACGTCGAAGCAGGCACAGCCCATCACGCTGAACCTGAAGGACCTGACGGGGGCTACAACGGCACAGACCATCACGCTTGCTCACAAGGATATGGACGACGAGAACAGCATCCAGCGCCCTGAGTTCATCACGCCAAAGAAGGGTACCATCGCAGTGGAGGCTGACAAGAAGCAGTCGGTCATCAACGACCAGCTGGCGCCTATGTCGTTCCGCATCTATCGCATCAAGAAATAAAGATTGGTTTAACCATAAAGAAAAGGACTCGGGGGGTGTCCCGTGAGTCCTTTTTTGCTTGTATTACTCTTTGAAAATCTTCTGGGCAAATAGGGTGAGGTAGATGCGCCAGTTGCGCCAGATGTGGCCACCATCGTTCTCGTAGTATTCGTAGGGGTAGTGGTGGGCGTCGAGGTATTGACGCAACTCAGTGTTCATCTGCATGAGGAAGTCGTCCTTGCCAATAGCTATCCAGAATAGCTTGGGCTTCGAAGCGAAGAGGCGCGCCATCTGACCGTCGAAATCGTCGTTGAGCTTGGAATTAGGCGTGTTGGGAATCAGCTCCTTCGGCATGCGACAGGCGGCAGACTGCAGTCCGTAGTAGTCGAACACCTGAGGGTAGAGACGCGAGATGCCGAAGGTATGACCACCACCCATGGAGAGACCTGTGACGGCACGGGCAGAGCGCTTCTGGATGGTCTGGTAGTGGCTGTCTACGAAGTTGACAATATCCATGAAACTTTCCTCCATCGTTGACTTGGCACCACGCTGGTTGAAGGCGTTGCCATCGGGGGTGTACATGCCCTCGTGCCACCAGCCAGGAGCAGCATTGCAGGTGGGGTTGCCATTGGGCATAACGACAATCATCGGCACACACTTGCCTTCAGCAATGAGGTTGTCCATGATTTGCGACGTGCGTCCGAGGTCGCTCCACGCTGTCTCGTCGCCACCGTGGCCGTGCAACAGATACATGACGGGGAAACGCTTCTTGCCGTCGTATGTGGGTGGCAGATAGATGGTCATGCGACGTTGTTGTCCCAGCGTGGGACTGTCGTACCAGACGCGCGACAGGGTGCCGTGGGGTACGTTGTTGACAGCATAGAGGTGGCCCTTGTCGCTGTCCGTCTTCGACACGATGAAGATGTTCGAGAGGGTAGAGATGTCGCGATTGACGTAGCTGTTGGCTGGGTCGATGAAGCGTTGTCCGTCGACCGTCAGGCTGTAGGAATAGAGCTCTGGCGCCAGCGGACTCGTGGTAACCGTCCAAATGCCATTGTCCTGACGGGTCATATCCAGTTGCTGACCACTAATCTCCTTGAAGTCGCCAAAGACGCTGACAGCCTGCGCCGTCGGGTCGTAGAAATTGAAGGTCACTGTGCCGTCGGCATTGACTACGGGCGACTGCACGCGGGGGCGCATGCCTAACTGTTGTTGTGCGACACTGCCCACAGCAAGAAGGCCGCAGACAGCCAAAGAAAGTATTCGTTTCATGTCAGTTGTTTTGTTGGTTAGTCTGTCTCTGTATTGTCAGTTCCGGTTGCCCGTTTACTCTCCGTAGATTTCCTTGAGCTTTTCGCCCAGTGCCTTGCCACGCAGGTCAATGGCGATAATCTTGCCTTGCGGGTCGAGAAGCACGCTGGCAGGGATGCTGCGTACACCATAGATATCGCTGGCGGAACACTGCCATCCTTTCAGGTCGCTCATCTGTGGCCAGCGCATGCCCATCTGCTGAACGGCATTCACCCAAGCATTCTTCTTCTGGTCGAAGGACACACCGACGATTTCAAAACCTTTGGTGTGGTAGCGCTCATAGTTCTGAATGACATTGGGCATCTCCTGACGACAGGGACCGCACCATGAGGCCCAGAAGTCAACCATTACGTAGTTGCCTTTGCCGGCCCACAGTGAGAGACGTACCTCTTGGTCGTTCATATCCTTCATGCTTAGCTCGTGGAACATCGTGCCGGGCTTGCGCTTCTCGTAGCTTGCCAACAACTGCTTAGGCTTCTCCATATCGGGATTGTTATAGTAGGCGGCTGTAGGGTCGAGGGCCTCTTTCAGTCCTTCGTAGCCTAAGTCATACATGGCCTCCTTGATATAGCGGGCAGGCAGTTGGTTGTCCTTGTTCTCGCGGATGATGCGCTTGACGAGCTTTATCTGCTCGACGCTGATGGAGTCGAGCATGGCAGAGAGCTGTGTGACTCTCTTCTGCGTGGTAGCCTTCTCTCCCTTGGGGTCACTCTTCATGAGTTCTCTATACTCTTTGATGAGTGTCTCTCCCCGTGCGTCGAGGACAGCCATCTCGGTCTCGTAAATCTCTTGCTGTGCTTGTGCACTGATGGCGGCTATCGCCATGAGTGCGATGGTAAGTAATCGTTTCATAACACTTTCAATAATTAGTATTTCTCGAAAAGCCAGTGCTGGCCGTTCTTGCTGAGTGTGAGGTGGTCGCCATCGAGGGCATCGATTCTGACACGGATATTGGTGAGGGGCTTCATGCCGAACTCGTTTTCTACCATGATGGTGTCTGTCTTCTCCTGATAGATGGATGAACACTGCATGAACAGGCTGTCACCTACGTGCTGGAATTTGGCAAAGACCTGCTGACCATTGGCCTTGCGGAACTGCGTGATGGTGCCTGAGAAGCTGACATACATGTCTTCATAACCCTCCAGTCGCCACTGTCCTAACAGGTCGCCCGCATTGCCGCCTTCCTGACAGGAAGAGAGGGTAGATGTAAGAAGGAAGATATAAGATGTAACAAGTATGAGGTGCTTAGAGAATCTTGCCATGATAGTTGATTTTTAAGTTAAACGTTGAGCAGTCACCATAGATGTTACCTTTATCGAAAGCCCATGCCGCCGACATCTGCCAAGGACCTTTGGTATAGGTGCCCTGTAACATGGCGTCGAAGGAATGGTGCTTGGGGTAGATGGGCTTGTTGTATGTGCCCATTCCCTCACGATAGGAACCTTTGACAAGATAGGAGATGTGGTCTGTCAACTCGCCGTTCAGAGCTACATGCCACGCTTTGACACGATTGTCGCGGTACATGTTGAAACCGTCCATATTATAAATAGGTGAGGTGATGAGCGGGTTGCCTGGAGTCATACCGTAGTGGGCGTAGCTGCCATAGTAGGTGTGGTTGTAGTATTCGTCGTTGCCCACCACCTTGTCGGTAATCTGCGAGCGAATAGGGTCGGGGTAGTCGCCACGGTCGTAGTGCAAAGGACCGCCCTGATTAGTGGTTTGGAAATACTCGATGACTGCACCACGTATCCACTGGTGCCCAGCGGCACGATTGACGTACTCGACGCCCCACAGTCCATCCCATCCGTTGCCTTTGCGCATGCCTGAGCCGTCCTCGAACGGGTCTTCCAGATAGGCCTGCACCATGTGGTCGCGGTTGATGTTCCAACTCAGCTGGATAGTCATCGACCCCAGGTGGTTGCCATAGACCCAGTCCTCCATAGCGCCGTTCTCGAAGTAGTTCTTGTCGCCAAAGGGCAGGAAAATGTCGAAGAAGTCCTTCATCTTCACGGGATGCTCTTTCTCCACGTATTGCCCATTCTCCATGCCGTATTTGTTGCCGGCAAACTGTGCCACGTGCTCAATGCCTGCGGTCACGTAGAAAAGCTTCTCAGGATTGGTGCGGAAGTAGAAGTGCTTCTGGTGGTACCAGATGTCTGTAGCGTATTTGTAGTTGACGTCTGTGTGGTCGTTATAGACATCCTTGCGGTACTGGCTATCCAGGAACTTTCCATAGCCACCCTCAAAGTGAATCTGCAGCCAGCCGTTGGTGTAGGGCACTGTCCAGAAGTCGCGAATTCCGATGCGTACTTGTGGGATAGGCTTGGCATTAGTGCCCTTGGCGAAGGTACCCGATGACAACTGAGTGTTACGCAGGATGGCGTCGTTTTCGCGGACACCTACCTCAAAGAAAAACTTGTCGTATTCCAGACTGGCGTACAACTGTTGCAGGTAGACCTTGTGGTTGGCATGCACAGAAGCAATGATGTCTGCACCACCCGTCAGCGTGAAGTACTTAGACAATGAGTGCTCCGCCTCGATGGCGCCTCTCACATAGCCTGTGTTGGGTCTTGTTGCCAGCACATGGTGACGGTTGCTTACTAACTGGTAGGCCGTGAAGTCACCTGTGCCCACAGCCATCTCCGTCGTCAAGTCATAGTTGACATGGGTTGAGAGCGTGTCTTGTGCTGAGATAGAAGATATATAACTGATGCTGAGAAAGAATCCCCATAGTAGATAGTGCCTCATAACATTTTAGTATTGGTGGATTTCTTTTCTGCAAATCAGAATTTCTTGCCGAAGACAATGTTTACGAAGGTGAGGAAGACAATCTTGATGTCAAGCCACCAAGAGCGGTGTTCCAGATATTCCAGGTCCATTCGCAAGCGTGTCAGCATTTTCTCCATGGTATCCGTATAGCCATTGTAGATGGTAGCCATTGAGGTAATGCCCGGACGAATCTGATAGAGACACTCGTAGCGTGGGTCATGCTGCATAATCTGGTTGATGTAGAACTTGCGTTCAGGACGTGGCCCAACAAACGACATGTCGCCAATCAGTACATTCCAGAACTGGGGCAACTCATCCAAATGGTGGTCTCGCAGGAACTTACCAGTCTTGGTCAGTCGTGAATCAGTCTCAGCATTCCACAATTGTGGCTCGCCATTCTTCTCCGCATCGATAATCATGCTGCGGAATTTATAGATATAGAATGGACGTCCAAAACGTCCTATGCGTATCTGCTTATAGATAACTGGTCCGTCATTGTCGCGCTTGATGGCGATATAACAGAGCAGAAATAATGGGGAAAAGATAATAAGGCATATTAGTGCCGTTAAGAAATCGCACAGTCGTTTAACTTCTTTTTCGAAAGCGGTCATGCCATCATATATATACGTATACTCTTGTTTCATGAACTATAGTCTGTGTGCTTCAGTCTTCTGTATAATGGAACGTACGCACGCGTCTATTTATTGTGTGCATTCGAGATTTTTTTTCTATGGTTGAGGTGTTAGACGAAGCTCTTAATATCATATAGATTATTTCATTTGAAGGAAACGCTTGCTGTCAGCGTTACGCTTCAGTACCTTGACAAGGTAGGTCGGCATGAATATAAGGAAAAAATAGATGTACGCACGTATGCATGTGTAGCCAAATACCGTTTCATAGACGTTGACGTTGTACTTGACGAGCGACAGCTTGTTGCTCGACACCGAATTCTGGCGATTGCGGTAGTAGGCCAGAGGCTCTGTGACGCAGAAGCATATCTGGCACTCTTTCAGGATGTTCAGGAACAGTGCCCAGTCTTGACGCTTGCGGATGGCAGGCATGTAGAACTTATGGCCCAGGCGCTTGATGTCGTAGATGGCCGTCAGGCAGCCAATCTTGTTGTCACGCTTCAACATGCCTAAAGTCAGGTGCTTGGGCGAGATGTTAATACCCGTCAGCTGATTATTGTCGTCGCAGATGAGATATGACGAGCTGCACAATGCACAGTCCTTACGGGTCATGAGGGCTATCTGGCGCTCCAGCTTCTCAGGCATCCAACGGTCGTCGCAGTCGCAGAAGGCGATGTAGCGGCCCTTGGCACGCTCGATAGAACGGTTGCGGGCAATAGCTGGACCGACATTGCTCTTGAGATACTTCACTTTGACACGCTTGTCGCGTTGGGAAAAGTCCTTGAGAATGTCAATGGTTCCGTCGGTAGAGCAGTCGTCAGTAATCAGCAATTCCAGGTTGGCATACGTCTGTGAGAGTATGCTCTCAATGCTGTCAGCAAGGAATTTGCCGGCATTGTAGGTAGGCATGATAACTGATACTAACTCTGGTCTCATTCGTCACTTTTTCGCTTAGTGGCTGCAAAGGTACGAATAAGTGAGCAAAAAGCCAAATTTTATTTTGGCTTTTTCGAGCGGAGTATCGAAAACTATTCCCAGATTTTCTGCCAGACCTTCATACAAAAAGCACGGTATCTGTTCAGACGACGTTGCTCATAGTGCTGCCAACGCTGTCCATATTCATTAAATATTTGGTGACCGGTGAGCTGATACATAGCCTGCATTAAGGCGATATGCATGTGATGGTAGAAAGGACTGGCTATTCGTTTTGCCAAATCGTATTTACTCCAGTAGTTGGTGGTAAAGAGGGGCATACGCTGTTCCAAGGCCTCAAGCGATTTGTCCATCATCTCTTTATAATAGCCGTTATCGCCTGTTACAACAACATAGTCATAAAGTCCTAACCATGCATATATCCATCCATTCATGACGGCAGGCAGGTGAGTATACTCCATTAGCACAGGCATTCCCTGTTCGTAGACACATGTTCCACCTTGGTCTAAAGGTTTCAGCATAAAGTCAAGAGCTCGCTTGGCGGCATGAAGATAGCGCTCTTCACCTGTGCGTTTGTAAACTCGAAGCATGATGGAGGCTCCTTCACCCTGAGCCATAGCTCCATAGGGAGCTTGTGGATAGCTGAAGAAGAAATTATTCCATGCACCGGATGGCTCTTGGTTGTCGATAGCCCACTTTGCACACTCCAGGAACTTTTTGAGGCAGCGTTCATCACCATTCTGCAGATAGAGGTCGTAAGCTCCAAAACCATATTGGAAGACAGCAACGGGGAAATACACCTTCTCGCCAGAAGCAGTAGGGTGTAGAGGTAGCTGGTCGCTGTCAAGCAGGTCTGGCTCGTGTGTCACTTTTTCTGTAAGGTCGTTATAATAGCCTGTCAAGCCGGTCTTTGTAAAGCATTTTCCAATTTCCTGATTGACATGGAATAAGCTTTTGCCTTGAAGCATGAGAAGCCAACGCTTCATGTTATATCGTGTGAGTGCCATTGAAGTATCTGTTTTATGTATAAATGAGCTATTTTAGATTCTGAATAAGCGGTGCGATCGCACTTGATGGCTGGAACAGTGCAGCACGCTTGACGCATGCAGGGCGCATGCGGTCGATGATGGCCGGGTTCTCAGCGATCTCCTGCAATTTTCCGACCAATTCGTCTACAGAGTGGGGAGTGATAAGCAAACCGGTAACTCCGTCTTCAACAACTTCGGGGTTGGAGCGCCATCGTGTGGCAATAGGGGGCAGACCTGCAGCATAGGCATCAATCATGGTAGCGGCAAATCCTTCGCCAGCATGATAGGATGGGAAAAGCAAGCAGAAGTACTGGCGCAAAACACTGACGGACTGGTCGTAAGGAATGATGCCTCCGTAGTGTATGGTATCTGGCTGTCCATCCATGAGATTTCTAAACCATTTCTCATCTTCCACAAGTCCATAGATGTCAAGTGTGTAAATGGTCTTTCCTTTCTCCCTGTTTATTCTGTTAACTGCTTCTATAGCCTCCGTGATTCCCTTTGTCTGATTGACACGTGAGAAGGTGCAGACACGGAAAGGAGCTTTCGACGATGTAGTGAGTTCGCTTTCATCAAGAATGGATAACTGTTTGCAGTTTGGTAGGTACATGAGCTTTTCCTGTCCAAGTGCTTTGAGTTCGTTCTGAATAAGGTGGGTTTCGCAATACATGCCATCAAGTCGTTTTAGCGACCATCTAAGAATAGGGTATTTCCCTACGAAGCTTGGAAGCCAGCCACCGAGGACAATGTAATGCAGTTTACGATGGAAAAATAGGTTCAGCAGCACCAGACAAGGTACGATGAGACGTACCCCCTTATAAGCAGGTTGGATTACCACATTCTGATAGTTTCTGAGCATATGAAGTAGGATAAACGGCATTTTCAGTACAAAAAGCCATTTGCCCATGGTGTCGTAGAAGTCAACCTGGTCTTCACCTACCTGACGTTTCAGTTCCTCGCCTAATATTTTGGTCTTGATAGTCTGACCGTTTGCTTTGTCAACGCCAAAAGCAAAGTGTCCCAAGAATGATACTTTCTTCATTGTTTTTATTCTTTTGATGATTCAATAGCTTGGCGAATGGCCTGTAGATAGCCGTGTCCAAACTTTAAATCAGGCTCAACATAATTACCTTCTCCCCATTCGTTCCATGATTTGAGGAAAAGAATCTGATGCTCTGGCTGTTTGTCTTTCAGCAGGGCAATGGCTTCCTCAATGCTTCTTTGGAATTTCTCTGGAGTGCTGTTGGTGAGTGGGTCGCTACGGTATCCTTCTCTGGGAGTACGATCCCACTGTGGCATGAGGGTTGGATAAACATTGTCCCATCTGTCCTCGTCAACATAATAGTGGCTCATGACTTTGGCATAGTCAGTACGCATGGGAATAGGTGGTATGAACTTTTTATTATATGATAGATAATAGAGCACCTTGCGCAACTTGCCATTGCAGATCGTTTGGGCTCGCCCCAATCCGTATGACATGACAGCATCAAAGCCCAGATCGAGGACTTCCTGGTATCGCTCAGCGGCTTGATTAGCATCCCAAAGAGTCATCTTGCCGTTTTTAGTAGATTTACCAGACGAATTCTGAGTATAGCCTACAAAATGGATACCTGGCAGTCCGTTCTCACGTGCCAGTTGTTGCCAAAGATCTATGAACTGTCGTGCTGAGGGAATATCCCGTGGTGCCCAGATGGCAAATAGTGGTTTCCCGTCAACCTTAATATAGCGATGGTCACGGAAAGCCGGCAGTACATAGTTGAAATGACGGCGATAATCCTCAGCGCTGTATTGCATCTGTGCAATCATTGGGTCTTTGCGCAGACTGGTGCCTTTTTGCCATGTCTTGTTGGTCCAGTCGTGGTTGGCCCAACAGAGACAGAAAGGGAAGTCGGGCTTTCCACTTGCCAACACTTCGTTGAAAGGACGTTCCAGCAGTTGTCGGCCGTTGCCCATCCAGTAGTGGTAGTAGCAGAAACCCTCCAGTCCTGCTTCGCGGGCCAGCTCAGCCTGCTGTTCGCGCACTTCTGGCAGGCGAAGGTCGTAAAATCCTAAGTCTGCAGGTATGCGGGGCTGGTAATGGCCTCGGAACTGAGGCCGGGCTTGAGCCACGTTTGTCCATTCGGTGAATCCCTTTCCCCACCACTCGTCGTTTTCGGGTATGGGATGATATTGTGGTAGGTATAATCCTATGATTCTTGGTTTTATATTCATGTGATATCTTTGTTGTTCTATAGTTGTTTGATCACTTTAGCGGGTATTCCGCCAGCGACGCTATATGCTGGAATGTCATGAGTCACTACGCAGTTTGCCCCGATGATGGCTCCGTCTCCAATGGTTACTCCTGGCATGACGCACACGTTGTTGCCCAACCACACGTTGTTGCCAATGACTACAGGTCCTTTACTGACGAGGAGTCGTTCGTCAACGGGGATGCTCATGTCTTCACGGGTGCTCTCGCCATGTGAGTTGTCGGTGATGAGTACATTGGTACCTGTCAACAGATGATGACCAATCACTATTTTGTTGATGGCTGAGATATGAGAGTGTTCCCTAATAGTGCAATCGTTACCAATGGTAATGGTTGGCGTGAAGTGTTGCCCTTTGCGACTATCCCATGCTGTAAGTTGGACGTCTGGGGCAATATAGGTGTTGTCACCTACAGAGATATATCCAAGCCCTTCCAGTCGCATGGCTTTCCATCCTATGTGAGAATGCCTGCCAAAATGGGCGAAACGGTTGCGGTGAAGTACCGTATATAGTCTGTTGGTCAGTGCCTTAATGAGTCTTGTCATGGGTCTTCCTTCTATTGATGATGGTATCGTATATGTCCAGCATTCCCGATGCTATCGAGCTCCAGGAATGAACGCCGGCAGAATAGTCGTGGGCTATGTTTTCAGACATCTGCTGGGCTATGCCAGGCTGGATAATCTGTCTGATGGCACGCTCTAATGCCTTACTGTCTTTAAGAGGTACCAGCAAACCATAACGTCCGTCTTCGACCGTTTCTGGCAGTGCTCCGACATTCGTTGCAATAACTGGTTTGTTAAGGGCAAAGGCTGACATGATGACTCCGCTTTGTGTGGCGTCGATATAAGGACAGACCACAGCAATGCTGTTGGAGATGAGTGAGACTAGTTCCTCGTTCGATATATATCGGTTAATGAACATATAATTGGGATTCTTCTCATATCGTGAGATGTCGAAATAGAATTGCCCTTTGCCTGCAATGATGACATGCATGTCTGGCAGATCGTTAATGATGGGTTCCATCGCCTCACATAAATATTCTATACCTTTATGTGAATGGATGCTGCCAATAAACAAGATGTATGGATTTGAGCAGAAGCGTGGGGCAGATGCCGACTCCTTGAGATGGGTATAGATGCTGAGTCTTGACAGGTGGACCCTTGACTCGCTGATGCCATATGCCTTGATGAATGGAGCCTTTTGTGTCTTGTTTAATAGGATGAAATCAGGCGTAAACCGTATGCAACAAAAACGATGGAAGTTTTTGATGAATGTCATCTGGCTGGAGTGGGGTATGGGGTCGTGCATGGTGATGACCATCTTCTTACGCAACAAATACAATGCAAACGAACAGTAGCGTAGGGGCCATGTGAGATGGATGATGTCGTAATGCTGCTTTTTAAACAGTTGCACTCCCTTCCAAGCAATCGCAAAATTAATCCATTCCCAAAAGTGGTTGACGGGCTTGTTGACTACAAAGACGTGGTTCAGGTCCATCCATTTCTCAAGGACTTTCAGCTCAGGATATTCCGTCGCACGATAGATGCCGCCTTTTTCTTTCAGGGTCAGGTCTATGAGAGTCCCTTGCCTGGAATTGTTGGTTACAACGATGTAATAGTCCACGACAACCTCTTTTGACAACTCATGGAGCAAAGGCAAGTCGCAGTCTGTCAGTACCGTTTCTGAGATATATGCAATTTTTCTTTGTTTCATGGCCTTTGAGTGATTGAGAGGATGTAAATTTTTATCATGGTGAGGTAGGAAAGCACCTGTTTGGGGTAGTTCCATAGCCAATACCAATACTTGTGAACGCCTCCTTGCTTGAGGTCTCTTTTTATATGACCAATGATAAGTCCTCTCACAAATCCGTTCATGGAGTTTAGGGCGTTCTGAATGTCTGTTTTAGGAAAAACACCCTGCGGAATCAGTTCTGCAAAGGCCTTTTGATACCATTCCCTTTGCAGTAGGACGGTAGCAACCTTTTCTGCGTCATTATGTGCCAGAGATATACTGTATTGGTTCTCCCTATATTGAAAACCAGTCCGGCTCACATTAGCTATTCCTGAAGGCAGTGCAGCTCTGAATAGGGTGATGTCATCACTTCCCCAGGCATAGGGGAGTGGGTAATAGCCGCCAAAGGCGTTCAGGTGTTTTCGGCTATAGCAGAAGTCGCCGATATACTGTTTCCGTCCTTCCCATCTCTTGGTCATGAGTGACAGGACGTCTTCTTGCTCTGGTCTTTCTTCCAGCGTCTCTATGATTTTGCCGCTCTCATCAATAATCTCTGTTTGCAGATGATAGACATTCAGCTCAGGATACTTGTCAATGGTTTTGCTGAGTTCCTCCAGACAGCAGGGCAGCAGGCGGTCGTCATCACCCATGCAGATAACGTAGTCGCCTGTGCAGTGGCTGAGGCAGATGTTCCAGTTGTCCACCACGTCCACAGCCCCACAATTCTTCTCGTTGCGGTAGTATTCCACTCGACTGTCCGCAAGGTATGGCTCCACGATACCCTTCAGGTCTTCTGGCGAACAATCGTCCACAATGACGAGTTGCCAGTCCTGGTAGGTCTGGGCAATCACGCTCTTGATGGCCTCGTCGAGGAAGCGTAACTTGTAGGCGGGTATGGTGATAGAGAATGTCATTTTTGTGGTTTCAGCCTACAAAGGTACGACTTTTTCAGCTTGTGGCTACAAAAATAGTGATTTTTTTGCACAAAACGAAGAAAATAAACGAAAAAAAGTTTTGATTCTTGTGATGTGACGAGACTGCTACCTGTCATAGACAGTAAAGTTGATTAGTCTCAGGATACAGCTGATTTGCAATCTGGTACAGCTAAGTAGCGTCAGGATACAGCTATTTCCTGCATATTTTTAACCAAAATCTGATATTTTGGTGTTGAAAATGCAAAAAAACGTGTTTAACGCGGAAAAATTTTTCTGAGAAAATTTAATAAAAAATGACTTAAACCTACACTATTTCGTTTAACATGCTGATATACAAGGTATTAATTAGTGTAGGTTGTTATAAAATAAAATGAGTAATCTACACTTTTTGACAATATCTTTTACTAATCCGCTCAAGAATATAGCTAAATTACTGAATAATAAGCTGTTTTAATTTTTGTTTTATATGTCAAACAGCCTGTTTTAGGGCTCAAACACTGTGTTTGGAGCATATAAACACTTTGTTTGACAAGTAAAATAATTCTTCAAACAAAGTATTTGAAATGTCGAAGTTATTTGTGATTTTCGATCAAAAACAAAAAAAAGTGTAGGTTAGTGTTGTCATAATCTTTAAACATGCACTGCATTGCACCATTTGTACATCGATGTTTCAGAAGATGAGTGAAGGTTTGAGCAACTTTTTGCAAATTTTTCTCAGAAATTTTTCGCTGGAAATCGCATAAATGTAATAGATGTTCCCTGTTGAAAATGACAAGTACCAGGCCTGTCATATTTTTCACTTATCTAAGTCGGAAGAGTAGGAGGTCGCCAGGGGTAACGGTATAGGTGGACTTGACGGCCACCGCTTTTAGTTGCTTGGTGAGTTGGCGTGGCTTGCTGTTGAGATAGCGGAGGCGGACGGTCAGGTTCTCCTCGTGGCTCTTGTTGACGATGGCGAGGTAGCGAAGGCCATTTTTCTCTATTTGTGAGATGATGGCGCCTTGCTTGCCCACAATCTTCAGTGAGCGGATATTGACGGGCATCTTCTGTTGACGGGTGGTGCCTTCTGGAACGACTCCTAAATGATGGACGCTGAGCACACGGGCGCCATAGAATAGCTTGGCGATGGTCCTTACCTCGCGGTTCATCTGCTGGACCACTTCATACGTGCTGGTTTTCTTGCCTTCAAAGCTGATAGGACCATCATGGTATTCGAAGTTGATAGGTTTTGGAGTCCAGTAGGTGAAATACTGGATGCCTTGTGCGCCGTAGGCTAAGTTGGAATAGACCTGCAAACGGAGTGAAGCCAAAGTTGGAGTGGGATAGTAGGTGCCAGGAGTGAAAGGTACGTTATGGGGGACAGATAGTACGAAGCCCCAGAAGGGTTTTCCTGATGCCAGACTTTCCTGACGTACCATCTCCAGATTATAATACCATGTGGGACGTATGCCTGCTGTGGTAATAGGATAATAATCGAATGACAAATATTGACAGGAAGTGGCAGAAAGAGCTTTCAGATATTCTGTAAAGGTTTTCGCTTGGGTGCTTTTTTCAAACCAGTCTTGCCTTTGGTAAGAAAGAAGGTTGATGTAGAAAACGTGGCTGCTATCAACCGTTATCAGGCGTTCTATCTCTTTCTGGCGCTCTATGATTTCTGGAACAGACGGCTCATCCTGCATCATATATCCGAAGAAGCCGTTTTCGTTTTTCAGTGTATTGGCCATTAGTGTTGGCTTGCTTGTTATCTCTGGGCACCGTCCTAATATCTTAATGCCATATTTATTTGCACATCGGCAAGCTTTTACCATCGATTCAATTGAGGGGTAGCTGTCCAAACTTATCGTAAAACCGCACTCGCGGAAAATGCGAAAGTTCTCTTCTGAAGTCTGCCAGTAGGGAACGCCTTTATATGCAATGATGGGCATGTCGTCATCAGTCGCTTTCAAACTTGTTGCGCAAAAGAGAAACGACAACGCTAATATGCGGAACATTTTCATCATTGTTTTGTCTTCTTTATATCGTAGGTAATACCATCATATATCCCTTTGAAGAAGCTTTTCAGACGTTGGATTTTTTGAGGCTCAGCCAGTATGATTCTTATGAATTTCAAACAATAATGCACCTTAAACATTTCCTTTTTCTCAGAGAACGTCAGCCAATCCTTGTGTTTTCTGTATTTGATGATATGACTTTTGGAAATACTATATATGCGCAACGGACCATAATTGTCTGTAAAGAGGTGTAGAGCCCCCATTCGTTGTGGGTCTCCCACAGTATGGCGCAGCTTGTGTTTGGTCAGACATACGATGGTATATCCAGTTTTCTGTATGCGAATAGCCAAATCGTGGTCCAGTGCATCAAGTGGGAAAGTCTCGTCTGCTCCACCTATCTTGTTAAGTATTGCTGTTGGGATAATTGTACCGGAATTTAGGAAAACTCTTCTTTCCTGAACATCTTTTTCAATGGTAAACCTGTCATTTCCGATGATGTAGGGACAAAAAACATAGCTGGGTGATGTATGATAAAGTGTTTCAACGTGTTGTCTGAAAGAACGGAAGTCATCCCACCGACTGTCCTGATCCATTAAGAGCAGTAAGTCGTATTGCTGTTCTTGCGCATAGTGCCACGCAAAATTAATGGCTGGTGCAATAGAGTAATTCTGTCCGTCACCTTTCCAAATCACCTTTGGGCTATTTGTTCCGAGTTGTGTCAGTATCTGTTCTTTCAATTTATTTTCCAATGGCGAATTGTCCCAGACAATCAATGCCTCTACATCCTGGATATATCGTAGAATGTTACTAGCCGCTTCTGATGGCTCGGAGTAATATAGAGTCACCAGCCCTAACAATTTTGTATGCCGTTTGTTATCTGTCATAAGACTCTTTCTTTATATCCGCCAGATACCTTTTGCGGTACCATGCAGGAATTTATGAAATTGAATTAGATTCACTACGATGCTTGGAACGACACAAAAACACATCACTCCCAAGAACCATAGCATATCGTGTGTATACCTAACGACGAAATAGGACATGGGTATAAACAGCACTGTCATGATTGTCATGTAGAGTTGTAGGCGAAGCGCTCCAATACCATTTAGGAAATAGGAGTATCTCATACTTACAATGAGCAGGAAAATATAGAGTGCCACCATAACGGTCATTCCGAAGGGAACATGACAAGAGTCACCAATCCATATCTGGAAAATCCAGGGAGAGACCACGACCGCCAGTGTCATAACAGCAGCAATCAATAGTATCATCAGGTTCATCTTCTTGTTGGCTTTACGAATCCATTCCATATCATTCCTCTCATATGCGTCTGTTGTCGCATTCCAGAATGGCATACAGATGATGGTGAACAACACCATTGCCAGATTCAAATAACGATATGCTATCTGATAAGGGGTTACCATAGCAGGTGTAAAGAAGTTGGAAATCAGCAGGTTGATACTCATGAACTGAATGACTGACGCTATCTGTATCCAGAAAAATTTGATACCAAGATTACCTAATTCCAGAGCAGAACGTAAGTTCACCAAGTGATATGAAGGACATAGCTGTGGGAACTGGTGATAGAAGGTGTACACATAAGCAATGAGATAGATAATCAGCGGTGCAGCCGTATTCGCAATGACCACATTGAGGAAAGTTGCCTTCCCATTAATGTACAATATCCACGTAACAATTAAAATCAGTGTCGATCCGAATGCTACCAACAGATTGTTTACGGCTGGCAATTGCAAACCCATATAAACATTCCCAATAAACTTTAGCACAAAAGTAATGCAGATAAACGTTATGGCATATATTAATGCAATTCGTAGCTCTGGGATGTCTGCCTGCGTGATGTTTAAGAAAGCATAGACATCAGTACTTAACGTGAGTAGAATCAATAAGCACAGAACAGGGGTCACGATGCATATTAGCATGGCAAGTGTTGAGCTGACAGCTTTTCTTGCGGCCTCCATCTCTTGGTGTGCCACATGGATAGCCAATCTGTTTCGTAAGCCGTTCCCCAAACCGATGTCCATCTGATTTATCCATACCAGAACGCTGCTGATAGTCAGCCAAACGCCATTCTTCAGTGTTCCCAGACAGTCGATGGTCAGCGGAACTAGCATCAAGGCAATCAGTGCCGCATACCCTTTGATAAAGAAGGAGGCGACAACATTCTTGTAGAGAAGATGAAAACGCTGATTTTTACCTGTCATACTATTAGTTATTAACCCCAAGTCCTAAAACGTAGATGAGGGAACTGAAGAAAAACCTGATGGTCGAAGCTGTGCTGATGATATACTTCCCTATATCTAATGGATTGAATGCATAGACAGCAGCAGTCCACAAGAAGATAGATACAATATCAAAATACTCAAAAAGTCTGCTGGCCACTACCGAACTTAGACTGCCAAGTGTAAATTTACAGATGAAGGCCAGTCCCAATAGCTTTATGAAAATGGGGAAGTACTTATACTTGTCTGTTAACAACTCATGATAGAACAGGCAACCGTAATAGAGTATCAGGTTCAACATGATGGCCGGGTCCCTGAAGAAGGGAATACCCTCCATATCTCCTTCCATTCCGTTTTCTTTTAATTCTCTATACCTTTGCAGTTTCTCACCTCCAATCTCCGCAGGCACATATTGAGAGATGTCAAAATTCAAAAAATAGAAGACGATACCTATGGGGATGATGAAGTGAAGTGCGTAATAATGCCACGTTTTCAGAGGTTTGTTACTTATCGCAAAGATGACGAGGCCCACAAGTGCTGAGTAATGAAAAAGGGTTCCCATAAGGATGCAGAGTAGGCTATAAGCAATCTTTTTCTCCAATTTGTAATATACTGCCAGCAAGAACAGAGCAGAAGCCACGGCACATCTCATCTCTACTACGTCGTGCAACATGTAATAATGCGATATGTAGATGCTTAATGTCAGCAGTGGGAAACTCGAGAGCTTACTGATAGCATTCAGTCGTAAGGGGACAGAAATGGCAGCATAGGTAATGAACAGTGCATTAACGCCTAATGACATGCTGAGAAATAAATCGGAGAGTAACGTAAAACTGGGTTCCACTAACAGCGTCGCCTTGCTGTAGTACATCGATTCATAAACATCGCTGTCAGGTGTCGCTCCTGGTATGCGCAGTCCTGCTATAAGAATCATTACTACGCCCATGATGGCGTATAGTAATTTCTTATCCTTATCAACCAACCTCTCCTCTAAAAATGCTAAAGAGAGACATGTGATAAATAGTAGAACTAACGAAATGAACATTTACTTTTCTCTTGTTAGTATATAGCCAGAAAGACCAAAGGCAGCAAGTATTGTAATAAAGATGGAGATAATGAGTCGACGAGGTCCTGCAGGCTTGGTAGGTACTGATGCACTCTCAATAACGGTGAAGGCTGGCGTGGCTTCCTGTAACTTTGCTGCAGCAGACTGCATCTGAGCACCCATTGCAGTATAGATGTTGTATTTTAGCTGCATGTCGTTCTCCAAATCGGTAAGAAGCAGTTCCATGCTCTTCATCGTCACATCCATATTGGCATCGGATGTAGCTCCGTATTTGCGACGCACTTTTTCGTAATCGGCTTTGGCAGTATCGGTGAGTTTCTTGTAGTACTCGTAGTCTATCTTTGCTTTGTTGGTGCGGTAATTGGTGATAAACTCCTGCAGCTTTTGGCAGGTGGCTTGCGCCATTGTCGCAGCAATAAGTGGGTCTTGGTCTTTAACTACAATGGAGACAATGTCAGTCTTCTTGTCAATAGTGCACTTTATCTTACCACTTACAGACTTAAAGATTGCGCTTTGTTGTTTGGTGAGGTTGAATACCGAGATTTTCTCTTCACCATTGTATTTGTCTTGTGGTGTAGGGTCGAAGATTTCTGAGACAGCGCCTCTGATATGTACCCACCAAGGATAACTCTGATGATCACGCAGATAAGTATAATAGTTCGTCTTGACGTCTCCTTCCTGCGTCTGAACCTTTACTGTCATCAGCTCTGCAATGAAGTCGTTTGACTCCAAAATGTCAGGGTAGATTTCTGAAATAAGTGCATCGTGGGCACCCATCTTACTCAAAGACCCCAATCCCATGGAAGAAGCAATCGACCCCAGAGAACCGAGTGATCCAGATAGTGACGCACCTGTCGGCTCTGGTGCCAGACTAACGGTACATTTGTAGTATCGTGGAATAAATAGTGTGAACAGATATGTCAGAATAAGCGTTGCGGGCAGCACTTTGAAGTACAGCTTTCTGTGTGGCCACAATTTCTTGAAGATATCTGTGATATTAATCGGGGCTTGCTTTTTTTCTTCCATAATGTGTTATTACTTCAAGATGTTAGACAGGGTGGCAATCATGGTTGCAATAGATGCTGCAGAGGTACCGATTGTCAGCAACTCTTGGGTGGTCATCTTGCGGGTCATAGCCTTCTGTGGAACTACGATTTCACAGCCTGGACGTATCTTGGCGCCATCGTTGACTTTGGCAACCGTACCATTCATGTAGATGACATAGGCCATATTCTTCTTGGCATAGCGGTTGTAACCACCAGCCTGCTTGATGTAGTACTTGGCATTCTTTCCCTTCGCGAAGGCTACAGAGTTGGGGTACATCACCTCGCCGTTGATCTTCACCGTACCATTATAGGTGGGGATGAAGATGCGGTCGCCCTCACGAAGCACGATATCCTCATCACCGCCAGGATTGGCAAGGGCTTTGTCGAGCTCGATACCTACGGGATAGGTCTCTGGTATATCAATGAAGTCTTCGTCCTCGTCTTTCGTGGCGGCCTGGGCATTCATGTTAAGCTCTGCGATAGAGCGGTTGTTGTTGATGGCCGTCTCCTGCATGATGCGCTCTTTCTCTTCCTTGCGCATCTTGGCAATCTCCTCCAGACGCAGGCGCTCGGCCTCGTTGACTTTACGCTCCAGGCGGGCGCCCTCGATATAGGCGAGGTCAGTACCACCGCCAGCACGACGGAAGACGTCGCTCAGACGCTCGTTCTTCTTGGTGAGGGTATAGTCGCCAGCAAACATCACTTCACCGTCGATGGTGACGTTCTGCTGCTTGTAGTAACCAGGACTTTTGCGGATATAGACCTCATCGAATGGCATGAGGCGGAACGACTGCTGACCATCTATGACGAAGCCGTCCTTCAGCGAGAACTTAAAGGTCTGGGCAAGTACAGAGTCGGTGCTCAGTGCGTGTGGATTGGATACACGACGTGATACGAGCACGTTGTGCATAGATGCTGTCTCCTTCAGACCACCAGCCTGCAGGACGAAGTCTTCTAAGGTTTCGTTTTCTGCATATTTGTAAGTGCCAGGATACTGCACCTCACCACGAATGTCGATGGTTTGCTCTACCTGCGACTCAATGCGGGTGGGGATGAAGAGCACGTCTTCGTTCTTCAAAGGAATATCCGCTACGGTACCATCCAAAATGCCCTGCACATCGACAGACAGTGCTTCCAATGTGCGGTCAGGTTTCATGCGGTGCATCACGGCGTGGGCGGTGAATGCCTCTTCAGTGACGCCTTCTGAATGCTCCAAGAGAGTCTTGACGCTATAGATATCATCACCTATCTGGTACATACCCGGACGGAAGACGGCACCCTTGATTTCCACCATATTCGAATAGCGGGGGAGGATAGAGTCAACGCTGACAGAGTCATTGTCGGCCATGCGGAACGATGCCATGTCGAATTCGTTGACGTTGTGGATAGAGTACTGACTACCCGATTTGCGGACAATGCGTACTGACTTACGGTAGGCGTCGCCAGTGAAGCCACCAGCGTAGTTAATCAGCGTACCTACGCTCTCTGAGGACTTCATCTCATAGTACATGGGGCGCTTGACCTTACCGGTTACGTTGACCAAGCAGTCGTAGGCACCCACCACGATGACGTCGTTGTCCGTCAGACGGACATTGCCGCTGAGCTTGCCGTTGAGGATATAGTCATAGACGTCAACGGTGCTGACCAAACGGTTCTTGCGATATACCTTAATATTACGCAACGTACCGATGTCATTGGGACCACCAGCCATATACAAGGCATGGAACACGGAAGCAAAGGCGGCCAGCGTATAGGTTCCTGGCGTTTTGACCTCACCCATCACGTTGACAGTAATGGTGCGTGTCTGGCCTACCGATAGGCGTATCTTACTGCTGCTGTAGCGGGCTCCCAACTGGGAGCGTACGCGGCTATTGGCTTGTGAAACGGTGAGTCCTGCTACCTGAATGGGACCAAAACCTTCGACAACGACAAAACCGTCGGGTGAAACGGTACCTTCGACAGTCTTTTGTGACGCACCATAGATATCGATGAGTACGGCATCGCCTGCTCCTAACACGTAGTTTTCAGGGGTGGCAATATTCATTGCGGGCTCGAAGGTCAGCTCCTCGTTATTGAAGATGTCACGACCGAAGACTTTCTTTTCGCTCTTTCCTTCCTCTAATTCCTTCTGTTTCAGATAGTTCTTTATCACCATACGGTCGTAGAGATCTAACGAATCGGGGAGGAAATCATCGAGCTCGGTCTTCATTTCCTGCTCGTCTTCAGAGATATAACGCTTGCTCTTACTGTACTTGTCCTTCGTGGCCTTGCGCTTAGTGCTCAGCTTCTCGTCTTTCAGCTTTTCAGTGGTCGTCAACTCACTCTTATCCTTGGCATTGTTACGACGCAGACGGGCATCAATCTGCTCGTCTTCCGTCATGGTCTTATCGGCCACAGTACCCATGCCATCGTTCTTCTGCATGCGCTCGTACTTCTTGCGCACTCGACGTATCTGGTCGATGTCAACGCCTTTCTGTACGAGCTTGGTAACAATCTGTTGCTGTGACGAACCAGCCTGATGCTCCTTCATGATAAATTTGATGACCTGGTCATCACTCATGGTGGACTGAGCATAGGTACTGCCTATAGTAAGAATGGTAAGAAGTACCGTTAATAAGAATTTCTTCATATCTGATATCAGTAATTGCAAGTGTGTATATTATAATAATGTAACTCCGTTTCTGCAAAATTATTGCAAAGGTACATATTATTTTGTTATTTGCAAAAAAATACCGTTGATAATTTGGCCGTTTCAGGAAAAGATACTACCTTTGCAACTTGGATACGTCCGAAATTGCTTGGGGTTGACTGGATTTGACAGCAGGCTGAGATGGTACGTAAGCATGCGGACGCTCTCGCTGCCTAATCGAAGTACAGTAGATTACTGGCTTTATTCTCTTACAAGGTGAGAGAACGAGACATCGCTCTTCTGGATGTTGTTCCGAATCGGGAAGGTATAGCGGTGCAGGATTATCGGAAATAGTCTCTTGGGAGCCTCGACTGAGGGATGAAGTTTTAGAGGATAAGGCAGTGATTGGTGGCTTGGGTCTTGTCACTGTCCGACAATGAAGGCCAAGATAAGCATGTAGAAAGCGTATGGTTTCCCTGTTTGGACGAGGGTTCGACTCCCTCCAGCTCCACTTACTAAAGACTAATCGCTTATGGATTGGATGAATATCGGAGCAACGGTGTTGCTTGTTATTATTGGTGCTGCCATTTATATTCACAAGAGAAAGAGTGAAGAATAATGGTGACTACACCATGATGAGTGAACTCATGACGTAGTCGCTGACAAACAGACCTTTTCGGGTTAGGGAGAGACGATTGTCGCTCAATTGCAGCAGACCATCGTCTAAGAATCGTTGTGCCTCTCTCATACAATAGTGACGATGGCGGTTGGAGAGGGTGGTGAGGTCAAGGCCGTCGCTGGTGCGCAAAGCTACAGTGATGCGGTCGTTGTAGTGCGTGTCTTCGTCTATTACTTCCTGTTCCGATGGCAACTCGCCACGCTCAATGGCCTCAATATATTGCTGGATGTCAGCCACGTTATAGGAACGATATTTAAGGTCGTAGGAATGGGCAGCAGCACCCAGACCAATATAAGGGACGTCTTGCCAATAGCTGCTGTTGTGGCGTGAGCGATATCCGGGCTTGGCGAAGTTTGAAATTTCGTAATGCTCGTAGCCTGCCGCTGTCAGCTTATCAATGAGCACCTCGTACATCAGCCTTTCCAGTTCTTCGTCAGGCATCTTTAATTTTTCATCTTTCATCTTTAATCTCCATAGCAGCGTTCCTTCTTCTACCATCAGGCAATACGCAGAGATATGTTCTACGTTGAGGGCGAGAGCGGAATCGATATCCCGTTGCCAGTCGTCGAGCGTCTCGCCAGGGAAACCATACATCAGGTCGATGCTGATGTTCCGGATGCCTGCATTGCGCAATATCTTGACAGCCTCTGGTACCTGTCTGGCTGTATGGCGGCGATGTAGGAAGCGTAGTCGTTCGTCATTGAATGTCTGAGCTCCCATTGAGACACGGTTTACACCTAACCGAGGCAATACATCGGCCCACGCTGGTGTGACATCGTCAGGATTCATCTCGATGGTTATTTCAGGGGTGAGAGGTGATAGGTGAGTGGTGAGAGAATACACCTTATCTATATATAAGAAGAGTTGCTCTAACTGGGGAATGGTTAATTGGCTCGGCGTACCCCCACCAAAGTAGATGGTGTCTATTATCTCACCTCTCACCTCATTGCGTGCCACACTCCTACCTTTAGGTGGGAGAAATTTCTCACCTCTGAGAATCATCTCCCGACACACCGCATCAACGTATCGTTGACGCAGTTTCAGCGAGGTTGTCGAGTAGAACCCACAATAGATGCAACGACTCGCACAAAACGGAATATGTATGTATAATCCGGCCATTGTTGGTGCAAAATTACTAATAAAGTTTAATATTTAGAAGTTTTCGTTGGTTTTTTGCGCGAAAATGTCTACCTTTAGCCTCCGTTAACTCAAAACAAAACAATATAACCTATAACAATAAGCCTTATGAAAGTTTATCAAACAAACGAAATCAAGAACATTGCACTGCTTGGCAGTGCGGGTAGCGGCAAGACTACTCTTGCCGAAAGTATGGTTTACGAAGCTGGTATCATCAAGCGTCGCGGTACCGTTGAAGGAAAGAACACCATGAGCGATTATTTCCCTGTTGAACAGGAATACGGCTACTCGGTATTCTCTACTGTTTTTCATGTGGAGTGGAACAACAAGAAGTTGAACATCATCGACTGTCCGGGTTCTGACGACTTTGTGGGTGGTGCTATCACCGCTCTGAACGTCACCGACCAGGCTGTGCTGCTCATCAATGGTCAGTATGGTCCTGAGGTAGGTACGATGAATGCCTTCCGCAATACCGAGAAGCTGAAGAAGCCCGTAATCTTCCTGGTGAACCAGCTGGATCGCGATAACTGCGACTTCGATCAGATTCTGAATCAGTTGAAGGAAGTGTATGGTCCGAACTGCGTGCCCGTACAGTATCCTATTCAGACAGGCGCAGGCTTTAATGCCGTCATCGATGTGCTGCTGATGAAGAAATATTCTTGGAAGCCCGAAGGTGGTGCTCCCATCATTGAGGATATTCCTGCCGACCAGCTGGAGAAGGCCAAGGAGTGGAAAGCCAAACTCGTTGAGGCTGCTGCTGCTGGTGACGACACACTGATGGAGAAGTTCTTCGAGAGCGAGGACCTCAGTGAGGACGAGATGCGTGAGGGTATCCGTAAGGGTCTGGTAACACGTTCTATCTTCCCCGTGTTCTGTGTTTGCGCAGGCCGTGATATGGGTGTTCGCCGCTTGATGGAGTTCCTTGGCAACGTTGTTCCTTTCGTTAGCGAGATGCCTGTCATCAAGAATGCTGCTGGCAAGGATGTTCCTGTTGATGCTTCTGCTCCCACATCACTTTATTTCTTCAAGACTGGTGTTGAGCCCCATATCGGTGAGGTTCAGTATTTCAAGGTGATGAGTGGTGTTGTCAAGAGTGGCGACGACCTGACCAATGCTGATCGTGGCTCTAAGGAGCGCATCGGTACCCTGTACGCTTGCGCTGGTGCTAACCGCATCCAGGTTGACGAGTTGCGTGCAGGTGATATCGGTTGTACGGTGAAGCTGAAGGACGTGAAGACAGGTAACACGCTGAATAGCAAGGATGTAGAAAATAAATTTGACTTCATCAAATATCCTAACAAGGCTGTCAACGAGGCTGAGACCGAGAAGATGATGGCTGCTCTGCAGAAGATGCGTCAGGAAGATCCTACATGGGTTGTTGAGCAGTCTAAGGAGCTCCGTCAGATTATCGTTCATGGTCAGGGTGAGTTCCACCTGCGTACCTTGAAGTGGCGTATGGAGAACAACGAGAAGATTCAGATTGAATATCAGGAACCGAAGATTCCTTATCGTGAGACCATCACGAAGATGGCTCGTGCCGACTATCGTCACAAGAAGCAGTCGGGTGGTGCCGGACAGTTTGGTGAGGTACACCTGATTGTTGAGCCTTACACTGATGGTATGCCTGATCCTACGTCATTCACTATCAACGGCCAGGAGTTCAAGATGAACATCAAGTCGAAGGAAGAGAAGGATCTGGAGTGGGGCGGCAAGCTTGTATTCATCAACTCAGTGGTTGGTGGTGCCATCGATATGCGTTTCATGCCCGCTATCCTGAAGGGTATCATGGAGCGTATGGAGCAAGGCCCGTTGACTGGTTCTTATGCCCGCGACGTTCGCGTTATTGTTTACGACGGTAAGATGCACCCCGTTGACTCTAACGAGTTGTCATTCATGTTGGCTGCACGTAACGCCTTCAGCGCTGCCTTCAAGGAGGCCGGTCCTAAGGTACTGGAGCCTATCTACGATTTGGAAGTACTTGTGCCCGCTGATTACATGGGTGATGTGATGTCTGACTTGCAGGGTCGTCGTGCCATCATCATGGGTATGGATTCAGAGAATGGCTATCAGAAGCTGACTGCTAAGATTCCTTTGAAGGAACTCGCTTCTTATTCTATTGCTCTGAGTTCACTGACTGGTGGCCGTGCATCGTTTACTACCCAGTTCTCTAGCTACGAACTTGTTCCGAACGACATCCAGCAGGCTCTCATTAAGGAGCATGAGGCTGAGATGAAGGAAGAAGACTAAAAAAGTGGTTGGCGGGTCAACCGCCAACACACCATTTCAATAAAAAACCGCTTGAATGTTTTGTTCAAGCGGTTTTTGTAGTTTTACCAAGCTATCATGTCGCGTTCGTCAGGACGATGGGCCTTGCCATCTTCACCCAGTACATAGACCTGCAGGTCTTCGAAATAACCACTGGTCTGCTCTTGTAGTTTCTTCAGCTCACCTTTGGTGTCCTCAAAACCTTTAAATTCCTTAGCTGAGGCGAGGTGGTTGGTAAACTCCAGTTTCTTGTTCTCTGTGTCCAATACTGAGATCCACTCATCCTTCGTGCGGTCTCCAATCAGAAATTTCTTGCTCATAATGTTTTAGTGATTAGTTTTTAAGTATTTGTTTCTTTTTCTGATGCAAAGGTACGAAAAATCCCGATACGCTATTCACATATCGGGATATTTTTAACGTAAACGTTTGTAAGTATTATTCACCCTTGATAGCTGCTACACCAGGAAGCACCGAAACCTGGTCAGCCAGACCGAACTTGTTGACACAAGCTACAGAGTCGCCACCACCAATCAGAGAGAAAGCACCGTTCTTGGTAGCCTCAGCGATAGCGTCGCCGATGGCACGTGAACCAGCGGTGAAGGCGTCGCACTCGAATACGCCTGCAGGACCGTTCCACAGGATGGTCTTAGCACCCTTGATAGCCTCGGCGAAAGCCTTCTGGCTCTCAACACCAGCGTCAACACCCTCGAAACCAGCGGGAACCTTGTTGGCAGGGCAGGTAATGATTTCTGCACCCTCCTTGACGGTCATGGTACCGAAGTCGAGACCATTAGTAGCTGTGCAGTCGCTGCCCAGAACGAGCTCTACGCCGTTCTTCTTAGCCAGCTCCTCAACGCCCAGAGCTACATCCAGCTTGTCCATCTCAACGATAGACTCACCAATCTCACCACCGTGAGCCTTTGCGAAGGTATAGGTCATACCACCGCAGAGGATGAGCTTATCAACCTTACCGAGCAGGTTCTCGATGATACCAATCTTAGAAGATACCTTAGAACCACCCATGATGGCAACGAAAGGACGCTTGATGTTGCTGAGCACATTGTCAACAGCCTGTACCTCCTTCTCCATCAGCAGACCCAGCATCTTGTTGTTTGCGTCGAAGTAGTCGGCGATAACAGCAGTAGAGGCGTGCTTGCGGTGAGCAGTACCGAAGGCATCCATCACGTAGCAGTCAGCGTAAGAAGCCAGCGTCTTGGCAAACTCCTTCTGAGAAGACTTCAGAGCCTTCTTGGCCTCGTCGTATTCAGGAGTACCCTTCTCCAGACCTACGGGCTTACCCTCTTCCTCAGGATAGAAGCGCAGGTTCTCCAGCAGCAGAGCCTCACCCATCTTCAGAGCCTTGGCAGCGTCAGCAGCCTTAGCGCAGTCGGGAGCGAAAGCAACGGGAACGCCCAGAGCCTTCTCTACAGCCTCGCGAATCTGACCCAAAGACTTCTTGGCATCTACCTTGCCTTTGGGCTTACCCATGTGGCTCATGATGATGACAGCACCGCCATCGTTCAGAATCTTCTTCAGGGTAGGCAGGGCACCACGGATACGGGTGTCGTCTGTAATCTTACCATTCTCATCCAGGGGTACGTTGAAGTCTACACGTACGATTGCCTTCTTACCGGCAAAGTTGAATTCGTTGATTGTCATAATGCTTTTGTTATTTAATAATGTAGAATAATTCGTTTAAAAGCGACTGCAAAGGTACACAATTTTATTGAGAATTGAGAATTCTTTTTCTATAAAAAAGTGTGGTGTCGCAATGAGAAAGGAGAATTTATATTTTTTTTGCGTACTACAATTGTAAATGTAAGGCGGACTTGGCAAAAGACTACCTTAACCGCCCCTTGATGCGAACCATTTTGCGTTGTGACAGTTCGCCTGGGTTGGTGCCTGGCTGCCCCTCAGGTACTGCTATGTTGTACTGTCGATAGAACTTTGTCCAGTAGTCCGTGATGCGCCCCGATGCATCGTGAAACGACATCGGAATCGAGGAGAATAGACGCTGCCCTTGGGTATCGATGAAAGAGAACTGCACCAGTTCTGAACAGTAGATGTCCTCGTTGTTGGGCAGATAGAGACGGTCGTATTTTCTGCCCAAGTATTGACGGGCATTGGCGACGGATTGTGCTGCATCCACCTTTCTTACTCTACCTATTATATAATAGCCCTTCTGTTGGCGCAACGAGTCGAGTGGGGTAGTCTTCACGCCTGTACTGACGGCCTCGATGACACTGTCCTTCGAAAGTACAATAGCCACGTGGTCTATCATGCCTGGTGTCACGTCAGTAATGGCATTACCTTGCTCCACGACGTGAAACAGCAAATCGCCAGGCTTGAGAGTCTGACAGGATGCCAGTAGCAGAATGGCACAGGCGTTAGCGAACCACTTTCTTGCCATTGACGATGTATATACCTTTAGTCTTTAACTGTTTAGTAACCTTGCGACCTTGCAGGTCGTAACAATTTCCTTCTACGCTCCTTTCCTCCTCAGACATATCACCAATGTTAGTTGTAGTTGCGGCGGGCCAATAGATGACCTCTCCCAGCGACGAATTATCGTGCTTATGATAGATAACGGTCTCTATCTGCTCTTGAGTCTGCTCGCTGACGTTCCACCTGTTGCCTTGTGCATAGACCGTGTTGGCTGAATTGTTGTAGAGGTCATATAGCTCTCCATTGTTACCGTTGTTCAAGAAGATGTTCTCACCGGGATTATAGTGTTCGTCAGTCTGGGGTACGTCAATACGTCCCAGGTTCACGTCCTTGCAACCGATGACAGTAATACCCCACAGTGAGCCTTTAATGTGATTGCCGGTGATCATTGCCTCTGTTTGCTGGTACGGGTCATAAAGGCTGACGCCTGAACCTCCATTCATCGGGTTTGTCTCGTGGCAGTTATCAATGAGCAAGTTGTTCTCTATGCGTATCTTTGCAGCTGGTCCAACAATTCCGATGCCATAACGGTTATCTTTAATACGGCAATTCTTAATGGTGATATCCGCATCATAGCCCATAAAGTTCGAGATACCGATGCCGCCCACCATGGTGTTTTCTGGATTTCCTTCCACTGTATTATCGTCGACGACCAACGGATTAGCTGCAGTGATGTTTATCTGTGGGATGTTGCCGTTTGCCGCTGAATTCATATTGAAAATACTATATTTGATAGTCATCGGGCGCGAGGCATTGGCTGCACTGCCGATGGCGGCCTTCTGGCAGGAGTGGAACTCACAATATTGGATTATGCTTGGTGCTCCGTTACTGATAAAGTATAAGGCTGCAGCAGTCAATCCGTCATGGTTTTCAAAGTAACAGTTGTACATGTTTATAGCCCCTTCTCCCATCACTTCCACACCAACATTATAGAACTTGCATGTGCTCATTTCTGTCGTCGTATTGCATTTCAAGCGAACTGAGGAACCTGAAATCTCGTCAAAGGCTTCGAATATGGAACCTTCATCGCACTTGAAGTCCGCCTCGCCTTCAATCGTCAGGCATACGTCCTTATTGAAGAAAACGACAAGAGCGTCGTCCATCACAAACTTATCGCCTGCAGCAATAGTAATACTTTTCTGCAACTCATATTCAGTCCGCCATTCATCCACATCTATATCGTAGGCAATGACTCCAGACTCATTTATTTCTGCAAGTATCTGAATGCTATACGTCGTGCCATCGCCCTTTGTTGTGTATGTGTCTACGGCATGTGTAATCTGGCAGACGAGTGCTGCCATCAGTGTTAAGAATACAAATCTTTTGTTCATCATGTGTGTGTTTAATTTTTTTATAACTCTTCCAGTGCCTCAAAGAAATTCTTGGCATAGGTTTCTTTGTCAAATAACTTTGCTCGTTTAAAGGAGGCTGCTGCCATCTGCTTACGTTTCTCAGGGTGTTCGTATAGGTCGAGAATAGAGGTGGCAAGGTTGTCAACGAAGTGCTCGTCGGTATCAAGCAGGATGGCATTCTCTTTCGTCACTTCTTCAGGAATGCCTCCACGACGGGTTGAAATGATAGGTAATCCCATGGCCTGAGCTTCAAGAACGGTCGTGGGGAATGGGTCGTCCCATACCGAAGGAATGACTGCTACGTCTGCCATGCTCAGATAGTTTGGCATGTCAGTGTAGGGGATAAACCCCGTAAATATGATATTGCTTTTCAGTGGCTCTGCCTTTTCTTTTAATGACTTGGCAAATGCGTTTTCGTTGTTGGCATTGCCATAGAACGAACTGCCAATGACCAGCAACTTGACATCTTCGCGGTCTTTCAATAGAATCATAGCTTCAATCAGTTCCATGATACCTTTTTCCTGCGTCACTCGTCCGCTGAAAAGCATCACGAAATCTGTGCCTTTCAAGTGAAGGTCGTTTCGCTGTATCTTCGGTGTAAAATCAGTGTTGAAACGCTGTACCTCAATACCGCTATATACTGTCACACATTTGTTGGTCGCGTTGTTGATGGTTTTTACCCTGTTTGTGATATAGTCCGACGTGGAAATTATCAGTGTTGCGGCATCGAATATCTGCCTACAGGCTCTTGTCTCATTGTTCAGCTTGTCGTTATACAGGTTGTACACCAGTTTCGCATTCGTTCTTCCTATCAGCTGTTCAGCATAACCGGGTCGGTTGTTCATGATAATCATGTCATACTGCCCCTTGCAAAGATGCTTTATCGCCTTGTGTAAATAGTATTCAATGGAATAATGATAGTGAGTATCTTTGTGGAAATAACCATAAACGTGTTTTCTGATTTTTGCTATTTTACTTGACACGTCGATATAGTAGTAGTGGTTGACGTCTGATTTCAGTGCAGGATGATTCTCAACGTCAGGGTGCCATACGCTATAGACTGTGATGTCGTGCAGACGATGTGCGTCATTGTATTCCAGAAAGTAGTCAAGGAAATTCTCTACAGCTCCTCCTTGTACGGCAGGAACAGGAAGAATGCCTGATGTCAATACTGCTATCTTCATATCTCTTACCAGTCTAAAATTTCTTTACCGTTTTCAAAGTGGAAATAGTCAACAATCTTTGCGAAACTCTGTTCTGTAAATTGCTGCTCTCTCGTTTCCAGGAAGCAAAGAGGCACCTCGCCAATAAACGATGCCCAGCGAGAGTAGCTACTGAAAGGACCGATAATGCGGTCGCAGACAGAGAGAGTGTACAGGTCGAGGATGGCTCCTGACGGTTCTTTGCTGAAACGCTGACAATAACAGCCCTCAAAGATATCCAGTGAGAAATCCTCATTGCTGCTGATGAAGAATCCCACGTGCTTGTCTTTATATAATTGTTGGATGCGAAGCATAAACTGATGATACTCTTCCAGTTTGTAGAAGAAGCGTCCGTCGTTCCATGTGGCATAGTCACCCCGTCGGATATGTACGCCTACCACTATGTCTACCTTTTGCCTCATTCTTACAATCATCGTTTCTGCCTTCTGCATAATCTCATCCTTCGGACGGAAAATGTGTTGCAGTTCGGGCATTGTTTGTTGCAGGTAGCGCGTATCAGTACGTGTCTGCCAGCCCTTCGTGAAACCGAGAAATTTGAAAATCTTGTCCCAGCGTTTGTCGTGCGTTACCTTCCACGTTAGTCCCTTGTAGTTGTTCCACCCGTTGCTACGTTCCAAGTACCATTTATGCCACAGCGGGAAGTATATGAATGGACAGTGTAGCAGGTTAGGGAAGTCCTCAATAGTCCAGTCGTAGAAGATTATCATCATACTCCTATTCTCGGCAATACATTGAGCGACGCTTGCAACATACGTCCATAGGCGGTTGCATGTCTGTCCTGGGGCATCACAAATTACTCTCATACTGCAAAAGTAATGAAAAAAAAAGAAATAAAAAAATAAAAGTATAAAAAGTTGTACTTTTCCGCTTTTGGCCGTTTATGTTAACAGATTATAAACATCAGGTTTGCGGGCCACGAAATACTTCATGCCACGAGTAGCGTAGAAAAGGACGAGGAAATAGACGGCAAGTAAGAGGGGGAAGAGCAAGGCCGCATAGCCGATTAGGAGCGGCAGGCTGGTGACATAGACTTCAACGACCATATAACGCAAGAATAGGGTGGCGGTAAGGAATAGGAGGAAGATGAGGTAGTAGGGTGCCATACCTCGCCAATAGACGGTTACGCTCTGCTTTAACCCTCGGCTGAAGAGGAAGTATGGTTTCCAGAACACTGCGATGAAGAAAACGCTGAGGATTTTGCCCAGCAGGATGCCGACGATGCCATAGAAAGGGGCAAGGCAAAACGTGATGCAGATGTTCAGAGCCAGTTCAGTCCACGCCACCCATACGTCGGAATAAAGACCGTGAGCAGAAATATAGTTCTCGACGACGCCTCGTGACAGATAGATGAAGATGTTAAAGACGAGTAGGAAGACGATAAGATCGCTGAGACGGTATTGTCTGCCGAACCAATAAGTGACAAAGGGCTGCAGGAAGAGTAGCAGGCTGAAAACGATAGCTCCGGAAATAAGGAAACGCACGGCCGTGAGTTCCCAGAATACTTTCATGATGTTTTTCTCGTCACCCTCAGCTACAAGGTTACCCACGCCGGCATTCATACCGTCGCTAAGTACGTTGACTAAGAAATTGAGTTTGCTTGTGATGATGGTGTAATTACCATAGAACGCCACCTGCACAACGCTGACGAACATACCCACCAGCAACTCGTCGCTCTTATAGAGGATGAAGTCCTTGATGCGCTGAACGAAAATCTGGCGTGTCTTTTTCAGTATCTCTGGGTAGCGCTTTAGATTCTCGCGCCCTTCTTTCAGGTTAATGCGCAGCCAAGGGTATAGCTGGCGGATACGAATGTTGAAAACTATAATGCCGATAATGGTAAACACCAACCCGACAACTACCCATAACCATAGGTTACGATAATAATAGGCGAGAAGAATCTGTGTGAGACTCTGTACGATGGCAATGGTCTGGAAGTAGGCGTTGACAAGGTACTGTTTCTGGTTGGCACTGACCAGTAGCTGCTTATAATTGAAGACGTAAGCGGAAACTGTTGTTGCCAAGAAAGAGTAGAACGCAAAATATACCAGCGGTAGTCCTGTGCCCAAGTGACCGAACCACCAAGGGAAGAAAAGGCTAATGAGGATGCCGCAGCTACCAATGATGAGACCGATGCAACGGTAGAGGAAAGCGAGCATCGACATGATTTCATTAATTCGCTCGTGGTTGTCCTCCTGTAGGGGCTTGTAGAGGAAATAGACGATGCTGGTGCCAATACCTAGTTCGGCAACGCTGAGGAACGACATGATGTTCATCAGCATGCCCGTTAGTCCGATGAACTCTGCACCTAGACAGTTGAGAAAAACCTTACGGGAGAAAAAAGCGAGAAACAAGGAGAGAATGTAGAAAAACATTCCCACCTTGATATTCATGACGCTTCTGTGTACCCGTTCGCCCACGCTTTTCTACTTCTTTATTTTTTCTTCTTGACTATCGTGGGTGGTATGGATGAAGTCGGTGTTCTTGCGGTCTATCTTCAGGATGTTCATCACCATCTTCCAAACAAGTTTGGGTAAGGATAGAATCTTGCCGAAAACAGAGTGACTGCGCAACTGCTTGGGGGTAGAAACGTAGAGTGATAGACAGATGAAGAGGAATAAGAGCCACCACTTGATATACCACGTGAGTGAGAAGATTAAGCAGAACAGTGTCATAACAAGGGCCATGCCAAAAGCACCAACCACCAGCATTGAACGCGGAATGAGGGCTTGCTGGAAGGTCTTGTCGATATAGTCGATGTTGCCCTCCATCAGAGCCTGAGGAAGGTAAGGCAGGAGTGAGAAGAGACTCTGTATCTGGGCGGTCATCCAGCGTAGGCGTTGCTTCTGGAAGTTGTCCTTGTTGGAAACCTTCTCGTCATAGACGTGGATATCTGGCTCGTAGTGGATATGAATTCTCTGGCGCAGTAAAAGGGCTTCAAGTTCACGGTCCTCACCTGCCGTGGAGAGTTTGTAGACATTCTTCTTGAACCACTTGTAACGGAAGCACATGCCAGAGCCGATGAGTGCTGAAGAGAGACCGATGCGGTTGTGGGCCTTGCGGAAGAGGGTGTTGTTGATTTCCTCGCTGACACCATCGAGCACGGCGATGTCGTTGTTGGAATTCTTGGCACAACGGTGACACTGAATGGCATCATAGCCTTTGTTGCAGACCTCGTTGAGCTTGGCAAGGAAGTCAGATTCTACAACGTTGTCAGCATCGAGGATGACGACATAGTCGTATTCGCCCTGAATCTGCTGCAGGGCATACTGCATGGCTTTGGCCTTGCTGCTCTTCTCGAAGATGGGCTGTAAGAGCGTGATGGGTAGCTGTGCCAACTTCTCATTGGTCTCTGGTTGCATGTGGTCGGAGATGACAGCAACATGGAATCCCTTGTAGGGATAGTATTGGCCCAAGAAGGTGTGTACAGAATTGACAATGACGCGGTCTTCGTTGTAGGCAGGGTAGAGCACTAGGAAGGTAAACTGTCGTGGTTCTCGCATGGAGCGTATTTGTCCTTCCAGATAAGCTGAGAGGGGCGAAATAGGTCTCTTCCAAAGCATCGATACCAATGCGAAGAACAGAATGTAGGCGCCGGAAGCTGCTAGCAACAACCAGAAGAAGATCTCGATAATATGCAGAATAATCCAAATCATAATTTCTTTTGTAATAAGGTGTTATGGAGTTATAGTTTTTTATTTGTTATATCTTTCAGTTTCTTGCCAAAGCGAGTCTTCGACAGGACGGATGTCATTAAAATGACGGGAATCAGGAAGAAGGTGCGATCCCACTTGTCGTCGACTAGATAGTTAGGCGTAGCCAGTGCAAAGATGAACAGCACGATAGCAAATAACGCCCACCATTTGAGTGCCAGCGAGAAGTATATGAAAGGCATAATGACGCCCATGAAGAGGATGATGGCCATCATCAGCATACGTGGCAACAGCATCCATTGGATGATTTTATCAGCTAGGTCGTAATGGCGCCGAATAATGGCACCAGGAAGATAACGAATGTTGCGTACGATGGTCGATAGGTGGGACAATAGCCAACGACCGCGCTGACGGTTGAAGTCCTCAGCATTACGCGTCTTCTCGGAGAATACCATGATGTCGTCGAAATAGTCAACGAAGATATGTTGTCGGAGCAGACGTGACTCCAGTTCCTTGTCGTCCCAAGATGTATTGGTCGTCATGATGTTGGCCTTGAACCAGTTGAAGTCGAAAGCCATAGCTGAGCTGGCTGCTGCGGCAGAGAGTCCTAGCGTGACGTGACCGCGACGGAATATGGAATTGTTGATTTCCTCGAAGATGGCACTCAGACGGGCCGATACGGTATCACGGTTCTGCGAGAGCATGTGACACTGAATAGCTTTGGTACCTGCAGCTTCGTATGCTTCGTTAAGCTGGCTGAGGAATTCGGGTTCAACAATATTGCCAGGATTGAGCACAACGGCAATATCGTACAGTTTGAACTGTGGCAGGTTGTTGATAGCCAACTGCAGGGATTTAGCACGTGAACTCTTTGTGAAGTTAGGTGTCAAGAGAGTGATGGGCTGTTGAGCTAGACGGAAATTACTCATCTCATCAAGTTGGTCGGCAATCACAGTCACGTCGAAAAGACGTTGGGGATAGGTCTGCCCTAAAATAGAGCGTACCGTCTGCTCAGCACTATGTCCATTCTTGTATGCAGGTATGAAAATTATGAAACGGTTTTCTATGCGAGTCTTCGGAACGTCTTGATGATGGCTGAACATGGAGGCCATTGCAAAAAGTCCCATATACATCACCGTCAGACAGACGAAGATGAAAAAGAATAAATCGCTGTAATATAAAATATCCCAAAATTCCATGTCTTCAGAGTTTTATGAAATGCCAAAGTCCCCGCAATGTGGCTTTTGCCAAGTCGAAGCGTCGTTTCGACAGGTCTTTTAGTATCGCCTTGGTGCCTGCTACGAAGATGAGGTAGAGATAGGACAAGTAACGCCATGGGAGAGGGCTGTTGCGCTTAACAAGGAGCAGGCGGTTGCGTGTAATGTAATAGGTACGCAAAGGACTTTCCTGTCCGGTTGTCTGACTCTCCTTATGATAGATGGTGCTGGCGGGCTCGTACCAGACGGTATAGCCAGCACGCTGAATCATCATAGACCAGTCGAGTTCTTCATAATAGAGGAAGAAACAGGTAGGCATCATGCCAGCCTTTTCAATGACCTCACGTCGCACCATCATTGCGGCACCATGGGCATAGGGCGTAGGATGAGCTGTGTCATACTGTCCGTAGTCCAGTTCGTTGAAACCTATTGCGTGGTTACGTAGCGTGACGCGTGAGAGTGGGGTGAACCCTGCATACTGAATAGGATGTTGTCCCCATGCAAAACGAATCTTCGGACACACCATGCCTATCTGCGGGTCGTAGTCAAGTCGGTCGACGAGCGCCTTGAGGTCTGCCTGCATGCCATGCTTCGATTTCTTTATTGGTTCGTCTTGGAGATACAGCAAGGTATCGTTGTTGATGAAATATAGGTACTTACCACTGGCAGCTTCGATACCGAGGTTGTTGCCCCCCGCAAAGCCCAGATTCACATTGCTGCGAATGACCTTGACCTGCGGATAGCGCTGCTGGATAACTGTTGCCTCGTCTTCGCGTGAGGCATTATCCACCACGATTACCTCTATTGACGTATCGTCTAAAGGTAATGTGTCCATCAGTTCACAGGTGTCTTTCAGCCCATTGTAGTTGATGGTAATGATAGATATTATCGGCATCATGTCTATTTTGTCTGCAAAATTACATTCTTTTCGCTAATAATCCAAATTTTTCATACTTTTTTGTATATAAATGGTTATTTGCAGAGCATATCGAACTGATAACACCAATGTCCCGCTGCATCGCACAGATTTCCGCGAGGTCCATGAATGCGTCCGCTTTTCATGGGTTCACCGTTAACGGCATAGCGAACTTTTACATTAACAGGATTTTCAGTGCATAAAATGTGGATGTTTTCACCTTCTATAATGATTCGTTCTGCAATGTCACGATTGTCTGGAGTAATGACGCTGAAACCGTAATGGGTAACCTTTTTTACGGTCAGCGTGTCGAGGCATAACGGAGGGGTTGGAACGTTAAGATGGACAATAACCTCATTGTCTTGGGATGTAAGACCAAGAGGAAGTAGGGCACGTCTTTGTTTCCTTTGGTGCAAAATGTCAAGAGCTGCCAATCCGACGAGTTTTCCGTGTGCTCGCTGTCCTTTGCCGTCGAGATGAATGGCCTCACGGGCATAGTCGTAAGGGTATATGGGACCTGAAGCATGAAAGCAGGATGAGTCGCGCACCAGTTCGAGCAATGTTTGTGGAACAGTGGTCTCCGGACAGTGATAAGAAGTTGGATTGAAGTTCTTGGCCTTGCTAACGGGATTGGTCTGATAGCAGATAAGGTGAATGTCTTGTTGTTGATTGGTAATCTCTTTGATATCTTTATTGATATCCTTCGTGAATTGCAATAAAAGTTGCCTATAGTCGGTGTCGGGATAGTCTATGATATCTGACTCTCCTTGCATCCAGCAGATGGCTGGTAGGAGAAAATCCCATCCGCGTTCGTGAGCAGCATGATATGCGGTGGTTATATCGTTAATAAATACCTGATATGCTTCTGAGCCTTTTCCTAAGTGCGCAATATCTGTAGCCCCCTGTCCGCCAGGAAAAATACAGATAAGTGTATCGTTACCTGTGTTGTCTGCAAGAAGTTCAGCCATGCTATAAACGGACAACTCGAAAGCACGTTCTTGGTAATTGGTTATTTTTTTTATGTTACGTTTGAGCGTATTGGGCTCAAAATAGCCGAAATTGTGATCCATATTTTCTGTGACAATACGTCCATTGGCATATTGTGACAACGAGTCGAAGTCGGTGATACGTATCGCTTCCTCTCCTAATGCCAAACTTTGCCCGTAAACAGGAACACAAATGACAGTTTTGTGCTCTTGAGGCTGATGACAGGAGCACAGGATGAATGCGATAGCATAGAAAAATGTGATTAAGCAATGCTTCATGACTGCAAAGGTACAAAAAAAACTTCTTTTTCTTTGCATTTTACTCACTTATTCGTATCTTTGCAACGTAAAATGTTATTTTATGAAGACATTTAAGCAACTAAGAAAGAACTGTAAGAATACACCTATTGCAGAGAATGCACCACGTTTGGCATTAGTGGGCGATACCGCTACCCAGTTTCTCGCTATGGCACTTCGTGGCGAGGCAATCAGTAGAGGGTATGACCTGAACCTGTTTGAGGCTGAATACAATCAAGTAGAGCGTCAGTTTATGGATCCGTCGAGTGAATTGCATGCCTTTGACGCTGATTACGTAGTGCTTTTCCAGTCGACCCATAAACTCGGTGAGCATCATGCCATGCTTGGCGAGTCACAACAGTGTGCATTGGCTGATGAGCGTCTTGACTTTATTGCATCAATATGCCAAAATCCGCAGTGGCAGAGTAAAAAGATTCTCTGCATGAACTATCCGGAGATAGAGGATACTGTGTTTGGCAGTTACGCCAACAAGGTGGAGGCATCGCTGACCTGGCAGGTACGTAAGCTGAACTATGGTTTGATGCAACTGGCCCAGCAGCATCCCAATCTGTTTGTCTGCGATATAGCCGGTGTGCAGAACAAAATAGGACGTGACCGTATGTTTGCCCCTAATGTCTATGTAAGTACAGAGATGGTACTCTCGGTAGACGCATTACCTATGGTAGCCTCGCGCACAATCGATATTGTCAGTGCCATGCGCGGACAGTTTAAGAAGTGTCTGATACTCGATCTTGATAATACGTTGTGGGGCGGTGTCATAGGCGATGATGGCATAGAGGGAATACAGTTAGGCCATGGATTGGGCATTGGCAAGGCCTTCACTGAGTTCCAGATGTGGGTGAAGAAACTGAAACAAAGGGGTGTTATCATCTGTGTGGCTTCAAAGAATAACGAGGAAACAGCGAAGGAACCTTTTGAAAAACATCCTGAAATGGTGCTGAAGTTAGACGATATTGCTGTATTCATGGCAAATTGGGAGACGAAAGTAGATAATATTCGTGCCATTCAACAGGTGCTGAATATCGGTTTCGACTCGATAGTATTTTTGGACGACAATCCTTTTGAACGTAATATGGTGCGTGAGAATATTCCGGGAATCACGGTACCGGAATTGCCCGAAGATCCTGGCGAGTATCTGGAATTCTTGTATGGGGAGAACTTGTTTGAAACGGCATCATATAGCGGTTTGGATAAAGACCGTACTAAGCAGTATCAGGTGGAGGCACAGCGTGTGTCTCTGCAAAAGACGTTTGCCAACGAAGCAGATTTCTTGAAGTCACTGAATATGGTCTCTATAGTCAGTGGTTTTACTAAATTCAATACACCGCGTGTAGCGCAGCTGTCACAGCGCAGTAATCAGTTTAATCTGCGTACGGTGCGCTATACCGAGGCTGATATAGATGCGATGGCAGCGGACAAAACGGTCGTTGACCTCAGCTTTACGTTGGAGGATAAGTTTGGCGACAATGGGTTGATAGCTGTTGTGATTATGAAACCTCAGAATGCTGAGACACTGTTTGTTGATACTTGGTTTATGAGTTGTCGTGTGCTGAAACGCGGTATGGAGAACTTTACATTGAACACTATGGTTGCGGAAGCAAAGGCCAGGGACTATAAATATATAATAGGTGAATATCTGCCGACGCTAAAGAATAAAATGGTGGAACAACACTATGTTGGCTTGGGATTCAAGACAGTAGAGGGGGCTGAAACTGCTCAGTATGTTCTGGATGTGGACACTTATCAGCCTCGTGAATGTTATATCAATAGAAAGTAGCTTATGAACAGCAGATTTGAACATGTGGGATATGTCACCGATGATATTGCCAAGACTGCGGAGACATTCCGACTATTAGGCTACACAGCAGACCAGATTGTCGATGATGATACACAACGTACGCGGATTTGCTTCCTTCGTAAGGAAGGGGAGCCGAACATCGAACTTGTGGAGCCGTTTGAAGACAATAAAACGATGCAGAAGATGCTGAAGCGTGGTGTAACGCCATACCATACCTGCTATGAGGTGGACGATATCATGACTGCTTACGAGGAAATGGTGGACCAGGACTTTACACCCTTGTTCAAGCCTGTTGCAGCTCCAGCATTCAATAACAGGAAGATATGCTATTTCTGGAAGAGTGAGGTGGGGCTGATAGAACTCGTCAATCGCTGAGGATTGCTTTAAGCTCTTTGCAAATCGTTTGGGAGTAACGCTCTGCTCCCAGACGGTTCAGGTGACCATAGTCATAAAATAGATTGGAATGGCCCACAAATGCGCTATCGCGGTAGTAGTCAAAAAATGTCAGGTGGTGCTTGGCAGCCAATTGACGTGGGTAGCTGAAAACATTTTTCTCTGAACAGATATACATGGGCGATACTGCAAGAATAAGGCGGATGTTGTGTTCTTTACACTTTGTAATGAACTTCTCCAATAGCTCTGTACGCTCTTTGCTCATGGGGAAAGGATACTCTTCGGCTTTAACTCCTGTAGTGTCCATCACACCGTCCATGGGCTTCCATCCTTTCAGACTACGATCCATAGCCCCATACTTGCCCAAAAGCATATTGGGCAGACTACCAGTATAACGATATACCATAGACAGCCGATAGGCCCATAGTTTGCCAGACAATCGAAGCATATCGTCGCACTCATCACTCTTTCCGCAATAGGGTGCCAAAGATGTGGCGCGCTCCGTGCCTGAGAAGGGTGTTTCAAGCCAGTCGCATGGATGAATTTCGAAAACGATGGTCTGTGGGGTATAGCGCGTGAGGATGTTACCTAAGAGTCCGTAGTGGTAGTATATATTCTTAATGCCCCAGTCGGCAGTGTTAAAGCACTCCTTACCTAGAGAGTCTTTGAAAATAGATGGTACATAGTGATGCAAGCACCGTGAACTGCCAAAAAACAGAATGGGAGCTTCGGTGGTCTCGTTGGAATAGCTTATCTTGTATTCATCCGTCGCATTAGACATACGATAGAGTTGTTTCAGTCCCAGTCCTAAAAGTCTGTCGATGACAAAGAACAGACAAGCGGTGATAAGTATATATATCAGAAGTCTCTTCATAGTGTGCTTAGAACTGGAAATAGATGAATTGGTTGCTGTCGAAGATGCCGAAAAGCAAGATGGCGACAATCTCTATTGCTACTGTCAGATGCCAACGTAATGGCTCTATGCGGTTGGGAAGCCATATGTGTTTCTTGGCAAACCACTCCTCTTGGATGTCGACATAGATGAGGGCTATGGAACAGATGGCTCCGTTGACAAGTGTCGGCATATCAATGAACAGACTGCCGTTCCATGTTTCGCAGATACGGCTGAGAATAGCCCCGAACTCGGTGATATCGGTAGCGTGGAAGAGCATAAGACCTACGGTGACAACCAGATAGTTGCCAACCATCTTCATAACAAAGGGACTGGTTGGCCATCCATGACTATTAACGGCAATTTTGGTTTTCTTAAAGAACTGGCCATTTAGCATCAATGGAATGTACCATAAGCCGTGATAAACACCAAAGAGGAAGAAGGTCCAGTCTGCACCATGCCACATACCTATGAACACCATATTGAGCATAATAGCGCAAATGGTGCCATTAGTGCCCCAGTCGCGTAATTTAATATTCAAAGGCATGAAGACATAATCTGTCAGCCATGATGTCAGAGACATGTGCCAACGACTCCAGTACTGTGATATGTTAATGGTAAAGAACGGACGCTTGAAGTTCTCGGCAATCTTGAAACCCAGCATTAATGACACACCGATGGCCATTTCGCTATAGCCACTAAAGTCGGCATACATTTGGAAAGGATAAAGAAGTGATGCTAATAGAATAGACGATGCTGAGTGGTGTTCATAGTTATTCCATACGGCACTGATATACAGGTCGAGACGATCGGCAATACACATCTTCATAAACATACCCCATAGTACACGACGGAAACCAGAAAGGAACGTGTCGCTGGAGAACAGCCTACTTTGCTTGAGTTGCTTCAGAAAGGGCTTGGGACGGTCTATCGGACCGGAGAGAATTGTGGGGAAGAATGCTATAAAATTGGCAAAATCAAGAACATTGTTCTCGTGACTGATTTTTCCATGATAGATGTCGAGCGTATAGCTCATGAGTTTGAATGTGAAAAAGCTCAGACCGATAGGAACTACGATATGTGCTACTGTCCATGACAGATGGATTCCTGCCACATCAGCCAGTGCGACGAACGAGCCGATAAAAAAATTAAGGTATTTGAAATAGAACAGTGCACCGATGCCTACAACTACGCTCAATGTGGTTAGCAGTGATGCCTGTCGTTCTTTTTCCTTATTGATAGCGTGGTCGATGCCATATCCTAATAGCCAAAAGACCAGTGTCAATAACGCGAGCAAACCAGCCATGGAAATGTCAACCTGTGTATAGAACCAATAAGAACATATTAGAAGGAATATGCTCTGTATGCTGTTCTTTCGTTGACAAGTGTAATAGCCTGCTAATACAACGAAAAAGAAACACAGGAATGCCAGTGAATTGACAACCAAAATTTATCTGTTTAAAGTTTTTTGCTGATACAGTCTACCAAGTCGCCTACATTGTCCCATGACAATATCTCGCGGGATGTAAACTTGATGCCAAATGCTTTTTCCAGTGCAACAACCAGTTGTACGTGCGATAACGAATCCCATTCTTCTACGTCGTCGGCGGTCGTCTCATCGTTTAGTACCAAATCGTCCAATTCCAGTTCTTCACGGAAAACTTCCTGAACGCGTGCTAAAATATCATTTCTTTCCATAATGCTTATACCTATTATTTTTATGATGCTGCAAATTTAGTAATTTTCTTTTGTTATGCCAAATAATTATTCGTAAATATCAAAAATGAAGCCCATTTCCTTGGCAATTCTTAATACTTCTTTTGTTTTCTGTTCAGAGAAATCGCGGGGTATGGATGAATGAGTGGCAAAAATTACAAAGGCTTTTTGCTGATAAGCTTGTGTCAACAATTGGCGGATAGCTGAAATGTCAGTCTTCGGTGTAATGCTGATACGACCATATTGAAAGACGTGACGATCTGGATTAACCAAGGTCGCTCCTGTTATCATTCTCAAGCCTTGATGTTGGATGACTTTCCTTATAGTTTTGTTATTACATCCATGAGGAGGAAGTACCATCTTTATGATTTTGGTAGTATCGAACCCTTGCTCGTGGAGTCTTGAGTAACTTAATTTAATGTCATTGTAGATTTGCTCTTCGCTCCAATCATCCCACTGTTGATGACGCAGGCCATGAAGGACAATACCGGCACCTTGTTGTTGCCATGACACTAAGGAGTCTGCTACCTGTTGTTTCATTTCGTCGGCAATAACGGCAAAAACAGGTGAAATGCCTGTTTCGTTAGCTATAGCGTTGACAGTATAAACGCCGACAGTATTGTCATCATCAATCCACATAGCATGGGCTTTTTCATCGGTGGAACCTCCATGCCATATGTCAAATAGCGCAACAAAAAGGGTTTGTTTGTCCCACGTTCCGAAAGTAAGAGGCATACGCCACCAGACAAAGACTACCATAAGAATAATGAACGTGGGTAGTAATAGAATGACGTGTAGGCGATGTCGTATTTTCATACTCTTGATGCTGCTTTTTTCTCCAGCTTCAAGCGCTTTTTCTCCTCTTGCTCAGCCAAGAGTTTAGCTTCGTATTCCATCCAGTCCTTTTCTAAATATGGAAGGATGTAAACTAGTGACAAACCTCCATAGAAAATCAAACAGTTGGGGAATTGTAGTAGGATCTGGTTTCCGTAACCTCCTAATTGCTGCGACACAAAAGCACAACAGAAACCAGCGCCAATGCCACGTAACGATGGACTCTTTATCTTGCAGAATACAATCCAACAGGCTCCTAAAAGCATGATGGCAGTACATATCAAAAATATTGTAATACCAATAACGCCTGTATGAATCCAGATAAAGACATACTCCGAATCAGGTGGTACCGTTGCCATAAATGTGTATTTATTATTAGCAGGTACATTTTTGTAACCAACATGCATACCAATACCCCATGGAGCCTCATCAAGATATTTTTTCATGGCTTTTTGGTTCATGGTACGTACATTGGCGGAAGCATCACTCTTGTCAAAAGCTGTACGCATACGACGTATTTGCTGATTGCCTTGTCCGATATTAGTAAAGGCCAATATGAAGACGAAAAATCCAAAAGCCAAAGTGAAAGGAATAGCAATCTTGATAGACTTGGAAAGAAATACGTATGCCATGAATCCTGCCATCAGACAGGCTATAGCTGTACGGGTTCCTGATTGGAACATAGCCCAAATGCAAGCAATACCAGTTATTAGGAAGAATATCTTATGTTTTTTTATCTTACTGGTAATAGCGAAAATGATAAAAGCGACTGCAGTAGAGGCAATGCCGATACCAAAATTGGCAGCATCGTTATAAAAGGAGAAATAACGAATGAGTGTACCGCCTTGCAATACGTGGGTCTCACGTCCTATACCATTAATAAAAGAACTTTCATAATTATTAAAACCTATGTTTATTTGTTTCCATGTCCAGAATACGGCAAGCAAGGAAAGGATACCCCAGACAAATAAGTATTTTGTCATTATTTTGGGGCTGTCAATGTACAAAGAGAATACTATAAATGCGTAAAATACCTGGAAAGCAAGCGAACGAGCTGTAGTATACCAAGCACCGACATCCACACCAATACCACAAGTATCGTTAAGAACCTCCAATATGCAGAAACCTGTCCAGACTAAGATGGAAAACAACATAACATTGCCTAATCGCTCAAATTTGGATTCCTGTACATTGATAATGGCTAATGCAATTAAGACAATTTCCAATAGCTCATTGGGAATTGACGCAGGAATTGGCATAGGAGCCTTACCTCTCCATAGAATAAAATAGTTGACGATGATCAGCAACCAGAAAATGGGCATCCTGTTATGGAATGGCAATAATACAGCTAATGCGATAACTGGTAATAGACATACTATTGCAAAAACAGGGAGCCCCGCGGTGACAAGTTCATACATTGCAAGCAAAAACAGGAGAAAGAGTAATGTTACTCTTCCTCCGTTTTCCTTTGCATATGTAGTGAACGTTAGCTTCTTCATTATAATGCGTGTTCGTTTTCTGTAGCAGTCAATCCTAATTGCGACATCCGGTAGACGAAGTTGTTGAACTTCGTGTAAGGCGGTAATTGACCGACGAATTCCTCAACAGCATAACGGCTGGCCTCAGTCAGGTACATGTAGAGTGTATTCTTATGTTCCTCGTCCAACATGGCCTGTACCTCATTAAGCGCTTTCTGATCGACATCCTTCCAGGTACGGTTGGCGCGTGTCACCATCATATTGATGGTACCCATATTCAATAGGGCAGGAGAGATGGAGTAATCGTCCAAGTTTGGATATTCGATAATGGCAATTTCATCTGGCAGGATATCTGGGCATAGATCCTTGATGTCCTTAGCCAGAATAAACTTACTGTCTTCAGCCAGGAAGTCTTCATCATAGGTAAGACGACGCACCTGTAAACCAATGGATATCCAGTAGTTCTCCAACTCTTGAGCGATATAGCTCTTACCATTACCAGAGTCTGTGGAGATAAGATTGAGTACATTCTGCTGACCTTCTTTAAAGTTTGGCAACAATGCCTTACTCAACTGTTTCATTGCCATATCGGCAATCGTTTTGTTGAAACGGCGATAGCGCAAGTTGCTCTCTTGAGGGAAGCATCCCATGACCGGTATATTTGTGATGCGCTCAGAACGCATGCGGTCACGTAAGGTTCGGTCGAGCAACTCGATAATCAGGAAATAGAGTGTCGTAAGTATGAAGGTAAGCATGAAGGCTCCCAACAACACCATTAGACGGTTCGTTGGCTGGGCATTCAACGGGAACATTGGCGGATTGAGTACGCGTAAGGTGGCTGTCGTCATCTGTAAGTTACGTTGACGCATGCGGGCTGAATTTAAAGAGCGCAACATCTCCATGTAGTTACCTTCAATGAATCCGATGTGGCGCGCTTTGCGATCCAGTGTAGCACCGATAGGCGCATAGAATAAGTATTGTCTGTCAAGCTCGTTCTGCATGATATCGCTGGCAGTCATTTCAGCCTTAGTCTTCTCCAATAGCAATAGTTGCTCCAACCAACGTCCCAACATGTCTTGAGCCTTTACACCTGTCTCTGTGCTGAAGGTGGCAGCTTCAATGTCTCGTGTTAACTGGTTAACACGTCCTGTGGCACGCTGCAAGTCACGCTGAGCCTTGGCAAGTTCTTCCTGTGACTCGTTGTTATTGCCACCACCCTCACTGCTCATCAGTCGGAGATTAGAAATGCGCGACTGGATACGAGAGATGTCACGAACCTGATTGGTAAACTCTTTATTAGAGCGGATTACCTGTGCGCGGTTTCCCAATTGACGTTCCAAATAGTCGAGCAGCGCTTTGGCTGTGGTGTAGTTCATCAACTGGTCGTTGCGGAAGTTCTGTTGCTGCATTTCAAGCATGGTTAACTGCTTTGTCTGCTCACCATAGTTGATGATTTTCTTGGATACATTATAGCGGATGAGATCGTCCTCGGCAGTTGTCAGAATGCGATACAGGCGAGCCACCTCACGCTCGAAGAACTTGATGACGTTACTGGTCTCGCCATATCGCAGTTGCTGATATTGGCGGGCAAAGACATCGTTCAGAATGTCCAACGTGTTATAGGCGATACCGGCATCATTGCAAGAATAGCCGATATCGATAATATCACTCTTTTCTAGTTGAAGCACTTTCAGACGACTGGTGATATTATTAATTCCAAAATATGGGTGAGTGTTGAGCAAGCCAAAAAGGAAATTGTCTTGTGTAGGTTTCTCATAAGCTTTCAGATTGGCATAGGTCGCAGACTCATTGTTGTGGTTAATGAGTCCCTTGATGTCAGCTGGAACGGTCGCATTCAATTGGCGGAAATGTTCAGCAGAGATGTAGTTGTTGTCTTTGTTGAGGTTACCGTACATCATACAGCGGGCAAACAAACGTAGGGACACTTCATGGATAGTGTTGTCGGTGGTAATGATCAACATCAGGTTGGTGATGTTGGTCTGTGAGTTACCGCCAGCAGAACCTGTCCCGCCTTCAATGTTGTAACCTGTAATCATACCCGTATAGATAGTGGTATTAGTGTCATAGATACGCTCCATGTTACGGGTCGAAAACCATGCAATGACGAGTGCAATCATTGGCAAAATGACTAAATACCAACGAATCTTATAGAGAAAACGGACAAAATATCTAAACAAATCCATATTAAGTGCGTGTTATTTTTTCTTATTTCTTTTTTCAATGGCAGCAGCCTTGCGGAGTGCCTTTTTTTCTGCTCTTTCCAATTGGCGGTACCGCTTGTCATCTTCTTCAGCAGCTTTCTTGATATTTCGAGCGACATCACGATTCTGCTTGCGAATGGCTTTCTCTGACAATTGTTCGTCATCAAGGGTGACATCCGTCGTAGTATTAGTCAGAATAGGTGTGTGTGACAGTAGCTCCAGTGTGATGATGTCTGTTGTAATAGCAGTTTGCATGTCCTGATATTTGCTGACTACATCCACCTCATGTAATTTGGTATAAGCAAAGTCCTCAATGGTCATATTGCCTTGATGGAAATCCTCTTGGTTCAATGCACCGGCACCTTGATAGATAGCTGCACCTTCACTAACGGTTTTCAGCGTTACTAAAGTGTTAGTAATCTTGATATACAGGGAGGCGATATTCCTTTTGAGCTCGTCGAAAGCAATATCTTTGGCAAGACGTGCCTGATCAACCTCCAACTTCTTGCGTTTGACTGAGCCTGCGAGGTCAAGAATATCCTCTAAAGGAACGCTGACATTGACGCCTACATTCCAATAACTCTGCTCATTGCCTTGATATTGGTAGATGGTTGTATAACTCTGTGTGCTGTTGTTATTGCCCCACATATCGGTCTTACCATAGCTATAGCTGGCATGTCCGTAGACATAGGAGAAGATGTGGCGTTTCTGTTTGGCCACTTCTGCCTGAGCAATCTCCTGAGCTTTGTTTAGTGACAGAATCTGTGGATTCTGCTTGGCATTCTCGTAGAGTACGGCCAATGGCGGCAGGTGGAATGTCGAGAAGTTAATGGTATTATTGTCGCTGGAATCAAAGAAACCGGCACTGATACCGCTATTTTCAAATTGTGCATAGCCCGTAGAGGCTATAGCCGCCAATATCGTCGTAAGTAAAATATGTCTCAAACTATTCATAGGCAATAGTCAGTTAAACATTTCCTTTTTGCTTGAAGGCAGTGAAAGTCTTCAAAATGATTTTCATATCCAACATGAAATTATAGGTTTGGCCATAGGTGATGTCCAACTGTTTGCGTTCCTCGGCTGACATTGCGCCTCCACGTCCACGTTCCTCTACCTGCCACAGTCCTGTCAATCCTGCAGGAGCCATAAAGCGGTCAATGCTAGCGTCGGCAGTCAATTTCTCAGCTTCGTAAAGTGGTAATGGGCGATTTCCTACGATAGACATGTCACCCTTAAGGATATTAAACAACTGTGGTAACTCGTCAATGCTGAACTTACGAATGAATTTACCGACCTTGGTAATGCGGGGGTCATCCTCAATCTTGACGAATGCATTGTTGATATCTTCTTCCTTCTGCTTGTTGAAGTCGCTTTCAGCTACAACAAAGTCATCACCCACCAGCATAATTTCCTCATCACTAATCATCATCTCCGATTCCATGCCCATATCCATCATAGCCATCTCCGCTTGATCACCCAGTGGAGCAGTAATGGTCGATTTAGGCTCTTCTGAATCCTTGTACTGATTGTGGCCCTTGCTCAGTTCTTTTAACTGATGTTCGGCATCTACATACATACTTCGGAATTTCAGGAAGTCAAAGATGGTATAGTTAGTACCTACGCGCTTTGAACGGAACAGTACAGGCCCTTTACTCTCCAACTTGATAGCAATAGCTGTCAGAATGAAGATTGGCGAGAGTATGATGATTGACAATGCAGATACGACAATATCAAAAAGTCTCTTCCAAACTGGTATCTTGAATTTCAGTATTCCGTACTTGGGAGCTTCGTCTGAGAACAGAATGTTTTCGCGTTCTGAGATAAACTGGATTTTTTTGTTTAACTCCGTGACGGACGCCTCCTGATGGATAGTATCATTAATACCGCATTTGATATAGATGTTGCGCTCTTCGTCTGTCATCGTGTCTGTCATAAGGACAATGTACACGTTGCGACATTTCTTGCGCAGATAGGTGATAGCGGTGATGTCTTCACTGCGGACATTGCGTTCAAAGAACACCAAGAAGTGTTCGTTGGTAACGTGTGGCGTACATATCTGGGCAGCTTCTTTATATACATTAGTCATTCTGACCAACTGTCCAGGTATGTATTTCAGACGTTCTTGTGTCTTCAGGTTATTACCTAAGTATACAACACCTATCATGCAATTTTACAATTTACAAATTATGATTTACGTTTTATTTCTATACCTTATTTATAATGGTATATCAATTGGGGAGAATCTTTTTGACGCGAATCTTCAGCTCCATGGGATTGAAGGGCTTGACGATATAGTCCACAGCGCCAATCTCCAACAGACGGATACGCTCGCTGGTAGAATCCTCACTTGATAGCATAATAACGGGGATGTGACGGAACAACTCGTTCTGCTTAATCCACTCCAGGAAATCGTCACCACGCATACCCGGCATACGGATGTCGGAGATGATGAGGTCAGGCGTATTGCCTGCCTGAAGCCATTTTACACCTTGCAAACCATCGGGCAACCACTGTACGTCGTAATCACTCATGAGATAGATTGAGAGCACCTTTGCGATGGTCTCTTTGTCGTCAAGTATAAGTATTTTCTTTTTCATAAATCAAACAAACCTTAGCTAATTGTTGTTTTTCTATTCTGCAAAGGTATAGAAAATTTTTTAATTGTAGTCAAATAATAATAAAAAAATATTGAAAATCTGTAAAAAAGTTGGTTTTTAAAGATTATTTGCAGAATTTTGTAGTGCGAAAACGCATATATAACAGATTAGAAAACATATAATATTATTATCAACAATGGCAAACAGGTATTTATTAGGCTTCGATGTCGGCAGTTCATCTGTTAAGGCATCGCTCGTGAATGCAGACAGTGGAAAATGTGCAGCAACAGCATTTTTCCCCGAGAAGGAAGCGCCCATTATGGCCGTTAAGGCTGGTTGGGCTGAGCAGAATCCTCAGATGTGGTGGGATAATGCCAAGCTGGCACTGAAAAAGATTATGGCCGATGCCGGTGCTACGGCTGATGACGTGAAGGCTATTGGTATCTCTTACCAGATGCATGGCTTAGTGTGTGTAGACAAGAATCTGCAGGCGCTGCGCCCCTCTATCATCTGGTGTGACTCGCGTGCTGTTCCTTATGGTGAGAAGGCATTCAATGAGCTGGGTGCTGATCAGTGTCTGAGTCATCTGCTCAACTCTCCAGGTAACTTCACAGCTGCCAAACTGGCATGGGTCAAGGAGAACGAACCAGAGACCTATAAGAAGATTTATAAGATTATGCTACCTGGCGACTATATCGCTATGCGCCTTTCTGGCGTGGCTAATACTACTGTTAGTGGCCTTTCTGAGGGTATGTTCTGGGATTTCGAAAACAACCAGGTGGCTGACTTCCTGATGAAGTATTATGGTTTTGACCAGTCACTTATCGCAGACATAGTTCCTACTTTTAGTGTGCAGAGCGAGGTATGTGCCGAAGCTGCTGCTGAGTTGGGTTTGAAGGCAGGTATACCGATTACTTATCGTGGTGGCGATCAGCCCAATAACGCTTTGTCATTGAATGTGCTTAATCCGGGTGAGATTGCTGCTACTGCAGGTACCAGTGGTGTCGTTTATGGTGTGCTGGGCGATGTTAACTACGATCCTAAGAGTCGTGTCAATACTTTCGCTCACGTTAACCATACTGCTGATCAGACCCGTTTGGGTGTTCTGCTGTGCATCAACGGTACGGGTATCTTGAACGCTTGGACACATCGTAACATTACACCGGAGATTGGTTATGCTGAGATGAACGACTTGGCTGCTCAGGCTCCTATCGGCAGTGAGGGTGTCACCGTCATTCCGTTTGGAAATGGTGCTGAGCGTGTACTGCAGAATAAGGAGATTGACTGTTCAATTAATGGTCTGAGCTTTAACAAACACAACAAGGCTCATCTGGTTCGTGCTGCTCAAGAGGGAATCGTCTTCTCGTTCTGCTACGGTATGGAGATTATGCAGCAAATGGGTATGGATATCAAGAAGATTCATGCTGGTAAGGCCAACATGTTCCTTAGCCCGCTGTTCCGTAATACGCTGGCTGGTGTCAGTGGCGCAACCATCGAACTCTACGATACCGATGGTTCTGTAGGTGCAGCCAAGGGTGCCGGTATCGGTGCTGGTATCTATAAGGATGCCAACGAGGCCTTTGCCACACTTGACAAGTTGCAGGTCATTGAGCCCGATGCTGCTCATCGCGATGAGTATCTGGCCGCCTATGCCCGTTGGAAGGCTGTGCTGGAGTCTAAGATCTAATCTTGGACGAAGAGATAAGAAAAACGGCAGTGCTTGTTTGCATTGCCGTTTTTCTTTGCATTTATCGGATGAACAATAGCTCGCGATATTTGGGTAACGTCCACAGACCGTCCTCTACAATCATCTCCAGTTTGTCAATCTCCTTACGGATAGCCTCCATGTGAGGACAAACAGTGTCATGGTAGGCAATAGCGCGCTGGTGAATGTTCTCAATGCGATTAGCCACACGACGGGCTTCCGTTAAATCTTCCACCAGCTGCTCAATCTTCTCCGTACGTTCAGCAATCTCCTCGATAAGTTTTATGTTACGGGCAGAGAGCTTTGTAGCTTTCTCTGTGTTGAAAATTGCAGACGAGAATATCTCTTTCATACCCTGTACGTTCTTGATGAGCTGGCTCTGATAGTGGGTGGCCACAGGGATGATGTGGTTCATGGCGAGGTCACCTAATACGCGAGCCTCAATCTGTACAGTTTTAACGTACATTTCCCATTTTACTTCGTTGCGGGCTTCCAATTCCTTCTTGTTCATCACCTTGGTGCTCTCAAACATCTTGATGGTTGAGTCATCGAGATAATGCTCAAAGATGACAGGACATGATTTCTCAACGTCAAGTCCGCGCTTGGCAGCCTCCTTAACCCATTCCTCTGAATAGCCGTTTCCGTCGAAGCGGATAGGCTTGCAGGTCTTCACGTCTTCCTTCAGTATTTCGAGGATGGCAGGTATCTTGTCTGTGCCATCAGCAATCTTGGCATCTACACGCTCCTTGAATGAGGTTAACGCCTCAGCCATAGCTGCATTTAGCGCTATCATGGCGCTGGCACAATTGACACTGGAACCTGGCGCACGGAATTCAAACCTGTTACCTGTAAAAGCAAAGGGACTAGTGCGGTTGCGGTCGGTATTGTCAACGATAAGGTCTGGAATCTGTGGGATGTCAATTTCCATCCCCTGCTTGCCCTTCAAGTTAAACAATTCGTTGGTTTCCGACTCCTCGATATGGTCGAGCAGTTCCGTAAGCTGTGTACCCAGGAAACTGGAAATGATAGCAGGAGGTGCCTCGTTACCACCTAGGCGGTGGGCATTGGTCGCACTCATGATTGAGGCTTTCAGCAGTCCGTTATGCTTGTAGACGGCCATCAGCGTTTCTACGATAAAGGTCACAAAACGCAGATTTTCTTCGGGTGTCTTGCCGGGTGCATGAAGCAGTACGCCATTGTCAGCGCTGAGGCTCCAGTTGTTATGCTTACCACTGCCGTTGATGCCATCGAAGGGCTTCTCATGTAATAGCACGCGGAAACCATGCTTGCGGGCTACCTTCTTCATCAGTGACATCAGCAACATGTTATGGTCTACTGCCAAGTTGCACTCCTCGAAAATGGGAGCAAGCTCAAACTGGTTGGGTGCCACCTCGTTATGGCGGGTCTTCACGGGGATGGCGAGTTCCAGCGATTGAATTTCCAAATCCTTCATGAAGGCGACCACTCGATCGGGGATGGTACCAAAATAGTGGTCGTCCATCTGTTGGTTCTTGGCACTCTCATGCCCCATCAGTGTGCGACCAGTCATTAGTAGGTCAGGACGTGCAGAGTAGAGACCCTCATCTACGAGGAAATACTCTTGTTCCCAACCCAGATTCACCTGCACCTTCGTAACACCGTCGTAGAAATACTGACAGACGTCCTTAGCGGCCTTGCCTACAGCATGCAGGGCTCGGAGTAGGGGAGCCTTGTAGTCGAGTGCTTCACCTGTATAGGCAATGAAGATGGTGGGAATACAGAGTGTGTCATCGATGATGAACACGGGGCTCGTAGGATCCCAGGCACTGTAGCCACGCGCCTCGAATGTGTTGCGAATACCACCATTGGGGAACGACGATGCGTCTGGCTCCTGCTGTACCAGCAGCTTACCAGAGAACTTCTCAATCATACCGCCCTTACCATCGTGCTCCACGAAGGCATCATGCTTCTCGGCCGTGCCTTCCGTCAGAGGTTGGAACCAGTGGGTATAGTGTGTCACGCCCATCTCCAGTGCCCATTGCTTCATACCAGCAGCTACTGCATCGGCTATGGAACGGTCCAGACGGGCACCATTATCCATCACGTCAATCATCTTGTCATAGACGTTCTTCGGCAGATAACGATACATTTTCTCCTTATTAAATACGTACTTACCGAAATACTCCGACGGACGTTCACTGGGGGCCTTTACGTCGAGGGCACGCTTCTTGAACGCCTCTTCTACTACCTGAAATCTTAAATTGTTTGCCATTTAGTCTATATAGCGTTTGGTGATATCGTTATAGTTATCTATTCTCCTGTCACGTAAGAACGGCCACCAACGGCGAACCTGTTCTGAGCGTTGCATGTCCACCTCGATGACTTTTGTTACCTCTTCGTTGATAGGAGCCTCGTAGAGTAGTTCGCCCTGTGGGCCGGCAACAAACGATGTGCCCCAGAATGCGACGCCGTTCTCTTCGCCACAGCGATTGACTGTTACTACGGGTAGTCCGTTGGCAACAGCATGTCCGCGCTGTACCGTCTGCCATGCCATACGCTGACGCTCTTGCTCCTCGTGTGTGTCATTAGAATCGTAACCAATGGCGGTGGGATAGATGAGCAACTCTGCACCTTGCAATGCCATCAGTCGTGCTGCTTCTGGATACCACTGATCCCAGCATACCAGCACGCCCAATTTACCTACAGAGGTTTGGATGGGCTTGAATCCCAGGTCGCCAGGCGTAAAGTAGAACTTCTCGTAATAGCCTGGGTCGTCGGGGATGTGCATCTTGCGGTATTTCCCTGCTATGGTACCGTCCTTCTCTAGCACTACGGCTGTGTTGTGGTACAGTCCTGTGGCACGACGCTCAAACAGTGAGGTCACGATAACAACCTGCAACTCCTTAGCCAGATTGCTAAAGAACTGTGTTGACGGACCGGGGATGCTTTCAGCTAAGTCGAAGAGGTTCACATCCTCCTCCTTGCAAAAATACAGCGAGTTGTGCAGTTCCTGCATGACGATGAGCTCCGCGCCCTCTTGTGCCAGTTGACGAATCTTTGTAGCCAAATGGGACATGTTGGTTTCCACGTCCGCCACGTTGTGCTGTTGTATGATTCCTATCTTCATGGGGTTTGTTTTTTCGTTAAAACGCTGCAAAGGTACAAAATAAAATTAAAAGTGAGAAAATATCGTGTTATTTCTGGTTGTTTTTTTTTGCTGCTTCCATATTTATTACTACTTTTGCATGCAAAAAATTTTAAAAACGCACAAAAATGAAACAAATGAAAGTATTTGGTATCGTATCAGTCCTGTTGATGACCGTGAGCCTTTCTTCTTGTGTAAAGACTGGCGACGATGATGATTGGGACAAGAAATGGGAAGATTGGGTGAAGGAAGTCCAGACAGAAATCAAAGCCTCTTTTGGTTCCTACGAAGGTAAACTGTATACGATGTCGACTGAGCCGGCGAAGGATGATGAAGAAGTCAAGAAAGACGAGATGGATGCTACATGGATGCTCAACAACGACAGCACGATAGACTTGCATGATGTGCCTGCAGCACTGATAGTAAAGCACTTGCCTGATAGTCAGAAGGAACTGAAAGAAGCTGTCAGTAATGCTGGCAACGTCAAGATTCATGTGCAACTGGTGTACGACTATTACTATCATTCACCTTTGATGATGTATGCCTATCCGCAAACACTCACATTCCCAATAATTTATCAAGGCGAAACGCATAAGGTGGAAGTTCAATTCTATAACTATGAAGAGGCTGCTGGCACTTATGCGCAGTATATGATGAAGGATGGTGATACCTACGTTCATAAGAACATCATCTACCTATTCCCCAAGACGCTGTATATGGATAACAAGCTTCAGACACAGTTCACGTCTTCGTCCTTCCTCGTGTGGCTTGGCGCCAAGAAGACGCTTCAATAATACTGCATCGTACAACAGTGCAATGAACCGTGCTGCTTGATGACAGCGCGGCAGTCAATGCCAACAATCTCCCGGTCTGGGAATGCCTGCCCGATAATACGCATGGCCTCTTCGTCCAGATCGGGCTGATTGTATGTAGGCACCAGCACGGCACCGTTTACTACGAGGTAGTTGGCGTAGGTCGCCGGCAGACGGTCGCCATCATCGAAAATAGGACGGGGCAGAGGGAGCTTCAGAAGACGGTAGGCTTTTCCATCAAGTGTCCGCAGTTCCTGGAGCTCTCTCTCCATTTCTGCCAGGTCAGGATGTTCTTCGTCGCCTCCCGTATATAATAAGGTGTCGTTGGGACAGATTCTAGCCAGCGTATCGATGTGCCCGTCAGTATCGTCACCAAGCAACGAGCCGTGTTGTAGCCAGACAATGCGCTCAGCACCCAGCCACTCCTTCAGACGCTCCTCAATCTCCTGCTTGGTCAGCGGCTGATTGCGATGGGGAGCCATTAGGCAGCACTCTGTAGTAAAAATGGTACCTTTGCCATCGCTCTCTATTGACCCACCTTCCAGCACAAAGTCCAAGTGACTTTCGTACTCACCCTTAACTAATCCCTGGTCGTAGAGGTGGCGGTTAATCTCGTTGTCGAGTTTAGCCTCGAACTTCTCACCCCAACCGTTGAAACAGAAGTCCAAAAGGAGTTTAGAGGTGAGTGGTGAGTGGTGGGAGGTGAGAGAATCATCTTGTTCTTCCACCGTAATAAACCCGTGGTCTCTTGCCCATGTGTCATTATGGGGGATATCGTCAACTATCAATAATGGCTCGCGCTTACTGATTTCGCGCGCCATCTCTTCATATACAGCAGTGATTTCATCGAGGATGGGTGCCCAGTCGGTATCCTTGTGTGGCCAAGTCAGTTGCACCATGCTTTGGTGCTCCCATTCTGCCAACATGCGTCGTTTCATTGTTTTCATGCTGCAAAAGTATAAAAATTATTCGTATTATTCGTGTTATTCGTTGTTTTTTTATAATTTTGCACCTGATTATGATGTTGGAACTGCATAATGTAACTATCGAAGGACTCTTCACCGGACTGTCTGCCACCATTGCTGACGGACAAATGGTGGGTTTGCAGGGTAGGGGAAAGACCACTCTGCTGAGAGCTATTGTGGGGTTGATACCTATTGATAGGGGTCATATTTGTATCGATGGTGAACTGCTAACACCAGAGTCTGCACCTTACTTCCGTCGTTTCATGGCCTATGTGCCCCAGCGACTCACAGTTCCTGAGGGCTACACTAAGGTGCCTACCGACTATGTGGAGTTGGTGCGTCGTGCCGTAGAGTCTGGCAAACAATTGTTAGTGATTGACGCCCCCTTTGTATCTCTCGATAGTGAGGAACAACAGACGGTCGCTCGCCTGCTGATAGAGGCAGTTCAGCAGGGCCGCCTTGTGTTGACTGTCATGAATCCGTTGAACGATAATTATATCCAGCTATGATGACCTTTTTAGTTATTGTTGTGGTGGCATTCATTGCGTGGAAAGGCTATTTTGCTGTTCGCAGAGCTGTGAGTAGCTATCAGAAAGACCGCCAAGAGCACGACTCCCTGCGCGAATATCTGGTGGCTAACGGTGCTACTACATTTCAGTCGCTTTGGCCCTTCTATCGCCATGCCCTGCAACGTGCTTTTAAGATAAAAATGCAGTTTTTTTCAAAAAAAATCCGTTAACTCTTATGACAGTTGCCGATTTTTTTGTAATTTTGCAGCCCATAAAGGTATTATTGACACACAAAAGGTAAAAACATTATGGGTGGCTTCTTTGGCACAATTTCTACAAAGGACTGCGTAAACGACTTGTTTTACGGGACTGACTACAACTCGCACTTAGGTACAAAACGCGCTGGACTGGTGACTTTCGATGAGGAAAGCGGCTTTCACCGCAGCATCCACTCGTTGGAACGCCAGTACTTCCGTTCACGTTTCGAAGACGAACTCGACTCTTTCAAAGGTCATCAGGGTGTAGGTGTTATCAGCGATACTGATCCACAACCCATCATAGTCAACTCCCACTTAGGACGCTATGCAGTGGTCACTGTTGCCAAAATCAACAATCTGCGCGAGATAGCTGAAGAGCTGCTGAAACAGCGTATGCACTTCAGCGAGATGTCTGCAAACAACATCAATCAGACAGAACTTGTCGCTCTGCTCATCAATATGGGAAACTCCTTTGTGGAGGGTATTAACAAGGTGTATCAGAAGATTGAGGGCTCTTGCTCAATGCTGATTCTTACGGAAGATGGTATCATTGCTGCTCGCGACTTCCTTGGACGTACGCCTATCGTTATTGGTAAGAAGGAGATACACCGCCTGTCGCCCATTGGCACGGACGAGTTTATCCAGTCCTTCGCTGTTACCAGCGAGACCACCAGTTTCCCAAACCTTGATTATAAGGTAGTGCGTGATCTGGGGCCAGGTGAGATTGTGAAGCTGAAGGCCGATGGTGTCGAGGTGCTGCAGAAACCCTTCACACGCTGTCAGATATGTTCTTTCCTGTGGGTTTACTATGGTTTCCCCGCCAGTGACTATCAGGGCATCAATACTGAATATGTGCGTGAGAAGAACGGTCGCCTGTTGGGTGAGAAAGACTCCGTCGAGGCCGACATCGTCTGTGGTATTCCCGATTCGGGTGTAGGTATGGCGTTAGGTTACTCTGAAGGTAAAAAGATTCCTTATAAGCGTGCCGTACTGAAATATACGCCTACGTGGCCCCGTTCGTTCACTCCTGGCAATCAGGTGCGTCGCGACCTCGTAGCTAAGATGAAGCTCATTCCCAACCCCGCCATTCTGAAAGACCAGCGCATCGTCTTCTGTGACGACTCCATTGTGCGTGGTACACAGCTCCGCGACAATGTGCGCACCTTCTTCGATAATGGTGCCAAGGAGGTTCATGTCCGCATCTCTTGTCCTCCATTGGTCTATGGCTGTCCATACATCGGTTTCACGTCGTCAAAGAGTGATTTGGAACTCATCAGCCGTCGTATTATTCGCGACTTTGAAGGCGACGATAAGAAAAACCTCACGGAGTATGCCAAGACAGGTACGCCGGAATATGAGCGTATGGTCAAGGAGATTGCCCGTCGACTGGGATTGACCTCCTTGAAGTTTGCTACGCTCGAAGACCTGATTGACTCTATCGGTTTGCCCAAGGATCAAGTATGTACCCACTGTTTCGACGGCACTAGCTACTGCCACGAGAAGGATAACGAGAAGTGGTTCACATAAGAGAAAGATGAAAAATTAAAAAAATAAAAAAATAAAAGGCGGATTCTTGTAGTTCGCCTTTTTTTTGTACCTTTGCACTTTCAAAACATAGATAGAAGCGTGAAAATACGACAAGTGCTCAGAGCCCTTGAACAGTTCGCGCCTCTGCCCTTGCAGGAAAGTTGGGATAATGCTGGCCTGCAACTGGGACTGACAGAGGCGGATGTTTCAGGGGCATTATTGTGTCTGGACGTCAATGAACAAATCGTCAATGAAGCCATCAGTAAGGGCTGTAATCTTATTGTTAGCCACCATCCGTTGCTGTTTCGCGGACTGAAGCAGATTACCGATGCTGACTATGTTCAGCGCTGCGTTATCAAGGCACTGAAGAACGATATCGTCATCGTCTCTATGCACACCAACATGGACAATGCCCAGGGTGGTGTCAACTGGAAGATTGCCGAGCGACTGGGCTTGCAGGACTGTCAGTTCTTCGCCCAGAAACAGGTGGACGGTCTCGAGGCGGGCAGTGGTGTTGTTGGTCTCTTGCCACAGCCGATGGCTGCAGATGACTTTATCCTAACGGTGAAAAGACAGTTCGGTGTGGAGTGCGCATTGTGTAACGAACTGTTGCGCCGTCCCATCCGTAAGGTGGCTCTTTGCGGTGGTGCTGGCGACTTCCTGTTGCCTGATGCCATCAGTCTTAGTGCTGATGCCTTCATCACGGGTGAGATGCACTATCATCAGTATTTCGGCTATGAACAGCGCCTGCAGATTTGCGTCATCGGCCATTACCAGAGTGAGCAGTTCACCAGCGAAATCTTCCGTGATATCATTAATAAGGAGTGTCCTGGTGTCCGCACAGAGATAGCAGAAACATGCACTAACCCTATCCTGTATATCTAGTCGCAATAACGTAATAACGAAATATCGTAATAACGAAAAAATAAGAAACAATGGCAAAGAAAGATCCCACAGACCTGTCAGTGGAAGAGCGTCTGAAGACCCTCTATCAGCTGCAGACCACGCTCTCTGAGATTGACGAGAAGCGTGCCCTCAGAGGTGAGCTGCCTCTGGAAGTAGAAGACCTGGAAGACGAGATTGCTGGTCTTACCACCCGCATCGAGAAAATCCAGAATGACATCGACGAGTATCAGCGTGCCGTATCACAGAAGAAGGGCGAGATTGAGACCGCCAAGTCCAGCGTTGAGCGCTACAAGAGCCAGCTGAACGATGTGAAGAACAACCGCGAGTACGACACTCTGTCTAAGGAGATTGAGTTCCAGTCGCTGGAAATCGAGCTCTGCAACAAGAAAATCAAGGAAGCTAACTTCAAGATTGAAGAGAAGAAGGCTGAGTTGGAGCAGACTCAGGCAGTCATCGATGACCGTCATCAGGCTCTCGACATGAAGAAAGCCGAGCTCGACGAGATTATGGAAGAGACCCGTGCTGAGGAAGAGAAGCTGAAGCTGAAGGTCAAAGAGCTGGAAATCAAGATTGAGCCCCGTCTGCTCACTTCGTTCAAGCGCATCCGTAAGAATGCCCGCAACGGTCTGGGCATTGTTTACGTCCAGCGTGACGCCTGCGGTGGTTGCTTCAACAAGATTCCGCCCCAGCGCCAGCTCGACATCAAGATGCACAAGAAGATTATCGTCTGCGAGTATTGCGGTCGTATTCTGATTGACCCCGAACTTGCTGGTGTGAAGATTGTTACGCCAGGAACTGAGGAGAAGAAACCTCGCAAGCGTGCCATCCGCAAGACTCTCAAGAAGGACGAGGATGTCGTTCCTGAGGCAGAGGCATAAGTTTTACCTCATCTTAATACACATTTTCGTAAGGTCGTCGCTGGGCTCGGCATCGCCAACAAAGTCCTCGACGGCCTTATGTATTGTTTCTGAAGTTTGACGTGCATCGCCAAGGTCTTTTCTTAATAGGGCTTGGAGTCGCGCGTCGCCAAACTGCTCCTTGTTACTGTTTTCAGCCTCGTTGATACCGTCGGTATAGACAAAGAGTGTCTTGCCGTGCATGTCGCTGATTTCCTCGCCTTCAAAGTCGAGTTCAGGCCACAAGCCGATGGGCGCGTTAGCCTCCATCTTCATGTATTCTCCATTGAGTAAGGGTGGGTTATGTCCAGCATTACAGAAAGCCATATGGCCAGACTTGAGATTGATGAGGCCGATGAACATGGTAACGAACATGCCTTGTTCGTTGTCCTCTGCCAGCGCATGATTAAGGCGTTTAGCAATGGTGTTAGGCGACAGATGGCCATCCACCAGTGTACGGAACATGCGCGTTACCTCGGCCATGAAGAGAGCGGCAGGGACGCCCTTTCCGCTGACATCGCCCACACAGAAGTATAGCAGGTCATCGATTAGGGCATAGGCATACAAGTCGCCACCCACCTCTTTGGCTGGTGTCATCATAGCATAGATGTCAACATCCCTGCGACGTGGGAAAACGTGTGGCAACATGCGTCGCTGTATCTCGCGAGCAATGCGCAGTTCACTTTCTATGCGCTCCTTGGCCTTGGTGGTCTCTTCCAACTGGTCGTAGGCCTGTTGCAGTTTGCTGTTGACGCTCTTCATGTGTTTCGCATGTCTGTTGTTGCGATAACCGTAGAAGACGAGGAAGGCAATGATGAGTACCGCTATCGTGCCACCTGCCCAAAGCATTGTCTGCTCCTTTGCCAACTCCTGTTCCTTCGTCTCATTTTCTGCATAGGTGATGGAGAGCTCGGTGTCAAACTCATTCATCTGCGAACGAGCCTCTGACGACTGGATGGAGTCTATCACCGCACGGGTACGCTTCTGCCAGTAGAGCGCCTGTTTGTAGTCGCCCATCTGCTCATAGATAGCAGCTTTCTGGGCACATTTGTTGTGTTGGTGTATCAGTTTATCAGCCCGTTTCAGCGCCAGTTGCCACTGCTTGCGGTTCTTGGCCTGATAGACGTTGATGAGCTCGCCGAAGAGTCCACCCTGACCACCATATTCGGCAATCAGCTGGGCTCGCTCTTTATAGGCCTCCTCAAAGCCCAGGCTGTCGCCCTGATTAAAGCGTGCCAGGCATTTATAGCTCCAAGCCGTAATCTGGTTTATGGGGATGATGCCAGGCTCTTCGAGGGCTTTGCAGGCGAATTCCTTTACCTCTTCGTAGTCCTTCCTGTGGAGGGCTGTCTCGCACAGTCCCAAGTAGCAGGGAGCCGCACTTTCTTTGGGCAAGTATTTCTCTTTCAACTTCAGGGCTTGAAGGAAACTCTTCTCAGCCAGTCCCATGTTGCCCGACTGCTCGCGGATGGTGCCCAGGGCAAAGGTGGCAAAATACATACCTACGTTGCTGTTGTTCTCCTTTGCGTGGTGGTAGATGGCGTGCGCCAGTTGCACCCCCTTCTTACGGTCCACATATTCGAACATATAGATGGCCTCGTAGCTGCAGGCACGGTAATAGGTCTCCTGATACTGGGAGAACTCTGTGGCGTCTTTCACCTTCTTCACCGTTTCAAAGTAGTCATCCGTCTCACGCGCACTATAGCTTCGATAGGCTTCGTCGGTAAGCTTCTGAAGTTTTGGAGGCAATGCTTCTTCTGCCCTAACATAGGTTAAACCTGTTGTCAGAAGCAGAAGTATCACATATGCTATTTTTGTAGCTTTGGGCATCATTTTCTCTTATTAGTTTAGGTCAATAGGTAAATGTGTCTATGTTTACGCCACAAAAGTACAAATATTTTTTTAATTACCGCAAGACAATGTCTATTTTTTGTAGTTTTTTTCGCAGACATCATGTTGCTCTTTATCTGCGTTGCTGGTCGCGACTGCCCCATTTCTTTTCGTAGCGGCCTTCGGTGTCAATTTTTCCGCCAAACATGTTCAGACGATAGCGGATGTGCAGCATGGCGTAGCTGTTGATGCTGTTATAGCGCGTATCGCTACGACTGGTGGCGTTCACCCAGCGCTCGTAGTTCGACTGCTGACCCAGCAAGTCGTAGAAGTTCAGTGCTACGGTCAGCGGTTTGCCCTTCAGGAACGACTTCGATATCTGGCCGTTCCATATCAGCTCGTTGGTGTTCATCGACTGGTCGCTATAGCCTCGGCGACTACGCTCGTGCAGGTTGCTGCTTATTTCGAAGTCGTACGGCAGACGTATCAGGAACTGGCCACCGTAGTTGAACTGCCAGGTGTCGAGATTAGCGTTGGGTTGCAACTCGTTGCGCGAGTGCTGGTAGTTCACCTGTCCATCAATCGATATTTCCAGCCAGTCGTTGCGGTAGCCCGCCGTCAGTCGCTGGTTCAGATTGGTGGTGCGCGTGGTGTTCTTCTCCGCATCGGCTTTCTGCTGGGCTACGTAACTCACGAAGTTGTTGTAGCGCAGACGCGTATCGGTACCTACGTTCCAGTGGGCGGTAGAGTCCAGGGCGGTGTTAAACGAGAAACCGCCGTTGATGTTCCAGTTGCCGTTGATGTTCTCCGGTCGCGAGGTGCTACCGCCCGTCACGGGGTCGTAACGCACCATGTTGGAGATGCTGTTTTGTATGTGGCGGTAATTGAAGTAGGCCACGATGCTGCGCTTGTAACGCACGATGTAGTTATTGTAGTACATGTTCAGCGAGTTGGTGAACTGGGGCTTCAGCCCCGGGTTACCCTGCGTGATGTATAGCGGGTTCGAGTCGTCGGTGATGTCCAGCAACTGTGTCATGTCCGGCTGGCGCGTGTCACCACGATAGTGTATCCACAAGTTGCTCTGGTCGTGGAACTTGTAGTGGAAGTCGAAGGTTGGCGTCAGGTTCGTTACGGTGCGCACGGTATCGACATAGATACCACGATAGTCCTGTATGAAGTTCGAGCGTTGAGGCTGTACTAGGAAGCCTACGTTATAGTCGTACTTCTTGTGGTTGTGGCGCAGGGTGAGACGGATGTTGTGCGTGTAATTCTTGTACTCCGAATAGCGACTGAGGTTCTTGTCCAAATAATTGTCCATCGTGGCATAGACACTGGCCAGCCAAGGGTCCCATTCGCGGTAGTCGGGATCTACGCCAGCAAACGGGTCTTGGGACATCTTGCTGAAGTCGTAGGTCTGGCGGTCGCTGGTGTTCTGATTGTAGCGCAACTCATAGCCGAATTGCAGGTGGGCACCCTTCCATAGCGGTTCGCTATAGGTTGCGGCCAGCACGTAACCGCTACTTCTCGACGGGGTGGTGTTGTAGCGTGCCGTATAGTAAGTAGAGTCGTTGCCAAAGCGGTCTTTCACCTGGAACAGGCGCACCTCGTTGTTCGATGCGTTCTGGCTCTCGCCCTTGCTTCCGCTCAGCTCTCCGCGTAGCACGATGTTCCTTCCTCTGGGGTTCAGTCGGCGATATAGTTGCAGCATGCTCCAGAAGTTCTGGTTGCTGCTGTACGACAGACTACTGTTGAGGTTGCTGTTGACGGTGATTTGCGGTATGAAGGCCTCCAGCGGCTGTTCAGCATGCTTGTAGGGATCGTCGTTATAAGTGGCCGCACGAGACACCGTCGTACCGTCGTCCGTTCCCGTTGTACCATTGGCGCGCAATAGGATGTTCGTCAGCGAGTCGGGCTTCCACTCGAAACGCAGGTTGGCACGCCAGTTGTTGCTACGCGTCATGTTCTTCGTATAGTTGTTCGAGAACGTGTGCGTCGTCTCGCTGTAGAAGTTCTCCGTAGCATTCTCTGTCTGCAGGTCGCCGTCGCGGTGGTTCCAGCGCAGGCTTAGGTCTATCTTCAGCTTGTTGCCGTCGTCGTAGTTCATGTTGGCACCCAGCATCTTGCGGGCATTCAGACCGCGACGGTTCCACCAGGCAGCGTTCTCCTCCTTGTTGTTGAAGTTGCCCAGCAACACGAAGCGCATCACGTCCGTAAAGCTACTACCCATACCGCGCGAGGCATAGCGGTGCTCCGTACCGCCTGCAAGGTCCAGATTGGTCATGAAACCGCGGTTCATGCCTTTCTTGATGGTGAAGTCCAGCACTGTCTCCTTCTCGCCATCCTCGATACCTGTGATGCGAGCCTGGTCTGACTGTTGGTCGTAGAACTTCAGGTTCTGGATGATGCTTACGGGAATGTTCTTCAGCGCCGATTCCACGTCGCCCAGCATGAATTCCTTGCCGTCCAGCAGAATCTTTTTCACCGGCTTGCCGTTGATGGTGATGTTGCCGTCCTCGTCAACCTCGGCACCTGGTATGCGCTTGATAAGCTCTTCGATGGGTGAACCCTCTGGTGTGCGATAGGCCTCAGGGTTATAGAGTATGGTGTCTTTCTTTACGATGACCTGTGCTGCACGTCCCGTCACTACGGCCTCCTGCAGCATCACGCTCGCTGACTCAATCATGATGTTTCCCATGTCCAGGTTCTCGTTGCGGCGTAGCGTTACCTCGCGTTCCCACGTTTGGAAACCCACCGACGAAATCTTCAGTTTATAGGTGCCCGACGAGGGTGCTTGAACGCTGAAGTTACCTCTTGTGTTGCTCAGCGAACCGCCCACGAAAGCGCTGTCGGTAGCGTTAAACAGCTGTACCGTTGCCTGCACCATTGGCTCTTTCATGTCGGCATCCAGCAGATGGCCCGTGATGGTGTGACGTCGGTTGTCGTAGCCCTCGTCGTCCTGCGCATAGGTTGTCGAGAAAGCCAGTTGTAACAATACAAATAATAATGTTAATCTAGTCCAGTTCAGTTTTTTCATAAGAATAGTTGTCGTCGATTTTTAATTTTTGTGTATTATTTTGCAAAGATACACGTAATTATTTAAATAATCGACAAAAAGGTATAGAAAAAACTACCACAAAAGTACCATGAATGTTTGGTGCATACAGAGTTTTTCGTAATGTGATGTAGCGGAAGTTTCAGATAGAAAGTAACAGATTCGCTGTATTTTAGGGATTTCCCCCTCTACGAATAGGGCTTTCCCTTTTGTCATTTCATACTTATGTGGTATTTTTGCCAACAAAACAAGAATAAACCTAATCAAGCGGTATGAAAATGAGAACGAAAATGTTAATCCTGTTCTGTCTGTTATGTACCACGACTACGATGGCGCAGCAGATGGTTTATGTAGGCCCTGACCAAAAGAACCAGAAAGTAATAGATAGGTACAACCGCTGTCATTTCCGAGTCACGCTGGGTCAGACACTTTACAGAAGAAAATCGAAAGACTTTACCGCCATCTTCGGTGTCAAGACCAATTCGTTGATGTCGAACGACGACGTCGAAATAAACTTCCTGAAGAAATGGGTGGACAATCCCATCTATAACGACAAGGAGGACCGCGTGTACTTCGTGCAAATCAAAAACAAAACCTCCGACACCATTTACATTGACCGAAGCCGTTGTTTCAGAACGGACAGCGACGGCAGCAAATACTGTTACTACGACCCCAGCAAATGCGTAGACACGCTTTCTACGCAAAGAATGATTGCCATTCCACCTCATGCCAAGCGTAACCTGACGGATTATCGCTGGGTGAAAAACAAAAGAAGCGGTTATGTCGAAATCGTCGAATATCCAGAGGAATTCCTGTGGAATCTTGATGCTGCAGGAATGTATGAAGGTTATGTAAACTATGACGAAGTCAAGACCTTTACAGAGAATAATTCGCCCTACTATCGCACTTTCCTCATTGCCTACTCCAAACAGGCAGATTTCGCGACGTATTCCCTTGCAACGATTAATTTCTATATACGCGAAATCGTCGGATGGCGCTACCCAGAGTCGATAAGAGAAAACGTCAAGATCGTTAGTGAATCACGCCTGACAGGAGAAGATAAATACAGCATTACCAGCTGGATTCCCTTGTATTAAGGTCTGTAATGAAAGATTTTCTATTTTCCCACGCAGAATCTACTTTCCGACGCAGAAGTTACTATCTGCAAATGTAAGTGGATGATAATCAACAAAAATGCCTTTGTTTTAGGGTAACTAAAGTGACTCCGAGGGACGGTGGGGGGACGTAAAATAGGCAAAAATCTGCAAATATGGCTGCCTTCAAAAAAAGAAAATGCAAAAATCTGCAAAATCGATTTTCCAGTTCTTTGCACGTTTACACTTTTTAACGCAGATTTTTGCACATTCTTGCAATCGCTGAGAAGCGAGCAGCGAATGAATCTGTTGCGTTCTTTAGTGATGCTCATTGTCATTTATAACCCTTTTTATAGTAACGCACTTGGTGACCTTTTATTGCTCCATATAAGACGAATACGTTTTTGTCCCTGGGGGACAAATTCGAGTAGTGATTTGTCCCTCGTCAGCCTTCCGTCGTATTCGAGTTTGTCCCTTATAAAGTAATGCTGGTTTCGTAGCCGGAAGATAAAAGGTTTAGTTTAGGTTATGGATATTTAATATGGGGATAAACTAAACCGTTCATTGGTCAAGTATACCGACTTTCTCATCTCTTTCTTTTTTGACGGCAGAAACCAGACTCCTTTAATACAGATGTTTGGTTGCTAGGAAATATAAATTCGGCAAAAAAATGTATTTATTGCCGAATTTATATAATCGTACAAAACTACTACACTTCTGTCTAATAGTAGTATGTTTGTACAGAATGGCGTTATAAAACTTGATTTAGTCAAGGGGTAATTTCAGCCAGTTCCATGATGTCTAACATCTTGAATAGGACTCCATCAATAGATGAATGCCAGCTTTGGTGAAAGTGACCGTAATACCAATGTGTAAGTGTTATGGTCTCTGCTCTCAATTTGGTATAGATTGCATCCATTGTCTCACGTTCCTTCTGTACATCATCT
>ONCH01000050.1 GCA_900316265.1 uncultured Prevotellaceae bacterium | reverse complement strand
ATCTCGCCATCGCCCCAGGCATAGAGACGTGGGTCTGTGTAGCCAGCATTGTTCTGGATGGTCACCGTGTTGGGTGACTCTACCCATGACTCGTTGACGTCGAAGAAGCGCGTAGCAGTGTTGGTGACAGCAGGACCATCCAACTGCAATCCGTTGCCATTGTTGTTGAGGATGAGGTTGAAGGTACCCTGTGAGGGCAATTCAAAGAGACACCAGCCATTGTCGGTAGTCTTCACAGGAGCTGCTCCTGGCCATGCGCCACAGGCCTCGCTATCGCCCCAGACATAGAGGTGGGGGTCGTCGTAGCCAATGGTGTTCTTCACAGCAATGATCACCTTCTCGGCAGCGGGCTGAGGATCGGAGTCTGGTGTCGGTGTGTCGCCACCAGGCTGGAAGTTGGCAGGATCAATTTCTGTCACACCAGCGGTAGTGATGTGCAGATAAACATCGTGATCGATGGTATAAGCGAAGTCTGCCAACTGACTGGCACCAGCATTGTTGAAGATAAGATTCTCTGCCAATCCGGTATTTGCCTCACCCATGTCGAAGTATTTGTAGGTCACGCCGTTGATGGTCTGTTCGCCAGTAACCTCCATGCCAGGCCAGTCACCATTCAGATTATTCGTGTCGCCCCACATGTAAAGATTCAGAGCGTCCCATCCCGTCTCGTCGTACACAAAGACAGCATAGCCGTCGTGCTTGACGCTGGGTTCCAGCTCTATCTCCTCCACAGCATCGGCGGTGAGACGCAGATAGACATCGTGGTCGAGCGTGAGGTTGAAGTCAGGCAACTGTGAACCACCACCATTGTTGTTGAAGATGAGGTTTTCGTTGAGACCCATGTTCTCCTCGCCTAAATCGAAGTATGTCCACTTGACACCGTCCTTCTCCCACTGTCCGCTGGGCTGCATGCCAGGCCAGCCACCATTGAGGTCGTTGACGTCGCCCCACATGTAAAGGGTCAGTGCATCCCAGCCTGTCTGGTTGTCGACATAGACGCGGACACCATTGTGGTCAGGCTCGGGTTTCTCGCCACCACTCCAGTAGTAAGCCTCCCAGCGCTGTCCCCAGACATTGGTGAAGGTTCCTACACCGGGGTTGTCGTTGTGAACGGCATAGACAGCCGTTGCACCCAGCAGTGCCTCGTTGCCCTGTGCCTTGGAATAGAAGCGGAAGCCATCGGCCAGCGACTTGCCATTCTGGAAGGTGGCAGGATCTAAGTAGATGCCCCACTTGACGTCGCTCTTGGGAGCCTTTGTCAGCTTGAAAGCATCATCCAGCACGGGGTCAGCATACTTCATTGGCGGTAGTGCCAAAGGGGGCAATGAATTCTAACAGGATGCGGTCAGCACGTGTCTCAAACTGCTGGCGCTCGTGGTCGAACGTGATGTCGTCGTCGCTCTTACAGCCTGTCAGCAGTCCTGCCAGGGTCAACAGACCCAACATCAGACTATATATTTTCTTATTCATAGTTTTCTAAATTCGTTATAATTCGTAATAATCGGAGTCGAAAAAAGAATTAGTAGTTGGGATTCTGAATCAGTCCCGGATTCACAGAGATAGCAGTCTGTGGCAATGGGTACCACTCGTACTTGCGGTCGCGCTTGGCAGGAAGGTCGTGAACTTGTCGAAGCGGCGCAGGTCGGTACGACGGCGGTTGCCCTCGCCCAGATATTCCTTACCCCACTCAGAGAGCATCCAGTCCATGTCGAAGGCGTCGAAACCAGGACCAGGAACGCTGAGGGCGCTGTTGACATCGGCACTCTTGAAGTAACGCTTGCGCACCTCGTCGACATACTTCTTCGCCTCTGTGCTATTGCCCTTACGCATCTCGCACTCAGCAACATTATAGTAAGCCTCAGCCAGACGGAACTGTACGTCGTCGATAGACTTGAAGCCCTGACTGGCATCAGCGGGATAGAGCGGATACTTCACCAGACGGACGCCAGAGTTGGTCTCGCCCCAGCGAGGACTCATGACCGTCTCCAACGCACGACCCTGCCCCAGGAAGGTGCCCAGCTGGTCAACATAGACCAGGTCCTGACCATCGCGGTCGGCATCGGCCTTCAGCACGTCGCCAGCACCAAAGTTAGCACGTACGGTACCCTTAAGGAACATGCCAGGACCATGGGTCTGTGTGGCAACGTCGTAGACGTAGTTCTGCTTACGGATATCGCGATCGTCGAAGCGCTCATAGGGTGAACCCAGCTTGTCGCCATAGTCTAAGAACTTCTTGGCACCAATGGTACCGCCAACAGACTGTACCGTACCTGAGTTGTCGTAAGAGGGAACCATGCAGACACAGTTCCAGGCACCGATGCCATCGTAGGACTGTCCGAAGTAGTCGGCATAGCCATACCACATACCTACCATGGTGCGCACATTAGAGATGGCGTTGGCAGCGCCCTGACCATCCTCAGCAGCCAGTGCGAAGATGACCTCAGGAGATAATCTCCTTAGAGAGCGCCTCGCACTCGTCGTAGTGCTGCTCGCCAATGAAGACCTCTGCATTGAGCAGCAGACGAGCCTTGAGCAGACGGTTCATAGCCTGGTTGGCACGATTCACCATAGTGTGGTTGGCATCGTCCTTAGCCAAGGCACCAGCCGTCTCATCGAGCTCGGTAGCAATGAAGTTGTAAATCTTCTTGCAAGAGGTGTTCCAGTCGGGGTCGGCAGTACCAGGAACCTCGCTGCTGGCAGAAGTATTCAGAGGCAGCGCGCCACCCCACAACTCGAAGATGCAGTAGTAGTTCCAGGCACGCAGCGTACGAACCTCGGCAACATACTGAGCCAGCTTGTCGGCAGACATGCCCAGAGAGGCGGCATCAAGACCTTGCAGGTCGCTGAGCAGTAGGTTGGCAAGTCCGACAGCCGTCCAGGCACCATTCCATGCGTTCTTGATGATGGTAGACTCTGAGTTCCAGTTATGCCAGGAGAGGACGGTCTTCTCAGCCTCGTCCCATCCCCACAGACCACCATTCCATACGCGCCAGGTAATCTGGTCGGCAGGATACTCTGACAGGTGGAAGAAGTTCTCACCAGCCAGTGTCTGTGAGGTCTGTCCGTAGATAGCGGCCACGGCACCCTTAATGCTGGTCTCGTTCTGGTAATAGACACTGGCGTCAACACGGTCGTAGACTTTCTCGTCGAGGTCGGTACAAGCCGTCATGCCCAGTCCAAGTGCCATTGCTATGATGCTATATTTGATTGTTTTCATAAGATTATCTATTTTCTAATTATCCATTATCAATTAGTGAAAACGTACTGTTACACCCAGACTGAGCTGTGTGGCCTGAGGATAGGCACTGTTGGAGTCAACACCTGGGGTGATGCCAGTAGAGGTAACGATAGACGGGTCGTTGCCCTTGTAGGATGTCAGCGTAAAGAGGTTCTTGGCAGTCACGTAGACGCGCAGGCTCTCTACGAGCTGGCGGTTCTTCGGGGTGTAGTTGTAACCCAGCGTGACATTGTCGAGTTTGAAGTAGTTACCATTCTCCAGGAAGTAGCTGGAGATGATACCACCGCTGGAGAGCACGTCGGCATCGTCAGTATAGGCCGTACGCAGCACATTGTCAGTGCCACAGCCGATGAGACCCATGCCATACTTACGCATATTGAAAATCTTGTAGCCAAAGGCACCACGGAACAGGGTGCTCAGGTCCCAGTTCTTGTAACGGAAAGAGTTGCTCCATGACAGGAAGTGCTTGGGAGCACCATTGCCGATGTCACGCTTCCAGGAAGGATCAGCCTGTGCGGCAGGCTTGGCGTTGCCATCATTGTCGTAGACCAGCAGCAGACCATTCTCGTCGATGCCTGCATGCTCGTAGCCATAGAACTGACCAATTTTGCCTCCCTCCTCGACACGGAAGAAATACTCGTTGGTACCTACACCTGGCTTGCGATAGAGGTCGAGATAAGCCATCTGGTAGGCATCACTCGACAGCTTGGTGAGCTTGGTGTCGCCCGTGCTCCAGTTGACACCTGTAGTCCACTTCAAGGCACTCTTCGACAGCACGTCGTACTCCAGCGATACCTCGAGACCAGTGTTCTTGGTGGTACCGACATTCACAAGAATCGTGTTGTAGATGAAGGGAGGCTGTGGAGCGGTATAGTTGTAGAGCAGGTCCTCAGAACGGCGGTCGAAGTACTCGATGCTACCACGAAGACGGTTGTTGAGTGTGACAAAGTCAAGACCGATATTGAAGGCCTTCGATTTCTCCCACGCGAGGTCGGGGTTGGCATTCAGCGAAGGAGCATAGCCATTGATCCACTGACCATCGATGAGGTAAGCGCTGTAGCCGCTATAGGTAGCAATAGACTGATAGGCGTTGAAGTCAGAGCGACCAGTAACGCCATAAGAGATGCGGGGCTTCAGACTCTGGAAGATTGAGCCGACAGCCTCTTTCAGGACAGGTGTGTTGGTGACTTCCCAAGCCAATGATGCCGAAGGGAAGTTACCCCACTTGGTATTGCTACCGAACTTGGTGCTACCCTCACGACGGAACGAAGCAGAGGCGTAGAGCATATCGTTGAAATTATAGTTCAGACGGCCAAAGAAGCCAATCAGCGTAGACTCTGAAGAGCCTGCCCAAAGGTTAGCCTTGCCATCCTTGAGATAGGTACCGTTGGCAATGCCGTGATAGGACAGGGCATCATAGACGAAGCCCATGTTCTCGTTGCCACTCTGCTCCCACTTGCTGCGCTCCCAAGAATAGCCTAAGACGGCCTTCAGCTGGTGCTTGTCAAGCGTCATAGTATAGTTGGCAAGCCACTCCAGGCGGTTGGTCCACCACTTCTGGTAGTTGATGCGTGCACGTCCGGCATACCCATTCCAGAACGACTCGCTGGATGAGGTCGGCGTATAGAAATTCTCCTTCAGGTCGTTATACTGCAGGGCATAGCTCAACGAGGTGTTCAGGTTGTGCTGCTCTGTCTGCAGAATGTTCAGCTTGACATCGGCATTACCCAAGAGGTAGACGCGGTCGCCCTGGCTGACATTCTCTTTGAGGTCATTGACTGGATTATGGATATCCGTGGGAGAGTTAGGCTGATAATAGGTGCCATTAGGATTCTTCACTGGAATAGTGGGGTTCATGGTCAATGCTGTATCGAACAGTCCGTCGTTGCCCCATTCCTCGTGTACCTTACGGGCAGAGAGTGAAGAGTTGAACTGCAGGAAGCCATTGAGGACGCGCTGCTCACCAACGAAGCGGGCACCATATTCCTCACGACCAGAAACGATGTCGAGACCATTACCTTTCTTATAGTTCAGAGACAGGCCGAAGAAACCGTTCTTCGTAGACGAGTCGATGCTCAGATACTGGTTCAGGCTGTAGCTGACAGGACGGGTAATCTCGTCCCACCAGTTGGTATCGGCACCATAGTCCTGACCACGACGTGAACGACGGAACTCTTCGGTAGAAAGAATGTCGGGCTTCTGCTTCTGGATGTTCAGCGCGATATAGCTGTCGTAGGTAACGTTGGTGACACCAGCCGTACCAGAGCCTTTCTTGGTGGTCACGAGGATAACACCATTGGCACCACGTGTACCATAGATAGCAGCAGAACCTGCATCCTTCAGAACAGTGATAGACTCAACGTCCTGAGTGGCAATATTGCGGAGGTCACCACCAGCAATACCGTCGATGACCACCAACGGACCATTGCTGGCAGAGAGTGAACCAGCACCACGCACCTGGATATCAGTCATGGCATTAGGATTGGCGTCAGCAGAAGAGGCCACATTAAGACCAGCCACTTTACCGGCTACCAGTGCCATCGCGTCGCTGGCGGCACCCTGGTTGAACTGATCCTTGGAGATCTGAACCACAGAGCTGGAGATTTCCTTCTTGGCCATAGAGCCATAACCTACGACGACAACCTCGTTGAGCTGGGCAACGTCTTCTTTCAGCGTCACCTGCATGCCGTCCTTGGCAGCCACCTCCTGGGGTGTGTAGCCAATGTAGGTAATCACGAGCTTGGCACCAGACTGACACTTCAGCGTGAAGTTACCGTCGAAGTCTGTCACCGTACCATTCGACGTTCCCTTGACAACAATGGAGGCACCGATAACAGCCTCGCCCATGTCGTCTTTCACCTGACCATTGATGGTGGTCTGTGCAGAAACATCCAAGGCAAAGAACACTACCGCCAGCATCAAGAGCAGGCGATAACAAAGATTTCTTGATCTTTTCATCTTCATTTTGGTTTTTGTTAATAATTTTGTTGGTTATATCGTATTGAGATTATTATCTTTTCTCTATTCTGATTGCTGCACCACCACTGCGTGCCAGCTTCAGGTGAAGGGTGTCCTTGCTGGTAACCACCAGTTGGCGGATGGTCATCGCATAGGGATTGTGCTCGTAGTCGGCATCAGCAGCATCCTCGTAGATGATGGCGCGATAGGTGGCACCAGCGTCCAGGAAGTCAAGCGACACATGGAGGTCTCGTGCCTCTTCATTGGTGATGCTGCCAATGAACCAGCGGTCACCGCCACGTTCCTTACGGGCTATGGTGATATGTTTTCCTATCTCTCCATGGGGGACGAGGGTCTTGCTCCACGTCGTCGGACAACTCTCAATAAACGACAGGGCGGGCTGACCTTCGTAGTTTTCGATGGCATCGGCAGCCATCTGCAGCGGACTGTAGATAACCACAAACTCGCCCAGCTGTTTGGCCAGCGTACTGTGGGGATGCGTGCCAGCAACTATTTCAGAGAAGTCAAAGATGGCGGGGGTGAAGTCGGTAGGTCCTGCCAAGCCGCGCGTGAAGGGCAGCGTAACGGTATGGGCAGGGGGATTACCACCACGTCTGTCCCACGCATTATACTCCTGTCCACGCACACCTTCCTGTGTCATCAGGTTGGGCCATGTGCGCTGGATGCCTGTGGGCATAGCGGGCTCGTGGTTGTCGATCATGATGTGGTGTTTGGCGGCACACTCGATGACGCGACGATAGTGGCGGATGCCATACTGCGACTTGGCCAGTTCCTTACCATCAAAGAGATGGCCCACATAACCTGTCTTCACCGCACGGATGCCCATCTTGCTGAACCAGGCAAAGGCTGAGTCCATCTGACTCTCTAACAGCTGGGCATTGCCCCAGGTCTCGGTATGACCTATGAAGCGTACGCCTTTTGAAAGTCCGTAGCGACAGACCTCCTCCATATCGAAGTCGGGATATGACTGGAGGTAGCTGATTTTCTCGCCCTTGCCCCATCCAGGGTTCCAGCCTTCTGCCAGCACACCGCTGAATCCATGACGGGCAGCAAAATCCATATATCTTTTTACGTTTTGTGTGGTTGCTCCATGTGTGGGTCCCATCTCCCATGTGTTCTGCTTCTTGTGAATGCTCCACCAGATACCGATATAGCGGCCTGGCTCTATCCACGATGTGTCGGCAATCTTTGAGGGCTCGTTCAGATTGAACATCAGGCGTGAGGTGAGCAGTCCACCAGCTGTCTTGCTGATAATCATCGTGCGCCAAGGCGTCTTCTTCTCACCTTGTGTATAAACCTTTACCCCACTCTGCCAAGGAGTTAGGGCTGCACGCAGCGACACACCTTCTTGAGTAGTTGCTCCGTTTGCACCCAACATCGCCTTGTGGGAAACAGCCAAATTCAGACTGGCATAGTCCTCAAGGGCGGCCTCGTGGATAGCCAAAAAGAGATTGGGCTCATATTCTATAGTAAGAGGTGTACACACGGTATCTTTCTTGCTGAGCATATCCTGTGTATAGATGCCCTCGAAATACTCGGTATGGTTGGAGGGAATAGACCATGCCTTAGCATCGTGAGCCAGACGGAACTCAGTCATCTCGTCCATAATCATATATTCCTTACCTTTATTATAATCTGGCAGGACATATCTGAATCCGAAGCCATCATTGAAGACGCGGAAGATGACCTGCATCGTGCGTCCTGTCTGCTCCTTATAGTTGACTGTCAGCTCGTTGTAGTGGTTGCGTACGCTTTCGTCCTCACCCCAGAGTTGCTGCCAGGTTTCATCTTTCGACGAACGGCTTACAGCCCCCATCCGCGCATGGGTTCCTATCTCACCATCAGCGAGAAGAAAACCCAAACGCGAGGGACTGACAACCTCTTTACCATGGAAACAAACCTCGTAGAATGCTTGTTTGGACTTCACACCGACAGTTACCTTCACGGCTCCGTCGGGTGAAGTGACAAACTCTTGGGCGTTACAAACTGCAACGTCCACACCAATCATTGTACTAACTATTACTAACAAACTAACTATAAATCTTTTCATCGTTATAGGATTAGAGATTACACCCTTGTTTTGGTTTTCGGATGCAAATGTAGAGGGTATTTTGCTATGCTCCAAGCGCAACAAATAAAAATCAAAATCACTAAAATAGTAAATAGCTAATTCTCAACATGTTGCATTTTCCAGTAAACAATAAAATCTAAACGTTTTCAATCCATTTTTAGTCCAAAAAGCACCTTAACATTTGGAAGTATGAGAAAGAATCCGTATCTTTGCCAAGCGAAATCTAAAACCAGACAAAATATGAAACGTACATGGTTCATCTTACTTCTGTGTATACAAGCACTTGGCATCACGGCAAGAAGCAACAAAGAGCTATACAAGACGCTTGACAGCCTCATCAGCTGCTACGACAAGCTGACGGCAGAAAAGGAGCAGCGCATCAATAGCATCAAACAAAGCATGGGGAACATCACGCTGACACCAGAACAGACCTACGACCTCAACATAAGACTGTATGACGAATACATGGCCTATAGGTTTGACTCTGCCTACTATTATATTAATAAGAACGTGACGGCACTGCGTGGCACAGCCGACCATCAGCGCTTTGCCGCCAGCGCTATTCGCATGGCACACATTCTCTCTGTTTCTGGACTCTTTGGCCGAGTGCATAACCTGTTGGGCGAGATAAACCCTGACTCGCTGAACGACGAACAGAAAATAGCCTATTACAACCAACAGAGTGAACTGAACCTCTACCGCTCGGAGATGGCTCAATATACGGACTATTTCACAGAATACATCCAACAGGCACAGTACTATCGGCAACTGATTATCCAGATAGCACCACAAAACAGCCAGGACTACGTCTTCAACCAAGCGACCTACATCAGCGAGCAGGGGGATAACGACAAGGCAATAGAAATGCTTGAAAGTAATCTGCTGCAACTGCAAGAAGGCACGCGCGACTACAGCATCGTCACCAGCACATTGGCCTACTTCTACCATAAGAAAGGAGACGTCAGCCAACAAGAGCGTTACCTGTTGCTCAGTGCCATCAGCGACGAGAGGGGAGCCATCCGCGAGAACAACTCGCTGCGCTCACTGGCTGAAATACTGATGGAGCTGGGAGACAACGATGAAGCTTACCACTACCTTTTCCAAGCTATCAGTGAAGCAAAGTTCTATGGCAGCCGACTGCGTATGATGCAAGTGGGACGCATGGCACCTCAAATCATGCAACTCTACGACCAGAAGCGCTCTCAGACACAACGAAACACCTATATCTATTTGGGCATCATCTCCTTAATTTCTCTCGTTCTGCTGCTTATCATGTATGACACACTGAAGCTTTATCGCAAGAAACAGGCAGCCAGCAAGAAGATAGAAGAGATGAACCAGGAACTGACAGCGCAGAATATGCAGATATTGGGTACCAACAACGAGATGAAGGAGGTCAACCGCATCAAGGATGAGTACATCGGACGCTTTCTGCAACTGAGCAGCAACCTCATCAAGCGTGGAGAGGAACACGGCAAGCACCTGAACCGTCTGGCACGCGACCGCAAGCTTGACGACCTCTATGCCGAACTGAAAAGTCAGCAGTTCCTGAATGGCGGCATCCGCATGTTCCACCAGAACTTCGACGAGGCGTTCCTGAATATCTATCCTGACTTCATTGCCGAAGTCAACAAACTCATGACAGAGGACAACCAGTTCATGTCCAGCGAGGATGGCTACAAGAAGCTGACCACCGAACTGCGCATCCTTGCACTCATCCGACTGGGTATCAGCGACAACCAAGAGATTGCCGACATTCTGCGTTCCAGCATCACCACCATCTACACCTATCGCTCCAAGCTCAAGGCAAGGGCTATCAACAAAGAGGCTTTTGAGGATGACGTCCGCAAAATAGCGACGTATTAAACAAGGGAGTTATTTCCTGACGAGCTGTCTTTCTATTAAATTAGGGAATTATATTCAAACCAATCAAAATCGGCATACATGTTGTCAGTTGAAGTGCATTGGGCAAATACACCAAGCATGACACCTGTGAATCCTCCAATGACCTCTGTACTGACATAGCGGAAATCCATCTTGCCCAGTGTCTGAAAGCGTTTGCCGTCTTCAGAGACCTGCATGTAGTAATAGGCAGCATCTGAGGTGATGCGCAGATACACCTTATTATTGCTATTTAGCGGCACTTCCTTGTCGCAGTGAGCCAATTCTCCGATGCGGATATTCCCTTTGGCATAGAGTTTCCCACCTCGCTTCTCCACGATGACATCATAGTGATTAAGTGGAGCAGCATAAGCCGTGATGCCCGCCTGCATGCCTTCTCCAATGTGTGACGCATCAACCAGTGTTGTTGCTGTAAACACCTTTTCTGTCTGGCGACGTGCAACAAAAGTTGGAGAGGTAGCCTTGTCAAGCGTCGTTGTTGTAGGCTTCAGACGTAGCCACCCCTTGCGCTCTGTAAGCGAATAGCGAGAATAATCCGGATTACCAATGCTATGCCATCCCCATGGCAAACCAATAGAACTGTAACTAGCTGCTGGTACATCACGCTTGACATAGTTAAACTCCTCGCGCACGGGGTCAAGAGGCATTGGCACCTGAGGAAGTGTCGTACAATGCATATCAGTGGTCAGCGTGCCATTACCATTCACCACAGGCCACGCATTCTCATCCCACCGAACTGGAGCGAGCATGGTCTCACGTCCCATGACATGAAGCAGGTAACCACTTGTCCGGTAGCCCAGGCAGATCATCCACCACGTAGAGTCAGGTGCCTGAACGAGGTCGGCATGCCCCAGTCCTTGTATCTCACTGCCCTGCATTTCCATATTGAAGTGCGAGAGGATAGGATTGGCACGATTAGGTTCGTAAGGTCCAAAGAGGTTACGGCTACGCAGAATATTGACATGATGCCCCTGCTCAGTTCCTCCCTCAGCAAGCATCAGGTAGTAATAGCCATCTTTTTTATAGATGTGTGGACCTTCAGGATAACGCCCACCAAGACCAGTGCCCAGATGATGAATTTCTCCAATCTTCTTGCCTGTTTCCACGTCTATCTCACAGATCTTGATGTCACCCTCTTTCCAAAGGAAATAGCACTTGTCCCCCTCGAAATAGAGCGTTGGGTCGCAACTGCCGATAGCAAAGTCAATGACTATAGGCTCAGACCATTCGCCGGCAGGATTGTCTGTCCACACATAGAAGTGGCGACGAGAAGGAAAGACCGTTGTCACCATATAGAAACGCCCTTTATTCTCTCGTATAGTAGTTGCATATACGCCAGCATTCGTCCACCCCAGTTCTGGATTGTCCTGTTTATAAAGACCTGTGAGGTCGAGCTGGGAAGGTCGAGTTAGGCAGTTGCCTACCTGCTCCCAGTGAATCAGATCCTTACTATGGAAAACAGGAACTCCAGGAAAGTACTGGAAGGTGCTATTTACCAGATAGAAATCATCGCCAGCACGGCACACGCTTGGGTCTGCATGGAACCCTGGCAGCACAGGATTCCTGAACCCTTGGTTCGACGTGGTCAATCCCTGCGCACTTACTGTTGTCATCTGCACCGTCAGCGCAATTAATAAGAGTAATTTAAATTTCATATTAGGTAGTCCATAACACAATTCTTATAAGCTTGACTCTTCACTCACTTATTCGCAGCCTTAGCTTTCTTTGCAAATTCGAATAGTGACAGAGGCAGATGACAATAACCATCGGGATTCTTGTCAAGGTAGTCCTGATGATACTCCTCGGCGGTGTAGAAGTTCTGCAGAGGCAACTTTTCTACTACTAAAGGTTGCTCGTAGTTCTTCTGCTCTTCGGCAAATACCTTCTCGATGATGGGCAAATCCGCTGGGTCAGTATAATAAACACCAGTACGATAGCGAGTGCCCTCGTCGTGTCCCTGCTTGTTGAGACTTGTGGGGTCGATAGCCTTGAAGAACATCTGCAACAGGAACTCCAGGCTGACCACATCGGGATAGAAGCGCACGAAGACGGTCTCGGCAAAGCCAGTCTGATCGGTATATACCTCCTTATACGTCGGATTCTCCGTATGCCCGTTGGCAAACCCTACTTCCGTCAGTGCCACACCCTCAATCTGCTTGAAGTAATGTTCCGTTCCCCAGAAGCAGCCTCCTGCCAGGTAGATGTCCTTCGTGGGCTTTGGCGACTTCTTGGCTTCCTCAGCCAGTCCGTTCATTAAATTATCATCAATTATCTTCATATTAATTCACTTTTTTAGTATATGTAAGATGGCCTCCTTGGGGGCATACCATATCATTCTTGGCCCTGCCCAACGCATCACTTTACGGATGGCTTCACGCTCTTTTGGAGCATAGCAATGAGTGGGACAGTCCTTGCAAGCAGTCTTATGTTCGCCATATCTGCAATGATCCAAACGACGACAAGCGAAGTCTGCCAGATGCAAGTATTCATCCGGCATTGTGTCCTGATGAAGATGATGACGGCAATAAAGTTCTATCATCTTACGGACCGTTTGCTTTTCTCGCTCAATCCTGCTCATTCCATTCGTCCCCATTTCATTTCCTCGCCCTCTTTATCATACTGCTTGCGCTTACCAACAGGAGGTTCAATCAGGATAATCTTCACCACTGCTGTTCGTTCTAGGCTGCGGGCAATGGCTTCATCGAAAGCATCCATGTGGTGAGGGAGGAAACGCTGACAGATAGCTCTCAGACCAGCTATCTTCTCTTCGCGGTCAGTCACAATCTCAGCCTTACCGATGGCTGTAGCAGACTTGTACTGCAGCGTAAAGCTCCCGTCTTTCGGGCCAACTGTTGGGGCACATTTGGTAACTGCCGACAGAAATACTGTCGGACAGTGGCGAATGCTGTCCAGCTTGTCACCCTCCAACGCACAGTGGAAATAGAACGTTCTTTCGTCTGTGCGAGCCAGCGACAAGGGCAATCCGTATGGACTCCCATCGGGTCTGGTCATGCTAACTGTAACGTATGGAGCCTTATCCAACACCTCCAATGCGAAGGCGGCATCCATTTGTCTACTTGCTTTTCTCATAACTTTTACTTTATATATTTGGCTGCTAAGTTACGAAAAATCCCAGACATACAAGCATGTCTGAGACTTTGAGAGGCATATTTTATGTTTTATTGGGAAATGTCAGTCCATTATACGCTCCTCCGATTCATGTCCGAAGGTATGATGGAGGAGCGGATTATGAAGTACGGGGCAAAGCTTTGAACGCGGTGTTATCCGCAATGGAAATATTTCGTAACGAGTTTTTTGATTTCCTCGGGATAACCCTCGATGTTTTTGCGAAGCGTTACATCGTCGAAAGCCTGTAGCTGGGCGATGATGCCGTCGATCATAGCGGGCGAGAAGACATGGTGTTCTTCGAAGACAGCACGCAGGCGTTCCAGACAGTCGGCAGAAGCGACAC
>ONCH01000014.1 GCA_900316265.1 uncultured Prevotellaceae bacterium | reverse complement strand
AGAGGGGATGGGGGTGAGGCCTAGGTTGCGGTTCTGAACGCCCGTCAGACGGCCGCTACGGTCGTAATACGGTATCTGCAGCCACGGTGTTCCCTGCTTCTGCCACTCTACGAGTTTCTTCAGTTCCAGTTCGTCATGTTCTGAGAAATCGTGACAAATAGCCTCTACAAGATGTGACAATTGACCCTTATTACAGCCCGAATCTGCTACCAGATTGGCCATTAAGCCACACATTTCCAGCCATTTGTTGTCAGGATACTGAAATTCTGCGCCGCTCATATGTGCGCCAAGGATAGGGAAAAACATCGGAACCAAGGGTTCATGCATGTCTTTTGAGGCCTGTGAGAGAAGCAATTTAATGCATTCTGTACCTTTTCCAAGGTTTGGCATCGCGGGTGCCGTTGATTTTGAAATATCGTATCTCATTGATTTTCTGCTTTTTAGATGAAACGTTAAGGACGCTTGGTTACAGTTACAGTTGTTACAGTTGTTTTTTAGAGGGGTGTCATTCTCTTCTATTTATATATAACTATCTATATATTAATTAGTTATAAAGTCTTTAGAAGGGGGTGTAACCCTTCATTTTTTAACTGTAACTACTGTAACTGTAACCGCAGTCATTAATTAATACTCACTCTTCCTCTACCAGGCCACCCAGTGCCATGCAGAGTTCGTTATACACGCCGAGGGCATAGCGCTCCAGGGTGAGGTCTTCTCTCATAGGCATCGGACGGAAGTTCGGATGATAGCTGCCGTCAGCCCAGCGTGTCTGGCGCCCTGAAAAACAGGGGTTTGCGAAAATAAATGGAAAAAAGTTTGGTTATTTGCTGAGTTCTTTGTACCTTTGCACCCGCTTTCCGCGTAATCGCTGGCAGGAGCCCAGACAATGATTGATAGTCAGGGCATTACGAGAGACCTGTTATGTTGCGTTGGAACGATAACAACAATTTTAAACGTTTAAAGACAATGAATTTAATTAAAGTTGCTGAAGAAGCATTTGCAACCGGCAAGCAGCATCCCAGTTTCAAGGCTGGTGATACTATCACTGTCGCTTACAAAATTATCGAGGGTTCTAAGGAGCGTATCCAGCTCTTCCGTGGTGTCGTTATCAAGATTAGCGGCCATCAGGAGAAGAAGCGTTTCACTGTTCGTAAGATGTCTGGTACCGTTGGTGTAGAGCGTATCTTCCCACTGGAGTCACCCAACATCGAGAGCATTGAGGTGAACAAGGTTGGTAAGGTTCGTCGCGCTAAGCTGTACTACCTGCGCAACCTGACTGGTAAGGCTGCACGCATCAAGGAGAAGCGTAGCGGTATCGCTGGCAAGGAGTAATCCCAACCCACACGACATAAAAAAGAGACATTTCACTGCTGAGATGTCTCTTTTTTTGTTTCTTCATCTTTCATCTTTAATTTTTCATCTTTCATCTCCCTGTGTCCTCCATAGATGGTCTCACCACCCAAGTCGCCCTGCACGGTTTCCTTGAACGATTCCCAGTCTTGGAAGCCTGCCAGAAGAGACAGCCGGTCGAGCGTCTTGCGGTTGGGTTTCTTCAGCAGTTCTTTCTCGACGGCCTCCAACAGTTTTCGTAGTGCATGTCTCTTTTTCTCCATATCGGGTGCAAATTTACGAAATAATGCATAATTCATAATGCATAATTCATTATTTTTTTGTAATTTTGCAGCAAATTCGAATTTATACCTATTTATATATGAAAGAATTAGCACTGAAGTACGGATGTAATCCCAACCAGAAGCCCTCACGCATCTTTATGACGGAGGGCGAGTTACCCATTGAAGTGATTAACGGCCGTCCTGGCTACATCAACTTCCTCGACGCATTCAACGCGTGGCAGTTGGTGAAGGAGCTGAAGGCTGCCACCGGTCTGCCCGCAGCTGCCTCGTTCAAGCACGTCAGCCCTGCCGGTGCCGCTGTTGGTCTGCCACTGAGCGACACGCTGAAGAAGATTTACTTCGTGGATGACATCCAGGGACTGGACGAGAGTCCTATCGCATGTGCCTATGCCCGTGCACGTGGTGCAGACCGCATGTCGAGCTATGGTGACTTCGTAGCACTCTCTGACACCTGCGACGCTACCACTGCCCTGCTCCTGAAGCGCGAGGTGAGCGACGGCGTCATTGCACCCGACTACACTCCAGAGGCTATCGAGATACTGAAGGACAAGCGCAAGGGAACGTATAACGTGATTAAGATTGACCCCAGCTACAAGCCCGCACCCATTGAGACGAAGCAGTGCTTCGGCATTACCTTCGAACAGGGACGTAACGAGATTAAGCTGGACGACCCCGCCCTGTTTGAGAACATCCCTACACAGAACAAGGCCTTCACAGCAGAGGCAAAGCGCGACCTGATTATCGCCCTCATCACACTGAAATATACACAGTCTAACTCCGTCTGCTACGTCAAGGACGGTCAGGCCATCGGTATCGGTGCTGGCCAGCAGAGTCGCATCCACTGTACCCGTCTGGCAGGCAACAAGGCCGACATCTGGTGGTTGCGCCAGCATCCGAAAGTAATGGCACTGCCCTTCAAGGAGGGTATCCGTCGTGCTGACCGCGACAACACCATCGACGTGTATATCTCTGAGGACGAGCACGACGACGTGCTGCGCGACGGTGCTTGGCAGCAGTTCTTCACCGAGCAGCCTGAGGTGCTGACGATGGCTGAGAAAAAGGAGTGGATAGCCAAGAACACCAAGGTGTCACTCGGCTCTGATGCTTTCTTCCCCTTTGGCGACAACATTGAGCGTGCCCACAAGAGTGGCGTAGAGTTCATTGCTCAGGCTGGCGGCTCGGTACGCGACGATCATGTCATCATGACCTGCGACAAGTACGGCATCGCTATGACATTCACAGGCGTAAGATTGTTCCATCATTAAACTAGTAGAACTAGTATATCTAGTCATACTAGCAAAAAAGAAGAATATGGCTACAGGAGAAAAAGATTTCCAAGACATCTTGGTAAATGGCATCAACTTCGGACGTGGCGGTGGTCCCCGCAAAGAGGAGGACAAGGTAAAGACCAAGGCCAAGAAAAAGAAGTACATCACTGGTGCCCACGGTAGCGGCTCTGCCAAGCAGAAAGCCAAATACCGTGAGCAACGGGCAAACAGACATAAATGATGTAAGAAGTAAGATGTAAGATGTGATACTAAAACAAACTACTAATGAGAACTACTATTTTATCCATCTTTCTGGCTGCTGCGATAACTGCAGCTGGACAAAAGTACGTCGGCGGTGACATCTCGATGCTCACCAAGTATGAGGAAGCCGGCGTGGTCTATAAGGACAAGGACGGCAATGCCGTACAGCCGTTGCCCTTCTTCAAAGAACAGGGACTGAACGCCATGCGCGTCCGCCTGTTTGTTGACCCCTCCCAAGACAATGACAAAGGCGTCTGTCAGGACCTGAACTACGTAAAGGCATTAGGCAAGCGCATCAAGGATACTGGCATGGCCTTTATGCTCGACTTCCACTATAGCGACACCTGGGCAGACCCTGCCAAACAGTGGACACCCGATGCCTGGAAGAGCCTCAACAACGAACAGCTGTGCGACAAGATTTACGAATACACCAAGGACTGTCTCAGTCAGTTGAAAGCTGCCGGTGCCACTCCCGACTTTATCCAGACGGGCAACGAGATCAGCTATGGTATGCTGTGGGGTACGGAAGGCACAAATGAGAACCGCTGCTATACCAACTCACCTGCAGCCAACTGGACGCGCTTCATCAACCTACTGCTAACGCGAAAATCATCATCCACAGCGAGCGCACACCCAAGCCTGCCGTGCTGACAGACTTCTTCGACCGCATGAAGAATGCTGCCATCGATTATGACATCATCGGACTGAGCTACTATCCTGAGCATCACGGCAATCTGGCCACGCTGGAGACCGCCTTGACAACGCTGGAGAACAAAAACTACGGCAAGGACATCTGGATAGTAGAGACGGGCTACAGCTATGCGTGGAGCATAGGCGGCGAATACGATTATACAGGCACCTATCCTTATACTGAAGAAGGTCAGCGCCAGTTTACTGCCGACCTGGTTACCAAACTGAACAGCCACAGCAGCGTGAAGGGACTCTTCTGGTGGTGGCCAGAGGACAACGGCAACAAGGGTGTGACAGACAGCTGGTGGAACGCGGCTCTCTATAACCACAACACGGGCAAGCCCTATGCTGCCTTCTACGAGCTGAAGAACTTCAACGATGGCAGCGCGAGCGTTCAAGAGGTAAGAGGAAAGAAGGATGATGCAAACGCAAGTTTCTACGATCTCCAAGGCCGGAAATGCACACCACAAACGAAAGGTCTCTACATCTGCAATAACCAGAAAAGAATAGTCCGCTAACAATTAGCGGACTATTTCTATTTTCAGAAGTTCAGCTCCCTACCCCGATAGAAATCGAGCAGCGCCTGCTGATAGAGGTTCTCATAACGTGCCTGTACCAAGTCACTCTCTGCTTTCAGGTAGTTGTTCTTTGACTCGTTGAACTCGGTGATGTTAGCCTTTCCGTTCTCATACTTAGCCTGCATCAGCGAAAAAGCATCCTTACTCGACTGGACGGCAGCCTCACTGCTATGGTATTTGGAGTCAGCAGCAACGGCATTATAATATACCTGCTGGATTTCCTTATAAAGCGTCTTCTTCACATTCTCCAACTGCAACTGTTGGTTGTCATAATCTATGCGTGCAGAACGAATACTGTTGCGTGCCTGGAAACGGGTAAAGATAGGCACACTCAGGTTCAGTCCGACATACTGGCTGAAATTGTTCTTCATCTGGGTGGCAAAAGGATCTGCCTGCATACCATTGGTCTTGTAGTAGTTTGACTGCAAGCCAGCACTGAAATTCAGCGTGGGATAAAGGGCTGCCTTGGCAATTTTGATGCTACGCTCGGAAGCCGTCAGGCGGAGCTGTTCAGCCTGCACCTCCGGCTTCAGGGTCAGTGCCTCCTGGTAAATGGCATCGGGGGAGATGCCCACTAGAGAAGTGGTGGGAGCAGAATCGATAAAGGGGCGAACGATGGAGAAACCTTCTGGTGAGGGCAACTCCAGCAGCTGGGTAAGGGTAAGGATGGCCAGCTGGAGATTATTGTCAGCCTGTGTAGCAGTCAGACGGGCTTGTGCCAATGTGGACTGTTGCTGAGAGAGTTCTGCCGGGCTGGACTTACCATTCTTCACAAAAGCCTCCAGACGCGCCACCTGTGCCGAGTCGATAGCAATCTGGCGCTGTGCAACCTCAGCAATCTCTATATCGTAGAGAATCTGCACATAAGCTTTCGCCACCTGCATGCGGATATCGTTCTTGGCCTTCTCCAAATCTTGCGTAGCCGCCTCAAGGTTCAGCTGGTTCAACTTTATCTGATTAGGAATCTTGAAACCAGTAAAGAGAGGAACTGTCGTACCAAGGCTGAAGCTGGTAGAGCTGGTAGAGCGGTTGGTATAGGTATTGTCGAGCGTCAGACCACGTCCAAAAGAGAAGCTCTCAGAGGCCGAGGCGCTGAGGTCTGGCAGTCGTGAATTCTTGGCTGTCGACAACTGGATGTCACGCTGCTTGCGTTGATTGCCCTTCTGCTTGATGCTGATATTATGCTCGACGGCATAGTCAGCACACTGGCGAAGCGTCCAGGTCTGCTGAGCGGAAGCAGGAAGGGTGATGAGGACTGCGGCAAGACCGCAGCATACGAAACACTTATTCATAGCTTAATCCTTCTTATCGTCGGTAATCATCTCAGGGCCACGAACCTTATCCTTGGTGGTAAGACCCTTCTTAATCTCGATATTCACACCATCAGAGAGACCTGTAGTAACAGCCGTGCGCTCATAACTCTTCTGCTTCCCTTCACCTTTTATTATATATACAAAAGTAGAGTCACCGCTGAACTCAATGGCACTCTCGGGAACGGTGAGCACCTTGTCAGCCTTGGCCAGCACAATCTCGGCATTAGCGCTATAGCCAGAACGGATTTTACCACCCTCAACCAACTTGACGGCAGCTTTGATTTCAAACTGGTTGGCACCATTGCTCTCAACAGCCTTTGGAGAGATATACTCCAAGGAGGCGTCAAACTTCAGGTCCTGCAAAGCTCCGATAGTAATCTCCATGTTCATGCCATTGACTAATTGTCCCACTTCTGTCTCATCAATATTTCCACGGAAGATGAGGTCGTTCATGTTAGCAACAGTAGCAATGGTAGTACCATCGTTGAAAGTATTAGAGAGGATAACGGAGTTACCTACCTTGACAGGAATATCAAGAATCACACCAGAGATGGTAGAACGGATGAGCGTAGAAGAAGCCTTGGCATTCGACTTCGACACACCATCTCTTATCACTTCCAGCGCATCCTCTGCAGCCAGTTTCTCATGCTTAGCCTGATTCAGCGCCTGCTTGCTCTTGTCATACTCGTCAGCAGAGACGAGCTTCTGATTGTAAAGGTTCTCTTCTCTGTTAAAGTCTGTCTGAGCCTGTTTCAAGTTGATCTCTGCCAGACGGACACGCATCTCTGCCGAACTCAGCTGGTTCATATCAGGAATCACCTTTACCTTGGCTATCACATCACCAGCATTCACATAGTCACCCGGCTCCTTATACAATTCCGCAATGATACCAGAAATTTGTGGCTTGACATTTACCTCGTTGCGAGGCTCTATCTTACCTGTGATAATCGTGGTTTTCTGGATGCTGTCCAGTTTGGGCGTAAACTCATTGTAAACCACTTCCTTGGGTTGGCTTTTCTGCCACAGGAACACGAAGGTTCCGATGAAAATCAGCGCGATAATAACGGCGATAATCAGTTTGCTGTACTTTTTCATATCTTAGTTGTTTTTTGTTGTTTCTTTGTTTTGGTGTCGGCGGGAAAACCGCTGACCACATCTATTATTCGTCACGCATAGCGTCGACAGGTTTAATACTCATAGCGCGAGCGGCAGGGGCAAGGCCAGCCATGACACCCATCGTGCTGACCACGAAGGAGGCGAAGAGTGCTGTCCAGAAACCTATCTGGAAGTGGGCCGCCACGATACCGTCCTCGGTATTTCCCAATTCAAGCATCTGGAGAATCATGACACCAAAGAGAATGCCACTCATACCTGCTACCAGGGTCAGCACAATACTCTCGGAGATAATCTGCGAAAGAATCATCTTCGGCGTAGCACCAATAGCGCGGCGGATACCTATCTCGGTAGTGCGCTCGCGCACGGTGACCATCATAATGTTCGACACACCGATGGCACCTGCCAACAGCGTTCCCAGACCTACGAGCCAGATGAGGAAATTGACGCCCCTGAAAAGGTTGTCAAGCATCTGGAAGAGCACCTCCGTATTGAATACCATAGCGCCTTGTTCGTCGGTAGGATCAATGGTGTGAGCCCTGGCGATGGTCTCTCGGATGCGGTCGGTGACTTTCGACATAACGACCCCTGGACGTCCGGTAACGGCAATCAGGTCAACGGCATTACCGCGGTTGTAGGCCTGCTGCATGAAGGTTAGCGGCAGGATAACACCGGTACCGTTTTCTCCACTGATGTTGACGCCCTCACTCATATTGTAGTCGACACCTACTATCTGATAGTAGATGTTGTCGATGCGGATGCGCTTACCGCAGGGATCGCCACCACCAGGAAACAGTTCCTTGTAGGTTTTCTTCTGGATGACGCACACCTTACGATGGTCGCGAATGTCGGCCTCATCAATGTATCTGCCGTAAAACAGCTTCGGCTCGTTGACCCGCTGGTAGTCGGGCATGGCCCCACTGACACCAATTGTGGCTTTGCGGTCTGCGTAATAGGCTGTACCACCATTCGAGAAGAGCAAGGGTGTAATCACATCAAGTTCTGGCACACTGTGTCGGAGGCGTGCAATGTCATTGTAGTCCATATGCCAATTGCGACCTTTGCGAAAACCCTTGTACGCCTTGCTCGTAGGCTGTGCCCATACCAGGGCGCTATTGGTGGCAAAACCCGCAAAGTTCTGCTGCAGCTTCTCTTTCAGGCCTTGGCCGCCACCCATCAGCGCAACAAGCATGAACACGCCCCAGAAGACGCCGAAGCCCGTCAGGAACGAGCGCGACTTGTTACGTGTCAGCGTGTCAAGTATTTCTCTGTATGTATCTAAATCTATTCTCATGATAATGCTTAATTCTTAATGTCTAATGCTTCATCAGTCAGCGCGAAGCGCCTCAATGGGACGAATGCGGCTTGCCTTATAAGCTGGGATGAGTCCTGCTATCGTTCCAGCAATAATCATTACCAGTGTGGCCTCCACACAGACATCCAGTCCGACTGTCGGGTCAAGGAACATGGTGGCTTGGAAGAGTCCCGTGTCAATGACTTCATGACCGATGGTGGCATCCATATACTCGTTGACCGCCACGCCCAGCACCATACCAATGTATCCAAAGAACGTCGTAATGATGACACTCTCGATGATGATGAGTTTCAGTATGCTCCAAGGCTTGGCACCTATCGCCTTGCGGATGCCAAACTCATGAGTACGTTCCTTGACGGTGATGAGCATGATATTCGACACGCCCACGATACCAGATAGTAGCGTAAACAATCCCACTATCCACAGCGCGGTGCGGATAATACCGATACCTTGTTCCATCTGCAGGTTCTGGGTGAAACGGTTCCACAGCCAGACAGCATCCTCGTCTTCAGGATGTGCCTGGTGTTCAGCATTCAGGCGGTGACGGTAGCTGCGTTCAAAATCCTCGTTAGCCTTCTCCGTCTGCAGTCCGTGGAAGGTGAACTCTATGCGTCCTGCGTCATCAGTCTTAGCACCATAAATGCGCTTGATAGCCGTATAACTGCTGAACGCATTTGAGCGTCCATTCTGCTGTTCCTTATAGATACCCACCAACTTGAAGGCAAAATTTCCGACGTTGAGGAAGTCACCGATGCGACACTTCAGTTCCTTGACCTGCTTGTTGCCTAACACCAATACTTTGCGGCTTTCCTTCACGTCAATCTCATTGATGAAACGACCTTGCAGGATTTCCACTTTATCGATCTTCGTGTGGTTGGGATAGACACCACTGATACTCGTTGAAACATACTGCTGTCCATAACTGATAGTTGCTGAAGTGTTGTACTGGGCACCTACCTCGTCGACATTCTCAGAGAATTCTCGCTCAGTAATCGCCATATCGCTCTCGTGCAGGCGGATATCGCGGCCTTCCTTCAGTCCCTGATAGGGTTTCGACGTCCATCCGCCGAAGACAACCATTGACGATGACAAGAAGCGCTCGCTCTGCTTCAGATTGGCATTGATGAGTCCGTTACCGGCACCCAACAGCACAATAATCATAAAGATGCCCCACGCCACTGCAAAACCTGTCAGTGTCGTGCGCAGCTTATTCCTTCGGGCTGTCTGCCATATTTCTGTTATGATGTCTCGCATAGCCTTACTTCATCATTCCATTGATGCCGAATGGGCTGGCATCGTGGTTCAAGTTCTCTTCTATCTGTCCGATGATACCATCCTTGATATGTACAATCTTGTTGGTTTCATTGGCCACGCCGCTTTCGTGTGTCACCACAACGATGGTCATGCCGTCGTCCTGGTTCAGTTTCTTCAGCAGCTGCATCACTTCCACAGAGGTCTTGGAGTCGAGAGCTCCCGTAGGTTCGTCGGCCAGAATAATCTGTGGACGGGTGATAAGTGCACGGGCTATAGCCACACGCTGTCTCTGACCACCCGACAACTCGTTGGGATAGTGTTCAGCCCAGTCGAGCAGTCCAAGGCGTTCGAGATACTCCAGGGCAAGCGCGTGACGCTTGCGCCTGGACACCCCTTGATAAAAGAGCGGCAACTCCACATTTTCTACTGCAGTCTTGAAAGAAATCAAGTTGAATGACTGGAAGATAAATCCAATCATCTTGTTACGATACTCAGCAGCACGGGTCTCGGAAAGGTTCCAGATGGGAACACCAGCAAGTTCGTAGATGCCAGAGTCGTAGTTATCCAGAATACCCAATATATTCAGTAAGGTACTCTTTCCTGAGCCCGACGCTCCCATGATACTGACGAATTCTCCCTTCGCAATGTCAAGTGAGATTCCCTTCAGCACATGGAGCGGCTGGGCACCCTGATAGGTTTTGTTGATGTCTTGTAAATGAATCATAGAAACAAACTTTTTACCTTAGTCTTTCTGTTCATTAGACGTTGTCTCGTTGCCAAAAGTTGCAGCGTATGCACTTTTAACATCTTCTAACGTGATTCCTAACAATTGCATCTGACGGAACAACTCTGGCAGACGCTCTTTCATAAACTCCTGCTTGCGCACTTTCAGTATCTGCTTGCGAGCACCAGGAGTAACAAAGTAACCCAAGCCACGCTTGTTGTAGATAATTTCCTCGCGTGCTAACTGTTCATAGGCCTTGACGGCTGTGTTGGTGTTTACCTCCAGCAGCACGGCATACTCTCGGACGGACGGAATACGGTCGTCGTCCTTGTATGTTCCAGACAGGATCTCATCGCAGAGGCGGTCAGCCATCTGGATGTATATTGCTTTATCATTTGTGAATATCATACGTTCAACCATTTATTGTTAATAACCTGCATACGGGTAAAGAGCTTATACGATGCCCAGTAGTGAACGAAGATAAGCAAGGTCACTGCCGTATTCAGAATATAGAAGAAGGGATGGAAAATATGCGTATAGGTTTCTGTCTTCTCGTCCCAGGTGCCCGTGATGAACTCGATGTTCATGCTGTTCCAGTCTATCTGGTTCAGAAGCATTGTCAGCAAGATGGCGACAAGAACGATCGTGCAGCTGGTCAGCAGGAATTGCTGGCGACGGAACAGGGTGCCACCCACAATATAAAGCGAGTGAATGTAGAATACCCAGGCGAAGAGCATCCATGCCATCTGCCAATGCTCCTCGGGGGCAGGGCCAAGAATACTTCTTTCAAACAGGGCAGGGCCCCAAATCACGAAGCGACCCGTCAGCCAGTCAACGAACATGCGCAGGGCATCGGCCAACAGATAGGCACCAATGGTGATGACAGCCAGCCAGACAATGGAGAGCAACAGGTTGATGGTGTATTTCTCCAGATTGGACACGGGCCAAAGCAGAAAAGCCGAACGCTTGCGGGTGTCCTTCATGCCTGAGAAGAGGAAACTGGCACCAAAGAGCATGGAGAAGCAGAAGAAGATGACGCCGAAGGTAACTGTGCTCTGTACATGATAGGTATAACGCGTGATAGCCTCCTTCATTGGAAAGCTACTTATGATGGTGTCGTATTGCATTCCCTGCACACGGGTGAAGAACAGGTTGGCCATAAACATGACGAGGGTAAAGATGCCGAAGAGGCGAATCCACGTCTTGCGCAGTACGAGGAACTGGCACTTCAGTGCCTGTGAGAATCTATTGAAATTGAATGTTTTCATTTTGCTTGCGTTTTATAGTTAAACAGAAGTTCAAGGTTCACTTGTGTCTCGGCATCGCCTTCCTGACGTTTGGTAATGACGGCATTGCCCTGCAGGGTAGGCTCGGCATAGAGTACGCTGTCGTCCATCTGTTGAGGAGTACGGTATTCAAAGGTGTACTGGTCCTGAATATCCTGCATCGAGGCATTCAGCAATACCGAGTGCTGGTCAAGAATCAGAATATGGTCCAACATCTGTTCTACATCGTGTACCTGATGGGTAGAGATAATCACGGTGCGCTCCTCCGTCATGTGCTGGGCAATGACCTTGCGGAACTGTGACTTTGAAGGGATGTCCAGACCGTTGGTGGGTTCATCCATCAGCAGGTACTTGGTGTTGGTCGCCATAGCAAAGGCGATATAGGCCTTCTTACGCTGACCCATGGAGAGTTCACCCAGACGTACGTCGGCCGGCAACTCGAAATCAGCCAGACAACCCTGCAGGATCTCGTCGGAGAAATTGGGGTAGAAAGGCTTGTAGAGCTTCACATATTCTGAGAGGCGGATGGCAGGCATCTCGAACTCCTCCGTTACAAGAAAGATGTCGCGCAGGGTTTCGGGTTGGCGGTCTTTTGTTGCGACACCATCGCAACACACAGAACCGCAAGCTGGGCGCAACAGTCCTGATAGCAGGTAGAGCAGGGTGCTCTTACCTGTACCGTTCTTTCCTAACAGACCATAGATGCGGTCTTCCTCCAGCTTCAGGCTGAAATCATCGAATACCAGATGTTTGCTTCCGGCATACTTAAAACTGATGTTTTTTACTTCTATCATAATTGTTTTTATTAGTTGATAATCTCGCTGTATTAGTGTACCACCTTAATAGTACACTGCAAAGGTAAAACAAAAATATTATAACTTCCAAATATTTTCGCCGAAAAATGAAATATTTAACTTCCATTAAGAATTCAGAAATCTTCAACAAGTGTTAAAGGAGGGCCGTTTGTAGATTAATAGAGGGAACATTTGCATATTAAGTGTATTATTGGTACCTTTGCATACACAAATCCCTATTAGGACACTATGAATTTGAGAAAAATCAGTCATTGCCTTAACGGCATAATAATCATATTGGCTTTATGCTTCTATACCATCAACACCTCAGGACAGACAAAAAGCCAGGAAGACACCACTGCAGCTAACTTGCTGCAGAAAGTGCGTAACGCCTTTAATCAGAACAACGAGCATAATTTCTATGTAGCTATTGGCGACTACCGTAAATACTTGCTGGGAGAAGGCAATATGAACGGCTACTACCTCTGTTGGAAAAACGAGGTACTCTATGACGTTAACCACAACCACTTCTACCGTGCCCTGCGCAAGACCATGAAGATGCAGGCAGAGATGGAGCGTCGTGGTGACAACAACGAACTATACAAGGTTACTCAGCTACGAGGCATTATCTACTCGCTTCGCGGCAATATACCCTTGGCACACCAGTATTTCGAGAAAGCCTTAGAACAGGTGGACCACAGCCAAGTCCAGAATTTGGCATCCATCTACATGGATTTGTCGAACATCGAGATGGACACCCAACCTGAGGAAGCCATGAAACACCTTGACTGTGCCATTGAAATTATCAAAGGCGACGGTTCAAAATACGATTATAGCGATGCTATCGGTTTTAAAGTCATAGTAGCCTATGCCATGCGTGACTGGACAGCCGTCAACACTGCTTTCAACGAGTATATCACCATGAAAGAAGAGCTGGGAGAAGACTTCAGCACCACCTATTATTATTATGCACTTATCTGTAAAGCAGTAGCAGATAAGCACTATGACGACGCCATCAAGTTGACCTACAACCTGACGAACAGCACCGACATCTATAAGTTCCAGACCGAAATCTACGAACTGTCGGGCGATACACAACGGGCTTTCGACATCCAGAAGCACTACATGGCCATCAAAGACTCTGTGAACAACGTCATCATGAGTGAAGAAATCATGGGCACAGCCAACGATTTGGAAAGTGCTGAGGCACGCAGTCTGACCATGGAGAAACACAACACGCTGTTGAAATATGCCATCAACGGCATAGTCATTGCGGGTCTATTGTTAGGTCTTCTCATCTACCGCATGAACAAGAACCGCTACATGCGTAAATTGCAGCGCCAAAACCACGACTTGCTCATTGCCCGCGACAAGGCACAGGAGGCTAACCGCATGAAGATTAGTTTCCTACGAAATATGAGTCATGAGATACGCACTCCATTGAACATTATAAGCGGCTACGCTCAAATTATCAGCGACCCACGCACACTGACCAGTGATGCAGAACGTGCCGAAATTGCCAAACGCATTGGACACAGCACAGACACCATTGTGCGTATCGTTGACGAGATTCTCGATATCTCCAGCAAGGAGAGCGTTCACTATATCGACAAGTCCGACCTCGTAGCATGCAACGACCTGCTGCGACACTTGGCAGAGCCTTACCAGGATTATGATGCGCCATTCGGTCTGCGTCTGGAGCTGTTGCTCAAGGACAGCTGCAAGTTCATGACCAACCGTAAAGAGGTGCAGAAGATTCTTAATCACCTGATGGACAATGCCATCAAATTCACACCTCAAGGTGGTACCATCACACTACGCAGCTATCATCATAAACTCAACCAGAACACGATTTGTTTCAGCGTTACCGATACAGGTTGCGGCATCAAGGATGGCGACGAAGAGAAGATTTTCGAACACTTCTACAAGTCCGATATATATAAAGAAGGTGTAGGCCTCGGACTGTCCGTCGCTCGACGCGTAGCCCGCCAGTTAGGTGGAGATGTTGTTCTTGACACCCGCTACAAAGAAGGCAGCCGCTTTATTCTGCAGCTGCCCAAAGATTAATTTTCCGCAAATAGTACTATCTTACTTCTGCATCAGGTGCTTGAAGCGCATGCCTTCGGCTATCTGGTCAGAAGTTTTCTTATCTACCAGCTGAGCGAGGAGCTCGTAGGCGAAGGGGAAGGCGGCAGCAGGACCTTCAGCCGTGGTGACGTTGCCATCGACGGTAACGAGGTCGGCAGTATAGGTGGCACCGTCAAGCATCTGTTCAAAACCAGGATAGCAGGTAGCTTTCTTGCCTTCAAGAAGTCCCAGTTGTCCCAACACGACACCAGGTGCGGCACAGATGGCTGCAACCTTACGACCTGCGGCAAACTGGTCGACAACGGCCTTGCAGACACCCTTATGTTCAAAGAGGTTTTTGGCACCAGGCATTCCTCCAGGCAAGAAGATAAGGTCTGCATCAGAGAAGTCACCTTGCTCAAACATGATATCTGCCTCGATGTTCACTCCATGTGCTGAAGTTACTAAAGGGAAGTCGCTGATGCTAACCGTAGTTACGTCAACACCTCCGCGACGCAGAACGTCCACGGGAATGAGGGCTTCGACATCCTCGAAACCGTCAGCTAAAAATACATATACCTTTTTCATCATTCAAATGGGTTTATTAGGATTAATGGGCAAGAGCCGCAAGATATCGTTTGATAGTTTCCTGCAGGCCAAGGTAGAGGGCATCGCAGATAAGTGCATGACCAATGCTGACCTCATCTGTCCAGGGAATCTGTTGGTGGTAGTAGGCAAGGTTCTCCAGCGACAGGTCGTGACCGGCGTTGAGTCCCAATCCTACACGGCGTGCCTCTTCGGCAGCAGCAATAAAGGGAGCGATGGCTGCCTCGCGATTGGTCGCATAGCCTGAGGCATAGGGCTCGGTGTATAGCTCCACGCGGTCAGCACCACAGGCTTTTGCACCTTCCACCTGACGTGGGTCAGCATCAACAAAGATGCTGGTGCGGATACCCGCATTCTTGAAGGTCTTGCAGATGTCAGTAAGGAAAGCCTTGTTCTCGATGGTGTTCCATCCGTGGTTTGACGTTATCTGGTCGTGACCGTCAGGAACGAGTGTCACCTGTGTAGGCAACACCTCCAACACCAACTCTGTGAATGAGTCGATAGGGTTGCCCTCGATATTGAACTCTGTGGTAATCTGTGGACGCAGGTCACGCACATCCTGGTAACGGATATGACGCTCATCAGGACGTGGATGAACTGTAATTCCCTGTCCGCCAAACAGTTCTACATCACGGGCGACTGTCAGAACATTGGGATTATTGCCGCCTCTGGCATTGCGGAGTGTGGCAATTTTATTGATATTTACACTTAGTTTCGTCATATTTTTCTCTTTTCGCTATAAATTTTTCACTTTTATTTGTATCTTTGCAAGCGCAAAGATAATAATAATTTGCGAATAAACAGCTAAAAGAGCCAAAAAATATGATATCACGCAAATTAAGGTTCGCAATTTTCGGCAATACCTACCAGCCGAAGAAGTCAGTTTCCATCCAGAAACTGCTGGCTTGTCTGTCTGCCAGACAGGCAGAAGTATTTATAGAACGCGAGTTCTATACGTTCTTGACTAATGGTCAGCGTCTGCCCGTAGAAGGGGTTTCTGTCTTTGACCAATCAGACTTCTCTGCTGATTTTGTTGTGTCAATGGGTGGCGATGGCACTTTTTTGCGTGCAGCCAGTATGGTGGGGGCTAAGCAGATTCCTATCTTGGGCGTCAACACTGGCCGTTTGGGATTCTTGGCTGATGTGAAAGCACAGGAGATAGAGCGCACCATCGATGCACTTTATGAGGGTGACTATGCTATAGATACCAGAGCGGTCATTAAGGTGGAAACAGACGGTCAACCGTTGAAGGGTTATAGCTGTGCCCTGAACGATGTGGCCATCTTGAAACGCGATAATGCATCGATGATTACCATTCATACAACGGTGAATGGCGACTATCTGACAACTTATCAGGCAGACGGATTGATTATGAGTACACCAACAGGTTCTACGGCCTATTCACTGTCGAATGGCGGTCCAATTATAGTACCTGGAACGCATGTTTTCTCGTTGACTGCCGTTGCACCCCATTCGTTGAACGTGCGTCCTATTGTCTTCTCAGAAGACTCGGAAATCAAACTCACCGTAGAGAGTAGGACACAAAACTATCTGGTAGCGTTGGACGGTCGTTCTGAGAAACTTCCCGACACTACTCGTCTGACACTACGCAAGGCTCCCTACCGAGTAAAGGTCATCAAACGTGCAGGTACGAAGTACTTCCACACCTTACGCGAAAAAATGATGTGGGGCGCTGACCAGCGAGGATAAAGAAGCAATGTAAGAAAGTATGGATTATATCATCATAGTAGCAGGAGGGAAAGGTTTGCGCATGGGAACAGATATTCCCAAGCAGTTTCTGCCGATAGGTGGCAAACCAGTGCTGATGCGTACACTCGAAAGGTTCCGCGAGTACTCTGCCGACCTGCAGATAATACTTGTACTACCCAAGGCGCAGCAGGACTACTGGAAAGAGTTGTGTCAGAAACACAAGTTCACAGTAGCATATCAAATGACTGATGGTGGCGAGACGCGTTTCCATTCCGTACAACATGGTCTGGCACTGATTCCCGACGATGCCCAGGGCGTGGTAGGTGTACACGATGGCGTGCGCCCCTTCCCCAGTGTGGAGGTCATCCGCAATTGCTACGAAACTGCCCGTACTGCCAAGGCCGTCATCCCCGTCATTCCTATTGTAGAAACGGTGCGCCATTTAGACGGAGGCTGTTCAAAAACGGTGTCCCGCAATGACTATCGCTTAGTACAGACCCCACAGACTTTCGACATCCAGCTGCTCAAGGCGGCCAACCGCCAGCCTTACAACGACGGTTTTACTGATGACGCCAGTGTAGTCGAAGCTTTTGGCTACGACATAACGCTCGTAGAAGGCAATCGCGAGAATATAAAGATTACCACACCCTACGATTTGAAAATCGCAGAAGTACTTATCTAATGAATATCCTCCAACAAGACATACAATATCTGGCGGGCGTAGGCCCTAACCGCAGGAAAATGCTCAGCGACGAGTTGGGCGTCCAGACCTTTGGTGACTTGTTGGAATACTATCCCTACAAGCATGTCGACCGCAGCAGGCTCTATACCATCCGTGAACTCACGGGCGACATGCCTTTTGTACAGGTGAAGGGACATATCCTCAGCTTCGAGACCTTCAAGATGAGTGCTCGCAAGAAGCGTGTCGTTGCCCACTTCACCGACGGGTTGGGTAAGGTGATGGACCTCACGTGGTTCAACTATGCCGACAGTGCCTTGAAGAAATACAAGGTAGGCACAGAATATGTTGTCTTCGGTCGTCCGCAGGTCTTCAACGGTCGCATCCAACTGGTTCACCCCGATATGGAGGAGGCTGACAAGCTGGAACTCTCCGCTATGGGTATGCAGCCCTACTACAACACTTCGGAGAAGATGAAGAAGTCGAGCCTCAACAGTCGTGCCATTGAAAAACTCACCAAGACGCTTCTCGACACGCTGAAGGAGCCAATCCCTGAAACCATTCCCGACTTCATCATCCAGAAGCTGCACCTGATTAGTCGCGACGAAGCTCTGCGCCACATCCACTATCCGCAGAATGCCAAACAACTGGAGCAGGCCCGCCTACGCCTGAAGTTCGAGGAACTATTTTTCGTACAGCTCAATATATTAAGGTACGCGAGCGACCAGCGCCGTAAATACCGTGGCTATGTGTTCTCGAAGGTGGGCGACCACTTCAACACGTTCTATAAGGAGAACCTGCCCTTCCCACTCACCGAGGCACAGAAGCGTGTTATCCGTGAGATTCGCAAGGACATGGGCAGTGGTCGACAGATGAACCGTCTGCTGCAGGGCGACGTAGGCTCAGGCAAGACCCTCGTGGCGCTGATGTCGATGCTTATCGCTCTGGACAACGGCTATCAGGCCTGCATCATGGCACCTACCGAGATACTTGCCGAACAGCACCTGCAGACCATCATGGACTTCCTGGAGGGATTGCCCATCCGCGTAGCTATGCTGACAGGTATCGTCAAGGGCAAGAAGCGTCAGGAGATTCTCGACGGACTGCTCGACAGCACCGTACAGATACTCGTCGGCACACATGCCGTCATTGAGGATACTGTGCAGTTTGCCCGCTTGGGAATGGTCGTTGTCGACGAACAGCACCGCTTCGGTGTGGCCCAGCGTGCCAAGCTGTGGAGTAAGAGTACCAACCCGCCACATGTGCTCGTTATGACGGCTACACCAATTCCCCGCACTTTGGCAATGACACTCTATGGTGACCTCGACGTCTCGATCATCGACGAGCTGCCACCTGGTCGCAAACCCGTGGTCACCCAGCATGTCTTCGACCGCTCCCTACCCTCGCTCTACGACGGCATCCGCAAACAGATACATCAGGGCCGCCAAGTGTATATCGTCTTCCCCCTTATCGAGGAAAGCGAGAAGATAGACCTAAAGAACCTCGAGGACGGCTTCCAAGTGCTCACGCAAGTGTTCCCTGAGTTCCGCCTTAGCAAGGTTCACGGCAAGATGAAGCCTGCCGAGAAAGAAGCCGAAATGCAGAAGTTCGTCAGTGGCGAGACGCAGATTCTTGTCGCCACTACCGTCATTGAGGTGGGTGTCAACGTACCCAACGCCTCCGTGATGGTCATCCTCGAAGCCCAGCGCTTCGGACTCTCACAGCTGCACCAGCTCCGTGGCCGCGTAGGTCGCGGTGCCGACCAGTCATACTGCATCCTTGTCACCTGCTACGAGCTCAGCGCCGACACCCGTAAGCGCATTGACATCATGTGTGAGACCAACGATGGTTTCCGCATTGCTGAAGCTGACTTGAAGCTGCGTGGTCCTGGCGATTTGGAGGGTACCCAGCAGAGTGGTATGGCCTTCGACCTGAAGATTGCCGATATTGCCCGCGACGGTCAGCTGGTCCAGATGGCTCGCGACGAAGCCCAGCTCATCATCGACGAAGACCCACTCTGCTGTTCTGACCGCTATGCCCTACTCTGGCGCCGTCTCAAGGAACTGCGCAAGACCAACATCAACTGGGGAGTCATCTCATAACACAAATAAAGATATCAAGAAAAATATGATAAAACGACTATTCATCTGCCTTTCAGTATTGTTCCTGTTGACAGCCTGTCAGCATGAAAGCAGCACGCCCATCAGCACTTCCGTTGCTGACAGTCTTATTAATGAGGCTGCCGCAAAAAGAGATTATGAACGCGTGTTGATAATAGCCGACAGCCTAGAAGAAACTGGCGACATGACTCGCATGGAGGCAGACATGAAGCGAGGATGGGCCTTTCACAAGATGAGAAGGCTCACCCAAGCAGAAGAGTATTACAGGAAAGTGATGGCATCCCACAGATCCACTGCTGCCGACGAGATTGCCTATCAGCATGCAGCAGCCTATCTGGCCGACCTGCTGTATATCAAGCACGACTACGAAGGCTCCTTACGCGTGGCTGCGCCTATTGTCGAGGAACTAGACAAGAAAGGCACGGGCACGGACGATGCTATGACGTTGCTGTTGACCTGTGTGGGACGCTGTCAGATGAAGCAGGGAAGTATTGAAGAGGCTTCCAACACCTTTGAAAGAGCCTATCTGTGTAATCTGCGCGCGGCCAAGTCCGACCCTTCAGGCATTAAGATTAAGAATGCGGTCATCCACACCGCCAACATCGCCATTCGTTTCCTGAATCCTCAGTCGCTCGACATTGCCGCCGTGTGGCTCGTCCGCACCGAGAAGCTGCTCGATCAGTTCGCGTCACTTCTTTCTGCAGATAAGCAGTTTGTCAACGAATACCACGCCCGTCTGCACATCTACAAGGCCTATGCCTTCCAGCATACAGGCCGCACCAAAGAAGCTCTTGAAGAATACGAGGCCTTCCTGAAATCTGACTATGCCCACACAGACGACGGCATGTCGGATGCCTGCGAATACCTTATCGCCGCCCAACGCTACGACGAGGCCGCCGACAACCTGAGGGAGTTGGACCGCATGATGAAATCATGGGGCTACAAGCTCACACTCGACAACATTCAGGAATACATGCTGAACAAGTATAAAGCCAACATAGGAGCAGGACGCATAGACACGGCCAATTCCGTAGCACGCCAGATATGCAGCGCACTCGACTCAGCCATCACATGGCAGAAGAACAGCGATGCCACTGAACTGGCCATTATCTATGACACACACCAGAAAGAACACATCATCGAACAGCAGAGAGCTGACCTCAGCCGTAGCCACAACCTTGTTACGGGCACGGCCGTCATACTCATCTCTATCTTCTTCGTCATCTACGTCCTCAGCCGCCGCCGAGCCATGCGACGCCTGGCAGAGAAGAACGAGCAGCTGAAGGTGGCCAACGCACGTGCTAACGAGACGTCGAAGATGAAGTCTGACTTCATCAAACAGATATCCCACGAAATCCGCACACCACTCAATATCCTGTCGGGCTTCACCCAGGTGCTTACCTCAGGTGGCATTGAGCTGGACGATAATGCCCGTCAGAACATCAACAGTCAGATTTACCAGAACACCAAGCGCATCACCGAGCTGATCAACAAGATGCTGGAGCTCAGCGATGCAGGCAGTCAGGTTGTCATCGAGCGCTTGGACGACACCACAGCCATGGAGATTGTGGCACAGGCCGCCGCCGACTCAGGCATTTCCATAGCCACCCATCTCAATTTCCATATTGTTCCCGATGCCGATGCAGAGACAGCCACCCTGCGCACCAATCTGCAGCAGGCTGTCCGCGCCCTGGAACTGCTGCTCGACAATGCCCGCAAGTTCACCCAGCAAGGCAGCGTCACACTACGCGTATCCACAGACTCACAGAATGGATTTCGTCATGTACGCTTCATCGTTGAAGACACCGGCATCGGCATACCTGCCAACGAGGCCGAGCACATCTTTGAGGAATTCTTCCAGCTGAACAGCTACACTGACGGCACAGGCATCGGCCTCACCGTAGCGCTCTCCATAGCCCGCCGCCTAGGTGGCGATATCCGTCTCGACACCTCCTACACCGCCGGTGCCCGCTTCATCATGACGCTACCCCTGTAAACAAATGTGATTATTTATCGGTATCTGCATGTATTTTTCTGTAAGATTCTTGGGGATGTCGACAAAAATTTCTATCTTTGCAGACGAAGAAACGAAATTATTATGAAGGACGAAGAAAAGAAGTCACGTATTAACGAGACAGAAAGCGCAGGAATGGCTGCAGAACCTGTTGGTACTGCCACTCGTGGTGATGTGTCCATCAATGGCTATGATATTGACTGTTGGCCAGGAATGCCACTTGTGGGCCCAACCAATATCGATGAGATGAATGCCCGCATCGACAAGGCTGAACAGGAGATGGATTATGATAATGGTTTCCCATGGGAGCAGATAATGATGGATGCCCAGTCAATTGCAAATCGATATGCAACTACAATTCACTAAACAGGCTCGCGAGGAGTATTTAAGAATTGTGTCTGTCTTTGCCGAGTTTGCAGGAACAAGGTCGGCAAATTTGTTTATCGAGTGTGTTCGTGAACGTGGAACTACATTACTGAAACATCCTGAGGTCGGCCATCCAGAAACGCTGCTGTCTGACCGTAAACGCATGTATCGTTCCATCTCTATCAATAAGAACTACTATTTCATCTATCACGTTACCAAGACTACCATTTGGATTGTAGACATTTGGGATAGACGCCAGAATCCTGCAAAACTGACAGCAAGGATTTAGAAACTGATACGTGCCTGTCCCCTCCCCTAATAAACTTCTATAAGAATACAGCTTATCCAGCTTCATATCAGCTACTTTAGGTCTACAAATACAGCTGATTTAGTAGTCATATACAGCTGTCTTTATTCTGTATTAGCCTATCTAGCGTTCGTATTAGCTGTATTTCCAGACCTATTTTTACAAAAGGTTCCACACTCTCCCTCTCTTTCTGTATCTCATTCTTTTTCAGAGAGATAGCATCCAAACATCCCATTTAGATTCCACCCAAGACTCCCCCTTTTTTCATTCTCTCCACACCTCTCTGCGAGACCAATTCCAGGGGGAATATGGGGGGAATGTGGAGTCTATTTCAAAATTTCATTTTTCCAAAGATCGCTTTAATCGCACAGTGTGCCCCCGCGTGTCCTCAATCGTGATGTTTTTTTCCTTCATAAATAGTAAAGCCCCTCTAGTTTGATACTAAAGGGGCTTTGGTGTGACACTGGAAAGAGTGTCGTGTTAGACTATTATTCCGACGTGATGGTGATCTTCATCGTGCAGCCGACGTCGTGGTTACTCTTCACCCGGAAGCGGATGTTGTACTCGCCCGGAGCGGCATCTGACCGATAGACATACAGACGGGCATCATATCTTCCGTTGTAGTGGACATAGCGGAAATTGCCGTCGGGGTCGGACGCTGGGTCGATCTCTATGGCAGAATCGTCAAACTTCTCGTCTTCGCTGTCCCTCGGTGCCCAGTCCTCTACGTAGTAACTACAATAGTAGCCAGGACTTACCTCCTGCTCCTCAGGACCGACCTTGATCATCGTGTACTTCCATCCCTCGCCGGTGGCAATCGTGATGCCAGACTTGACAGAAGGCTTGCTTTTGAGCGAGAAGACTACATACACAGGCTTGTTGTCGTTCGGCTTCACCGAAGTGATGGTCTGTGTGGCAGGATCCCAAGTGAAGTAGCCCTCATCTACACCGTCGTACGCATTGCTGTAATTAGCGGACTGACCTGCGATCTGTACGTCGTTCCAGTCCCACTGAGCACCTTCTTCATAGTATCCATCCACGTTCACCTTCGTTGATTCGCCGACTTTCAGGTATTGGGCTTCGGAGCTCAGTTGCATGGAGGTGATAGTCGGCACATGCATCTTCATCGTTCCCTTGCCATAGACTTCGTACTCGTCGCCATATTCCATCTGATGGGTCTCTGAGTTCCAAGTCTGGTTTTGGAACACCAGATAGAACAGCAATTCGTATTCGCCGGTATATTCCTCATCAGGAGCGCGACGCGCACTATTGGCCGGCTGTGTCTGATTGCATGGCTTCCTGATCAGTATCTTGCTCTCAGGCTTCAGGTTGCCCTCCGTTGCCATTCCCGACTCACCCGTGTAGGCGGAAAAGTTGGCATTCAACTCACACCCCGTCACATAAACACCAAAACCGAACTTGCCGCCAGGACTGTTCTCGAACGACTGTCCCGTGAGCGCCTTAACGAGATTGACCATGTTCCAAGGCAGATGTCCCCAAACGTCGCCCAGCGTTCCGCCGTTCTCGTCAGCGTCTTCCAACTGGAAGCTGATGAAGTCCTTTCCGTCCTTTCTCCATTCCGACCACTGCGGCGAATAGTTGCGGGTCTGCGTCTCACCCGTGGTCTTGTTTGTGATGACGTAGGAGTTGTCCTGCTGGTCGGCCTTGTTCAGTTGCTCGTCGCCAGTGTCGCACGGAGCGCCCTTGATGATAATCTTGCCGGTGGCGCGGCCTTCCCAGTCTTTCTTGACGCCCTCCTCGGTAACGATGGCTAATACCTCACCTTCGGGAGCATCATTCGTTGGTGTGAAGTAAGCCGTTATAAGACCATTATCGTCGGTATAGTTAATGGTGGGTGTTACGGTGCCGTTGGTGGCGACGAACTCCACACGCTTGTGGGCCCATGCTGATAAATCATTTCCTTCTGTCTTCTGCAGCAAGAAGTGAACGGGCACAGCTTCGGCACCCTTCTCTACCTCCTGCGAAGGATTCAGACACCGGATGTTGTACTTCAGCAGCTTGGAAGTCCATTTCTTTTCGACGAATTTTGCTACATTATCGTCACCCGCCGACTTGCACAGTTTGATATTAACTCTTTCTACTGGAGGTTCGCCTTTCTTGAATGTCACCTTGGCCTTGCCGTTTTCATCGGTGTACTTCAGCAGCAGCTTCTTGTCGCCCGATGCCGAACCTTCTATCTCGAATGCAACCAGTGCACCAATGCTGGTGAGCTTCTCATTGGTGGTATAGTCGTAGTGGAACACGGTAACCTCAATATCCTGTTCGTCGTCCTGCATTAGGTCGCGTTCTGGTGTCTCTAAGGTGAAATCCTCAGGATTGTACATCAGAGTCTGCGTTTTACCAACTTCATCGCTAGGGAAATTATCGCCAGCCGAATGATCCAACAGCCATCCTGGAATATTGTACATATGGATAAGTGTATTAGACCAACGATCAACACTTACATGGCGTGCAATATCATCGGGAGCCTCATCGGGATACGGCAGCCACGACCTCGGATTCACTAACGTCCATTCTGTCGAACCAATTTGAGTGCGGCAATACTGGCCATAGAAATTGATATGGAAGGTAGGCCTAACTCCAGCTCTTCCGTGGCACTGGCTGTTTTTGTACTCAGCGTTTCCGATGTTTGCCTCGGGATAGATAAGGCTTAAAGTCGGGGTTTCTTCAAAAATGAACTCTCCATCTAAATTATCGTCAACGCACGTTAGACCGTACTTGAAGTGTTTGGAATACTTGTGCCCTCCAACGACATCTCCCTGACCGAGGCACTGGTAGCCATGGTTACACAACACATCGCCATTCAGGACAACCTGCACGGGAACGCCCTCCACATTGAAGGTATATCTCTGCTGCACGACACCGGTTTTCAACTTCATCATGTCGTCGGAATACGGTTCTGGCTGGCCAGACATCTCATTCGGGGTTCTGCAGCTTATGTCTAATACGGTCTCGCCCTCGGTGTCACCTTCCAGCAGGACGCTGGCCTTGGTGGTGTGACCCTTCCACACCTTGTACCACGGTTGTCTCTCGAAGGAGAATTCCAGGGTGCCTTTGAACTTCATGGCCAGTTTGGCCTTCTGGATTTTGAACGTGAGGTTACCCCACGACTCCAGCATAATGTCGCTGCCTTCATAGTCGAGCGTCAGTTCTTGAGTTGCAGGTGCACGGTTGGCGCGGGCATTGTACACCTCCACAAATTTGCCGTCCTCCAGGATTTCCACCTTCTCGGGCCTAAAGACAGGCTTGGAGCCGGCAGCTCTTTGGCTAACGCCGCTTGAACCCTCACTGCCCAGCTCGAAGGTTAAATTTTGGTCACGGAACAGGTTGCCCATGTCGCCCTGCGTTGTCTTCAGGGTGGCAGTCTTGCCTGCAACCGATACTTCCTCGATGATGCGAATCATCAGGGTGCCCAGCTCGTCGGGCACCATCACGATGTCGTATTCGCCCATCACGGGAACTTCGTCCTTGAAAGTAATCACGGCCACGCCCGTCTCGGGGTCGTAGCTGTCGAGGGTGTTCTCCTCCCAGTCGATGTCGATATAGCGGGAGTCCTCCTTGCCGGCCTGAACGACTGTCAGCGTGCTGGCGAGGGTGCCGTCCTTGGAGGTCAGCACAACCTTGGCCGTGCGATCTTCCACGCCAGGGTTCATAGCCACCTTCACATACTGCTGGCCGTCCTTGGCCTCGGTGTCGAAGGTAATCCATGAGGCTGAAGTGGTCACATCAAACTCCACGCTAGCCTTCACCTGGACAGCCAGTTCCTCGCCTTCGCTGTTCACGTTGACCATCTCAGGATCGACAAACACATGGTTCGGATTACCCAGAATGCTCTTTGTCACATCATAGGTGAAGTTGATGATCTCGTCACCCTTGTTGATAACGAATCCCGGCGGTGTAGTCTGGAACTCGATACTGGTAATCTTGGCCGGATCGAAGGGGACACGGTTGTCGTCCTTATCTACCACGATAATGGTCTGTGCCATAGCCGTGATGCTGAGCATCATCAGCAAGGCTAAAACGTATAGTTTCTTCATTTGCGTACAACTTTAATAGTGGTATTTCCGTCCTTCACAATATACGTCCCCGCAGGGAGCTCAGAGAGGGATTTCACGCCCTTGCGAATCAGACAGCCGCTAAGGTCGTAGGCCTCGCAGTTGTCGGAGAGGATGTCGAGATCCGCGATGTTCCTGATGCCTGTGATGACGACGTCCTCGAAGGTGAACTTCACCAGCTGCGCAATGGGCCACGACAGCTCCGTGGACGTGCTCTTCATCGTCACGTTGCCGTCGGCATAGGTAAACTCGGGCATGTCGGTGAACAGCACTTCGGTCTTGTTGCCGTCGCTGAGCCACACCACGATACCCTTGGCTTTGTCTTCTGCCCACGCACCCGTGGTGCTGAGCACGGCGAAGAGCAGCAGCACGGCCGTCCTCGCCAGTTGGAGTTTTGTTTTCATAAGCGTAATAATATTTGTTATAGGTTTAAAAAATAGACAATAAAAGGTATATTAATTACATAGACTTGAAGGGATGGAAACTTAAGAAACTGCCCCTCCCGATTTCTTTTTTTCTTGTACAGGAACGCCCTCGGCAAACATGCGACGAAGGCCTTGTTCGTAAGCTTGCAGGGCATCACGACCCAAGCGGGTGATGCGGCAGACACTACGGGCGGTAGGTCCGGAACCACTCTTACTGACCTCTAAGTAGCCTGCATCCTTAAGAGTGGTAATCTGGACGCTGAGATTACCGCGCGTACTGCCGGTAATCTCACACAAGTACATAAAATTGGCACTCTCCAGACTGGCCAGCGCCACCATGATTTTCAGTCGCAGCTCATTGTGCAACAGGGGATTAATAACGGCAAACTTAAATGGACTCATAGTTTTTTACATAGTTATGAAACAGGTGACCTGGGATAATCAGGGCGACAACGGAGATGATGGAAGCTACGAGGAGCTGCCACGGCCAAAGATCGCCTTGCAAGAAGAGAGGAATAACGGAGAGAAACGAGGCAATGATGCCGCAGATAATATTCGGTCGGAAGTGCAGAATGATGCCTGTCATAAAGCAACCAAAGCCAATGAGCAACCCTTGATAGGCGCAATAGCAAAGCGGAAAAACACCAATGAACCCCATAGCAGCGCCACCCACACAACTGGCAAAGCCAATGAAAATCCACATCACCAGGATAATGTTCTGTTCGAGTGTGCGCCGTCCAGTACGTTCGTAGTCCTCATTCAAGAAATAAGCCATCAGCGGAGTTCCAATGAGCGGAATACCCACCCACAACCACGAACACCAGTCTTCGTTCCATATCTGTAGAGCCAAGAACTCCAGGAAGAGCACAATAGCCGTAGGATATCCCCAAGCAAGAAAAAGATTCTCACCTGTCGGCTCCTGTTGACTCATCACCTGAGCACGGGTGCTACGGATGATGTCCAGTTCCTGACGGATTGTGCTTATTATCGTTTCCTCATTGTTCATGGATATTGCACAGTTAGTAGTTGCGCCATAGTTTACTGCAAAGATAATGTTTATTTCTTAAACAATAGCATTTTTCATTACAGTTTTACCATATTTTAACAAACAGAAGAGCGTTAAAAGTGTTAAAACACACAAAATAACCTTAAACCAATACTGTAAAACATACAATATTAAACAATAATTACTACCTTTGCAGCGTTCTTCCACCTGAAGGTAGAAGTGTGGCTTCGCGAATTTATTTCCATAACGGAACCGTCTAACATTAAGAACTAAAACATTTTATAATGCAGATAATAAAGAATTTTGCAATACTGGCAATAGCAACAATATGTTCTCTCCCGACGATGGGACAAGACCTATTGGCACGTCAGGCACCCATAGATCGCAAGATGAAAGCAGTCGACAGCGTAGCGCTACAGCGACTGATATTTACCGAAAATTACGATTCTCCTGCTGAGGACCTCTACGAGGACTGGAGCAACAAATATGCACACCACGAAACGGCGCTGCCCGACTCTTTCCGTATCTCACTAAAAGACTTCTGCATGCCTACTACCAGCCGTGTGCTGACTAGCAACTTCGGTGCGCGTTGGGGACGCCAGCACAAGGGACTGGACATCAAGGTATATACTGGTGACACCATCCGCGCCGCTTTCTCTGGTAAGGTACGCATTGTACGCTACGAGCGTCGTGGATATGGTAAGTATGTCGTCATCCGCCACTATAATGGTTTGGAGACCATCTACGGTCACCTGTCAGAACAGTTGGTAGAGGAAGACCAGGAGGTTCGTGCTGGCGATGTTATCGGACTGGGTGGTAACACAGGTCGTAGCACCGGTTCGCACTTGCATTTCGAGACGCGTCTCTGCGGCGTAGCTCTGAACCCTGCCCTGATGTTCGACTTCCGCAATCAGGATGTCATCGACGACTACTATATGTTCCACAAGGACACCTATCAGCGTGAGTCTGTCATTGCTACTCGTCTGCGTGGTGTTGGTGGTGCATCATTCAGTGGTGAGGGTGACGAGGAGGTCGAGCTGGCCTCTGCTGCCCCTGCTGCAAGTTACCAACACGAATCACGCTTCCACAAGGTTCGCAAGGGTGAGACACTCTACTCTATCGCCCGCAAGCGTGGCACAACGGTGAACGCCATCATGAAGCTGAACCACCTGAAGAGTAATGCCAAGCTGAAACCTGGTCAGATTCTGAAGTTCAACTAAAGAACACAAGAGTATAAAGAAAGCGGATTACACAGTGTTGTGTAATCCGCTTTTTGTTATATCGTTGTTTCGTTATTACATTATAACGTCATATCGTTTCTTTACGACAATCGGCGTGAGGCATCCAGACGCAGGAAGATAAACAAGAGCAGCGTAAAGCCCCACAACGAGGAGCCACCGTAGCTGAAGAACGGCAAGGGAATACCGATAACAGGCGTCAGTCCAAGCACCATACCCACATTGATGAACACGTGGAAGAGGAAGATGCTTAGCACACAATAGCCATAGACCCTACCAAAGCGCATGGGCTGTCGCTCTGACAGATAGATTAGGCGCCAGATGAGTGCCAGAAACAGCAGCAAGACACCAGCAGAGCCCAAGAAGCCCTCTTCCTCACCTACCGTACAGAAGATGAAGTCGGTGTCCTGCTCAGGTACGAACTTCAACTTGGTCTGTGTACCATTCAGGAAACCCTTACCTTGCAGGCCACCAGAGCCAATGGCGATCTCCGACTGGTGAACATTATATCCCGCACCACGCAAGTCTTCGTCAAGACCCAACAACACGTTGATACGTGAGCGCTGGTGAGGTTCCATCACGTTCTGCATGATGAAGTCGGCACCATAATAGAACAGTCCTGAGCCCAGGGCGAAGAGGGCGATAAAGAAATAGTTGCGGATGCGTGAGGATAGCGCCTGGAAGAGCAGGTAACCTATCAGAAAGACAACCTGCGCCATCTGGATATAGACGATATTGATGCCAAAGCTCAACAAAGGCAGAGAGAGCAGGGTGACACCCACCGAACACAGCAGCATGCGCCACGCCAGCCTGCGATGGCAATAGACCCAAACCATGCCGATGGAGAACAGCTGGATAAGCACCATAACGGCATAGGGGCCTACCATCGTTGACGACGAGCCCATAGGAACCTCGGCAAAACGGATGCCCACCACGAAATAGACCACCATAGCGATACCCGTAAACAGGATGCTACCCGGCATACCCTCACGATAGAACATCAGGAAGAAGGACAGATAGACGAGTGCCGAACCCGTCTCACGCTGCAGAACAATACACAGCATCGGCAACAAGATAACCAACAGCGTAGCCCCGAAATGGCGCCACTGCTGGATGCTATAGCCATAGGTGGACATCAGCTTGGCAAGTGCCAAGGCTGTGGCGAACTTTGCAAACTCCGCAGGTTGCAGGCGCAAGGGGCCCAAAACCAGCCAAGACCTGGAACCCTTGATACTATGCGGATTGAAGATAGTGGCAAAGAGCAGCAATAGCAGCAAGGCGTAGATAACATAGGAAAAGGTATCGTATATTCTATCGTCGAGCAAAAGGACAATAGTGCCCAGCATGATACTCGTAGCTATCCAGACAATCTGCATGCCAGAGCGTGTGGATAGCGAGAAGATATCCGTCTCGCCATACGAGTAGCTGGCACCGCAGACACTGATCCAGCCAAACGACAGCAGGGCAATGTAGATAAGCACCGTCCACCAGTCGAGGTTGCGTAGCACGCTTTGTTGTCTTCTATCTGCTTCCATCTCTCAATGCTCAGTTATCGGCTCGTAGAGCCATACGAGATATGTCTGTTCTGGAACTCCTCAGCCTTCTTTTTTGAAGCTTCCGAGAGTTTACCATTGATATACTGCTCCATAATGAGACCACCAATGGGCACACCATAGGTGGCGCCCCATCCACCGTTCTCTACATACACGGCAACGGCTATCTTTGGCTTATCCATCGGTGCAAAACCCATGAATACCGAGTGGTCGTGGCCACGGTTTTGTGCAGTACCCGTCTTACCACATGCCATGAAATCGTACTTCGCCAACTCATGGCAGGTGCCACCAGTTGCCGAGGCGCGCATGCCCTGCACCACATAGTCGTAGGCTTCCTTCGAGGCTTTGGTATGGCGGCGCTGTGTATAGAGCGAGTCGAGCTGTTCGCCCTGAATGCGCTTCACTACATGCGGCGTGATGAACCACCCACGGTTGGCGATGGTTGCGCCCAAGTTAGCAATCTGAAGCGGTGTAGCATTGACCTCACCCTGTCCGATGGCAATAGAAATAATCGTCAGTCCGTTCCATGAACCTTTATACGCCTTGTCATAGAACTCGGCATTAGGAATCAGTCCACGCTTCTCGCCAGGCAGATCGATACCCAACTTATAGCCAAAGCCCATCGACACCATATAGTCGCGCCATGTATTCATCGCTTTCTGCACACTGCCATACTTATTCTTAGCACCTATCATATAATAGAGACCCCAACAGAAATAGCCGTTACATGAAGTCGATAAGGCAGGTATCAGGGGTAATGGAGCAGCATGGCCGTGACAACCCACGTGCAGACCTTTATAGTTAAAGCCGTGCGCACAGGGATAGGCGGTATGCGTAGGATGGAGAATACCCTCCGTCATAAAGGTCAGACCCTGGGTGGTCTTAAACGTAGAACCTGGCGGATACTGTCCCATAATACTACGGTTCAGCAGGGGTTTCCACACATTCTGGCTGAGCAGTCGGTGACTCTTCGAACGCTGGCGTCCCACCATCATACGCGGGTCATAGCTGGGCGACGACACCATACACAGCACCTCACCCGTCTTGGGTTCGATAGCCACAATGGAGCCAATCTTTCCCTCCATCAGTCGCTCACCAAGTGCCTGCAGGTCGGCATCCAGTCCCAGTGTCAGGTTCTTGCCAGCAACGGCACGACGGTCGAAGCGGCCATTCTGATAGCGGCCTTGCACACGACCATGAGCATCACGTAGCAAAATCTTCATACCTTTCTCGCCACGCAACTGCTTCTCGTAGCTACGCTCCACGCCCAGCTTACCGATATAGTCACCTGGCTGATAGTAGTCGTCCTCCTCAATATCGGCAGGCGACACCTCAGCGACATCGCCCAGCACATGGGCAGCAAAGGGATAGCGGTATTGGCGGATGCTTCGACGCTGAATATAGAAGCCTTGAAAGCGGAACATCTTCTCCTGGAAGACGCTGAAGTCAGCCTCTGACAGCTGGCTCATAAAGAGTTGTTCGGTAAAGCGTGAGTAACCAGGATTCTTCGAACGGTCCTTGATGGTCTCCATGCGGTGGTCGAAGTCCTCACGAGTGATGTTCAATGCCTCACAGAAGTCGAGGGTGTCCAAATGGTCCTTAGCCTCGTTCATCACCACCATAATATCATAGGCTGGCTGGTTATATACCAGCAGCTTGCCATTACGGTCGTAGATACCTCCACGAGAGGGGTACTCAATCTTCTTCAGGAAGGCGTTAGAGTCGGCACTCTTCTTGTAGTCGTCACTGGTAATCTGGAGCATGAAGAGACGGATGATGTAGATTACCACGATGAGCAATGCCACACCACCAATCACATAATGCCTGTAATCTAACGAGTAGTCCTTCATAGTACTCCCAGTTGCAGCGTCAATGATTATCTACCTCTGCCTATCTCGATAGTAAATATCAAAACCAGCGTGATGAAACTGCTACCAGCCACACACAGCAGCCAATACATGAGATTGAAGAATGTGAACATCTCCAGACTGTAGAACAGTATGCAAAAGAGCAATACCATAGGGACAATGTAGTAGGCATACTTCAGCGGGCCGAAGGTCTTTATCGACGGTAACAAGTTGTCGGCAGAGTCACGGGGCACATACAGCTCCATATAATAGGGCTGTATGGCAGCTATCACGGTGAGCGATGCTGCAGCCAGTCCTGGTGTATTCGAGAAGATGTCGATAAGCAGACCCAATAGGAAACTCCATACCAGCACCGCCCATTTCTCGTGATTGCGCGGAAACATCGCCACGAAATAGACGTAAAGGAACGGTGTGGCATAGTGGAACAGATGGATGCGTCCCAGCACAAGAACCTGTATCAGGAAGAACAAGGCAAACCACCCTAACCGTTTGAAGAAATCTGCTGACATCTCTCTTAACTCCTTTAACTTCTCTATCTTCTTAGTTACTCATGCACATTTAGCTTCAGCGAATCGCGTGCCGCCTGCATCACTCGCATGCGGGCAGCAATAGAGCGGTCGCTAATAACAACAACATCGCGCAAATTGCCGAAGTCAGTTGTCAGACGCACCTTCAGCTTATACGACAAACCATCGCGGGCATTATATACCTCTACTATCTGTCCGACAAGGACTCCTGGCGGGAAGATGCTCGAGTAACCGTTCGTCTCCACCCAGTCGCCCCGCTTGAAACGTGCATGACGAGGGATATCCTCGACATAGGCATAGGCTGCATCTTCGCCATACCAGCGAAGAACACCAAAATAGCCATAGCCACGAATGGCACAGCTGATGCGCGACGAGTGGCTGTTCAGCACAGGAATGACGACGCTATAGTGGTCGGAAACCAGGTAAGTGACACCTACCACGCCACGACCGCAAGCCACACCCATGCCAACATCCACACCATCGTCCTTACCTTTGTCGATGGTCATCAGGTTGTCCAGCTTGCCCAGCTCGTTACTCACCACCTTTGCAGGAATAATCTGGTACTTACTCAACGAATCCAAGCCTTGCTGTTCCTTAAGGTCTTTCTCCCGGGTTGCCTCGCCATACAAACGTCGCAACTGGGTTACCTGACGCTCCAAGTAATAGTTACGAACCGTCAGGTCCTCATTCACTTTCGTCAATGAGAAGTACGATTCCATGGCTGATGTCCACTGATAGAAGCGGCCTGCCAGTGCGTTAGCTGATGAGAACCACACACTATTCTGATAGCTGTTATAACTGAACAACAGCGTCAGGCTCACTGCCTCCAAGAAAATGAAAATCAGCCAGTGGTAATGGCGACTAAAAAACTCCAGAAGATTCTTCACCCTCTCTTATCTCCTTCTATCTTCTTTCTCCTTCAGAATTATCTCATCAGGAATGTGAAGCGGTTGACGTTCTTCAGAGCAATACCGGCACCCTTGGCAACAGAGTGCAACGGGTCTTCTGCAATATGGAAGGGGATATTGATCTTTGACTCCAGACGACGGTCCAAGCCACGCAGCAGAGCACCGCCACCAGCCAACCAGATACCGTTCTTCACGATATCGGCATACAGCTCAGGAGGCGTATTCTCCAATGCAGAGAGTACGGCATTCTCAATCTTGGCAACGGTCTTGTCCAGACAGTGGGCAATCTCCTGATAGCATACGGGAACCTCCATAGGCAGAGCGGTAATACGGTTAGGACCGTGAACGACATAGTCCTCAGGAGCCTCATCGCCCAGGTCGGTCAGTGCAGAACCAACGGCAATCTTAATACGTTCAGCCATACGCTCAGAAACCTTCACGTTGTGCTGACGAGACATATATTCCTGGATATCAGCAGTCAGGTCGTCACCAGCTGTACGGATGGAGTTGTTCGAAACAATACCACCCAGCGAGATAACAGCAATCTCAGTAGAGCCACCACCGATATCAACAATCATGTTACCTTCTGGGGCCTCAACGTCGATACCGATACCGATAGCTGCAGCCATTGGCTCGAAAATCAAATATACGTCACGACCATCGGCATGTTCTGCAGAGTCGCGTACAGCACGCAACTCCACCTCAGTAGATCCTGAAGGAACGCCAATCACCATACGCAGTGACGGAGAGAACAGGCGACTGCCTGTATGTACCATCTTAATCAGACCACGCATCATCTGCTCACAGGCAGAGAAGTCGGCAATCACACCATCACGCAACGGACGAACAGTGCGGATATTGTCGTGTGTCTTTTCATACATCATCTTAGCTCGCGAACCAACGGCAATCATCTTGTCGGTATGGCGGTCGAGGGCTACTACTGACGGCTCGTCAACCACAATCTTATCATCACTGATAATAATAGTGTTCGCCGTGCCCAAGTCCATAGCTATTTCCTGGACAAAACTAAAAAATCCCATTCTTCTTTAAACTATAAACTGTAAACTATAAACTTTATTTCTCAAACCAAGCGTGGATGGCGGTATCGTAGTGTGAGCTAACACCAAAAGCACGGGTAGCAAACATGCGGCGCTGTTCCTTAGTGGTCTCGGCACCCTGTTTGTTCAGAATATCCAGCAGTACGGCGTACTCAGCCTTTGAGGGCACGATAACAACGTCGTTGAAGTTCTTTGCTCCGGCACGAATCAGCGAAATACCACCGATATCAATCTTCTCAATGATATCCTCCTCAATAGCGCCGCTGGCAACGGTCTGCTCAAAAGGATACAGGTCGACGATGACGAGGTCAATCTCAGGAATCTCGTACTGAGTCATCTGCTCACGGTCACCCTCATTGTCGCGACGACCCAGGATACCTCCGAACACCTTCGGATGCAGGGTCTTTACACGACCACCAAGGATAGAAGGATAAGTAGTTACGTTCTCTACCTTTTCGCAAGCATAACCCAGACTCTCGATAAAGGTCTGTGTACCGCCTGTAGACAGGAACTTCACGCCCTCATCGTTCAACTTCTTCAACAACTCTTCCAGCCCATCCTTGTGGAATACAGAGATGAGCGCAGTCTTAATCTTCTTTGTCTCTGCCATAAAAATAATATAACGTTATATTCGAATTCGGGCTGCAAAATTACAAAAAAAACAGCACACCACACAACCTTTACAGCAAAATTTTCACCTTATTATAAAAATAATGCTGCAAATCAATTTTTCAAGTTATTGATGGGGCTATGCTCCTAACGTCAAGACAAAGCGGGAACCACCGGTATAGGAGGTGTCAAGAACGACATCACCGTTCATGTGGCGAGCAAACGAGCGGGCAATGGAAAGACCGATGCCCGTACCGTCAGAATACTCGTCCAACTGCACAAATTCGGTGAAGATATTCTCAGCCTGCTCAGGAGGAATGCCAATGCCAGTATCCTCAACCACAAAAAAGATATGCTGCGGACTGACACTGACACTCAGGGTCGCATGTGCCTTCTGCAGTTTAGCATGACGACGCTGGAACGCCACAGGATGCGTGAACTTAATGGCATTGTCGAGCAGCAGAACCAGTGCTTTGACTGCCGCCTTCCGATTGGTTCTGAAGACGGTTCCTTCAACTTCTGCCGACACCTGTAACTGGAAGTCCAAATGGCGGGCTTTCTGGATACCACTCTTTTCAACAGCCTCTCTGGCTATATCGGCAGGAGTCACTGTATCTAGGCACTCTATGTCAGCATTGCTGTTTATCATGCTCAAATCCAGCATTTTATCCACCAAGTGGGTGATACGTTCACTGTTCTCGACAATCTTCTTACTGATATCCTGCAACTGTCCGCCATCCAGATTAATATCGGGAGTAGCCAGCACCTGACTGAATCCCGACAGCACATTCAAGGGCGTGCGTACCTCATGAGAAATCTGCTGGATAAACTGCGTCTTCATGCGCGACGACTCCTCAGCACGCTCATTGGCCAATAGCAGTTCGCGGTTGGTAGCATCCAACTCGCGATTCTTGGCATCCAACTTTAGGTAAGCCTTCCGCCGTTGCACGGCATAGATATGGAAGAATACCAAGATAATAAACATGACGACGGCGCCCCAAATCAATCGTTGTTGCGACAGTTTAGCACGCTGTTCAGCTATCTGGCGCTCCTTGCCCTCAGTATCGTAGATGGTGGATATCAGATCGGCATCTATTTTCTTCTGACTCACCAAGGCTGTATCGTAGGCCGCGGCTATCTGAGTAGCCACGCGCAGGGCAGAGTCGCGGTGACCTGCCAACAGGTTCACATGGAACTTGGGTATCATGAAGCGACCGATATTCTCCAAATCAGGCTGGTAGCCGTTCTCAGCCATGAAGGCATCCAGCTTCGACATATTACGTGCTGCCTCGGCGAAACGGCCAGTAGCCATCAAGTATCGGCAACTATTGATAACATGCCCCAACTGCTTGGCTGACTGTGTTGACAGATAGTCTGCAAAAGCCTTCTCAGCATCTGCAGGGCGACCCTGGGCATGAGCCAGCATCGCACGTAAATAAGTTATCTCAGCCTTCATCTCGTCAAGGTAGATAGAGTCGGCATGGGGATGCTTCAGTGCCTCAGCATACAGCGATTCCTCTCTGGCTATCCACGGTGCAGCCTTGTCCACTTTTCGACAGCGCATATAGGCGGTAGCAATAGCGTTCATTGTCTTCTGACATTCACGCAGGTCGAGCGGGTCACCGTGAGTTGCCAAACGGGTCTTAATGCCCTCTAACGATTCCTGAAAACTCTTGTCGGCCTCAGCGTCCTGGCCTAGACAGAGCTGGCTCTCACCAATAATCTGCGCTATATCGTGATGGTCAACAAACGACTCATGACCTGCCGCCCTCAGTTTACGGTCGGCATTATAGGCTTCACGCAGAGCACGGTCGTAACGCCTCATGTCGCAGAGCAGACGCACATAGTCCTTATAGGAATAGATGTAACATTCCACATCAGCTCTGGTATTCAGCTTCTTTACGTCCATGTTGGTCAACTGGTAATACTGGCTGAGCGACTTTCTCTGCTGTCCCAATAGGTTATAGGCAATGGTGCGATAGAAAATAGCCCTCACCTGTGGCAGTTCGCCCGTGCGCTCCAGACTGTCAGTCACCTTCAACAGACAGGGAAATTCGCGTGCGTCGCCCAATGCTGACACCAGTGAGTCGGCACGGGTATAGCCGTCTGCATTGGCATAGCCACCGGTAGCGGCAGGTTGCTGACATTTAGTGCATCCAACCACCGCTATCAGAGTCAGCACGATGCTGACGACGTATATTTTGCTATGACCTCTCATGTACATTTCAATAATCAGCTGCAAAATTAGCTATTTTTTGCCATATTCTCCATCTTTGCCAACAGAAATGTCGCATTTTGCAGGAAAATTTGTATTTTTGCACCGCGAAAACAGAAAAGACACGTATGAAACGTTCATTCATCCTCTCTATATTCATCTTTTCGTCTACCTTGATGCTGGTGGCACAGACCACCCATGAGCCAAAGGGTGTCATGCGTTTTCTCCACAAACTGGGAACACTGATTGACACAATGGCAGTGAAAGGTGTCGACCCACATTATATCACAGCACCCGAGCGCCCCTGGCAAGTCATTGCTAAAGGTAATGTCAACCAGTCGGAACTGAGGATGAAGTCCACCATCAACAGCGCTACGATATCCACTGAAATGACGGGCGACCTGGAATGGGAGCCACGCATCAAGAGCTCTCTGTTAAGCTATGCCGGTATATGGGCTGGTTATCGTGGCTATGGACTGGGCTACTCATGGAATGTCAGTGGTGGCAAAGGAAGCATCCTCAGCTTTGGTGCCACGGGTGGTTCTTATGGTATTAACCTGCGCATCCATACCTTCCGTAGTAATAAGCCAGAAGTGCACTATGAAGGAGCGTTCCTTTACGAAAACGGCCAGCCCATCTTTATCACAAAGACAGATCAGGTTCAGTTGGCCAGTGCCATCAAGACGCGCACGCTGTTGCTCGATGCCTACTACTTGTTCAACGGCAAGCGTTTCTCCTATGCTGCCGCCTATGACCAGTCGGTTATTCAGAAGCGCTCGGCAGGCTCGTTCATGGCTGGTGCCATGTACTACCATTCGCACATCAACTATGTCGACGATGAGAATGCCGCCTTCATCATGCTCATGGACGACATCGGACGCATCAAGCAATGGCAGTTCAGCGTCGGTGCGGGCTACGCCTACAACTTCGTACCCTGTCAGGGACTGCTCATCAGCGCTATGTTCATGCCCATGCTCACCATCTACGACCGCCATAAAACGTGGCGCTACGACTCTAACCTACGCGAAGTCATCGAGACTGCTATTCAAGCCGAGGATGAACTGATTATGAATGAGTACCACCTGAATGACGAGCCACTTTCCATCACCGACGGCCACAGTCCCGTTGCCCTTAATTTCGACACCCGTCTGTCACTGACCTATCAGTGGAGCCGTTTCTTCATCAACGCCTACGGCCAGTTCAGCCGTTTCCATTTCAAGGACGACGGCGTGAAGGGCACCCTCCGCGACTGGTACATCAATGCATCTATAGGCGTCAGATTCTGAAGAAAATTGGTTATTTTTTCGTTTGTTTGGAAAATAATTCGTACCTTTGCAGCCGCAAATTTGACCAAATTAATTCCAAATGAGAAAAAAGATTGTTATAATGGCTGCGACAGCCATGTTCGCAACCGCCACTTGGGCTGGTGGTCTGATGACCAACACGAATTATCACATCGCTTTTGACCGTATGTTCGCCCGTGGTGCCAGCACTGAGATTGACGCCACATTCTCAAACCCTGCCGGACTGGCATGGGGACACGAGGGTTGGCAGTTGTCACTGAACTTCCAGAAGCCCTGGCAGAACCGCGACATCGAACTGACAGCACCGAACGGTACAAAGACCCTATACGAAGGTAAGGCCTCAGCACCTATCGTGCCCGCACTGTTCGCTTCATACAAGAAGGACCGCTGGGCAGTCAGTGGCATGATTGGTATCGTAGGAAGCGGTGGCTTCGTTCAGTATGACGACGGTGTACCCATGTTCAACGTGCTGCTGAACAGCACTATCACTAAACTAACCAAAGGTCTGTCTGATGCGACCCAAGGAGCCATTCCACCAATTACTCCCGACCAATACACACTGGACTCGGAGATGAAGGGCAAACAGTATATCTATGGTGGACAGTTGAACTTCAGTTATAAGATTACGGACTATCTGGCCGCAGCAGTAGGCTTCCGTGCCAACTACTATGACGGCTACTACCGCGGGCACGTCATTGCAGACAATCATGCCACAAAGGGCAAGTTGGCAAGTCTGCTGCTTGATGTAGACCAGAAAGGATGGGGTTTTACACCTATCATCAGTCTGGCGTTCCATCAAGGCCCCCTCACGCTGACTGCCCGTTATGAGTTCCGCACGAAGATCAGTACTAAGAACGACACCAACGTCTTAGATGCAGACCTCAACACCACAAAGATCGTAACAGAGCCATTGACACAATTAGTTGTGGCCGGTGCCATCACTGCTGCTCAGGCACAAGCCATTGGACAGGGTATTCAACAGCAACTGGGCGGTGGTTTCAGTGACTATACTGCCCCCTATGAGGATGGTGCTCGCACACGCTATGATATGCCTGCATTGTTCACGGTGGCTGCGGGCTATGAGTTTTCACCCAAGTTGCGTGCCACTCTGGAGTATCACTTCTTCGACGACAAGAATGCCCAGATGGCTAACGACCGCCAGAAGGAGTTGACTCACGGCACCCACGAGTTCCTGGCTGGTGTTGAATATGACATCAACGAGAAGTTCACCGTCAGCTGCGGTGGCCAGCGCACCGACTACGGTCTGTCTGATGGTTACCAGCAGAACACATCATTTGCCTGCGACAGCTGGTCGATTGGTATGGGTGGCGCCTGGAACATCAATGAGAAGATTCGCCTAAACGCCAGCTATTTCTGTAGTCTCTACAGTAACTACGACAAGGTGGTTTCTTACGGCAAGGAGACCTACTCACGTACCAACCACGTTATCGGTATCGGCGTAGACTATAAGTTCTAAAGATTACATACCCATGAGAAACGAAAAAAGGAATCTTCCAGTGAGAAGATTCCTTTTTTGTAGCGGGAGCCGGGATTGAACCGGCGACCTCATGATTATGAATCATGCGCTCTAACCAGCTGAGCTATCCCGCCATCATTGCTGTTAAGCGGCTGCAAAGGTAGACATTTATTTCGAATTACCAAAATTTTTCTGAAAAAATCTTCGTATTTCTATTTTTTTTTGTACTTTTGCAGTGTCAAACTGTAGGAATAATAACCTAAAACAGATGAAAACATGCAAAAACTGACGATTGAATACCCCCTGGCAACAAACTCCATCAAGATAGTATGGGACATGATTGGCAATGCCGCTGGCATGCAGAAGTGGCTGGCTGACAAAGTCGTGGAAGAAGACGATGAGACGTGGACATTCACATGGGGCCAGCCGTGGACAGAACGCGACACCAAGCAGTCACGCATATTAAATAAGGAGAAGTTCGACCATATCCGTCTGATGTGGGACTACCACGAGGATACTCCTGAAGCTTATTGGGAGTTGCGCATAGCCCAGAGTAAAGAGACTGGACACCTGACCTTGCTGATTACCGACTACGCAGCAGACGACGACGAAGCAGCAGACCTTCGTGGCATCTGGGACGACAACTTGGAACGCCTGCACCGCGTCAGCGGCCTCTGATTATTCAGAAGAACACGAATTACATGAATTGAAGCGATTTAACTAATAATAATTCGCAAAATTCGTGTAATTCGTGGTTTTTTTATAATTTTGCAGGCTGAAACATGTTTCGTATAAAGAAGTTAGACATATTTATTGCCAAACAGTTCGGATTACTGTTTCTTGCCGCCTTCGTCATCTGCCAGTTTGTGCTGATGATGCAGTTCCTGTGGCGATATGTTGACGAACTCATTGGTAAGGGCCTGTCAATGGATGTTCTGGCTCAGTTTTTCTGGTATATGGGTATCATGCTGATGCCACAGGCGTTCCCATTGGCCATCCTGCTATCTTCACTCATTACTTTTGGTAATCTGGGCGAGAGCTCGGAGTTGACGGCTATCAAGGCTGCAGGAATTTCGCTGAGACAAGCCATGCGCTCGCTGACTGTCATCACCATAACCATTGCCTGCATCTCGTTCTACTTCCAAGAGGTTATTGGCCCTAAAGCTTTCGTATCGTTCCAACAGTTACTCATCTCTATGCAGCAGAAGAACCCTGAGGTGGAGATTCCCGAAGGTATTTTCTATGACGGCATCCCTGGCTCGAACCTCTATGTACAGAAGAAAGACTTGGACCGTGGCGTGCTTTATGGTATTATGATCTACCGCATGAACAACAACTACGAGGATGCCGCCGTTATTCTGGCGGACTCTGGTCGCATACAGGCTACTGCAGAGAAGAAACATCTGCTGCTGACCTTGTATAGTGGCGAGTGGTTTGAGAATATGCGCCAGTCGGGGCTGGGCGTCAATGCCAATGTGCCTTATCGCCGAGAGACCTTTGCCACCAAGAAAATACTGCTTGACTTTGACGGAGGCTTTAACCTGACTGAGATGGGTGGCATCTCTGCCGATGCCCGTTCGAAGGGACTCAGCCGTATCGTCCACGACCTGGACTCCATCCGCGAGTTCAACGACTCCGTGGGACACCAGAACTATCACGAAGCCATGCAGATCACCTATGCTCGTGCAGCACTCAATCACAGCGACTCCACAAAAATCGAGAAAGCGGTGGCAGGCCAAAACGAGTTGTTTGACTCCCTCTACCAAAAGTTGAGCGCCGATGACAAGCAACGAATCCTCACGCAAGCATCGAACGACGTGCAGATGACACTGACAAACCTAGACTTCAAAGCCGAATACTCCTACTGGCTGAACCGTGAGGAGCGTATGCACATGATGGAGGCTATCAACAAGTTTACGCTGTCCTTGTCGTGCATCATCTTCTTCTTCATCGGAGCACCGCTGGGTGCCATCATCCGCAAGGGTGGTCTCGGAGTACCTGTTATCATCTCCGTCATCGTCTTCATCGTCTTCTACATCCTCGACAATACAGGTATGCGTATGGCGCGTATCGACGAATGGACCGTGTGGTTCGGCAAGTTGCTGGGCACCGCCGTACTGTCACCTATCGCCATCTTCTTTACCTACAAGGCCAACAAAGACTCAACGGTCTTCAATGTCGATATGTATCGTAACATCGTGATGCAACTGTTAGGACTGCGTACCAAGCGTAGCATCATGAAGAAGGAAGTCATCATTGAGGAACCTCAATATCTGGAAGATAGCAACAAGTTGGCAATTATCAGCGAAGAGGCAAGCCACTATATAGATGAGCACAAACTGCTGCGCTGGCCCAACCCGATAGTAGTATTCTTCCGTTCGGGTATCGACGAGGATATTGCCACGCTCAATGACAAGTTGGAGGCTATCATTGAAGACCTGTCATACACCCGCGACAAGCGCATCATCATGCTGCTGAACAGGTATCCCATCATTGCCACCCATGCTCACACACGTCCATTCCAACGCAAGTGGCTGAACGTGCTGACAGGAGTATTCCTGCCTACGGGTGTCTTCTTCTATGTCCGTATCATCCGCTTCCGCTTCCGTCTGTATAAAGACCTGCAGCACATCCAGCGTACAAACACGAAACTCATTGCCCGCATCAGCGAACTATATAACAAGTAAATACAGAAAACAACTAAGATATGGAACCACTGAAACTCAACACTATCGAAGAGGCACTCGTTGACTTCAAGGCCGGCAAATTCGTCATCGTGGTAGATGATGAAGACCGCGAGAATGAAGGCGACCTTATCTGTGCCGCTGAGAAGATTACACCAGAGATGGTCAACTTTATGCTGAAGAAGGCCCGTGGCGTGCTCTGCGCTCCACTGACCATCAGCCGTGCCGAAGAGCTGAATCTTCCCCATCAGGTACAGGACAACACCTCGCTGCTGGGAACGCCATTTACTGTCACTGTCGATAAGATAGAGGGCTGCACCACTGGTGTCTCTGCCCATGACCGCTGTGCCACCATCCGCGCACTGGCCGACCCCACATCGAAAGCCGAAACATTCGGACGCCCTGGACACGTAAACCCACTTTACGCTCAGGACAATGGTGTCTTGCGCCGTTCAGGCCATACGGAGGCCGCCATTGATCTATGTAAGCTCTGCGATATGCAGCCCGCAGGTGCTCTCATCGAGATTATGAATGAGGACGGCACGATGGCTCGCATGCCTGAGCTACAGGTATTTGCCAAGGAACACGACTTGAAGATTATCACCATCAAGGACCTCATCGCCTACCGCCTGAAGAAGGAGTCACTCATTGAGATTGGCAATAGTGCCGACCTACCTACCAAATGGGGCCACTTCCGTCTGGTGCCATTCCGCCAAAAGTCGAACGGACTGGAGCACATGGCACTAATCAAAGGCGAATGGCGCGAGGACGAAGCCGTACTGGTACGCGTCCACTCGAGTTGTGCTACAGGCGACATCCTCGGCTCTATGCGCTGCGACTGTGGTGAACAGTTGCACAAAGCCATGGAGATGATTGAGCAGGAAGGTAAAGGCGTGCTAATCTATATGCAGCAGGAAGGTCGTGGCATTGGTCTGATGAACAAGATTGCCGCTTACAAACTGCAGGAGCAGGGCATGGACACCGTAGAAGCCAACGTACATCTTGGTTTCAAGCCCGATGAGCGCGACTACGGCTGTGGTGCACAGATGCTCCGCCACCTGGGCGTCCACAAGATGCGCCTCATGACAAACAACCCCACCAAGCGCGTCGGCTTAGAGGCCTACGGTCTGGAAATCGTCGAGAACGTGCCCATCGAGGTAACGCCCAACGAGTATGACTACCGCTACCTGAAGACCAAGCAGGAGCGCATGGGACACACATTACATCTGAAGTAAGATGTCTGTAAAATGAAGAAGATACTACCTATAGCCTTATGGTTTGGGGCACTATTGACCATTGCCATCGCCCTGTTATACGTCGAGTCCGACCTTCTCTGGAAGGTACAACACCGTGATTTATTCCTTTCCTCGGCACTGTTCTTCAAACAGACGATGGTTGTGTCAGGCGGCATACTCTCCTATCTGGGAGCGTTCTTCACCCAGTTCTTCTACTATCCCTGGCTGGGTGTTACCATCCTTTGCGGCTGGTGGCTATTGTTGATGTGGCTGACGAAACGAGCCTTCTCCATTCCAGACCGCTGGAATATCGTGGCACTGATTCCCGTAGCCATCTTGCTCATTGCCAACATGGATCTGGGCTATTGGGTATATGCCATGAAGCTACGTGGCTATTTCTTCTCTGCCACCATCGGCACAACAGCCTGTGTAGCCATGCTGTGGCTCTTCCGCCAACTACCTGAGAAACTTTGGGTACGCACAACATCTGTTGTGCTGACAGTGCTGGCCGGCTATCCTTTGATGGGCGTCTATGCCTTGGCAACTGCCTTGCTGATGGGTGTCTGGACGTGGCGACTCACCAAGAACCGCAATCAGAACATCATTGTCAGCGCCAGTGCGCTATTGGCCATCGTTGCCATTCCCCTGTTCTACTACCGCTTCGTCTATTACCAGACCCATCTTGCTGACATCTATCGCACGGCATTGCCCGCCTTTACCGTTCAGGAGGATTATCCAGCTTTCTATTATCCCTATTATCTGCTGGCCGTCTGCTTCCTGGCATTCGTCGTCTGCTATAATAACAAGAAAACTTTCCAACCCCTATTGCGTTGGACTATACAAGGTGCACTACTGGCAGCACTTGTCGCCGGCGTCTGGCACTACTGGTATAAGGATGCCAACTTCCACCACGAACTGAAGATGCAGCGCTGCATAGAGCAGGCCGACTGGGAGGGCGTCATTGACGAAGGCCGCAAACAGGCTGGAGAGCCCACCCGTGCCATCGTCATGATGCACAATCTGGCGTTGAGCCGTTTGGGACGCCAGTGCGACGAGATGTACAATTTCCCCAAAGGTTCGAAACGCACCAATACAGAGCTTCCCATCTATATGTTCAACACTGCCGGCGTCATGATTTACTACCAATATGGTGTGATGAATGAGGCTCACCGCCTGTGTATGGAGGAGGCTGTCGAATATGGCTGGAACGTTGAGAATCTTCGATATATGGCCAGGGCAGCCCTGATGAGCCACGAGCAACAGGTTGCAAGAAAATATCTTGACCTGCTCCGTCAGACGATGTTCTATGGTGGCTGGGCCGACCACATGGAGGAGTTGCTCAACAACAACGACCTCTTGGCTAAGGACGAGGAGACGGGCCCCATCACTCGCATGATGCACTACGATGACAACCAGAGCCAGGGCCACGGCTACGTGGAGAAAGACCTCATGGAGTCATTGGCACGACTGGATGCCGACGACATCTACTTCCAGGAGCAGGCAGTGCTGGCCGCTATGTGGTGCAGAGACCCAGGCCTCTTCTGGCCCCGCTTCGAGCACTATGTCCATTTAAACGGTGAAGAAGAGATGCCGCCCCGCATCTTCCAAGAAGCAGCATGGCTCTTCGCAAACATGCAAGGACAACAGGGACTGGACGAATGGGTGCTTCAGCCTGGCGTAAAGGAGAGCTTCAACGGCTTCATGAGACAGATGCAGCAATTCAGCCAGACGCAGGATCCAAGCATCAGACAAAGCCTGTTGCAGTATTTCGGCAACACCTACTATTTTGAATACTTCTTCTTAAAGAACATCACATACTATTGATATGAAGAAACTGCTTGTCATCATAGCTGCTACGGCGTTGTTTGTCGCCTGTGGCAACCAAATACCCACAACCTATCAGGAGTCTGGTGAATTGCCACACATCTACCCTGACTACACCAACGTCACCGTACCTATCAATATCGCCCCACTGACCTTCGAGGCTGACGAGAAGTGCGATGGCATCGTGGCTCGCCTGGCAGTTGGCGACGAAGAGGTGATCTGTGGTGGTACGAAGGTACAGCCCGATGCCGACGACTGGAGACTGCTGGCTGAGCATGCCAAGGGAAAAGCCATTACAGTGGACGTCTATATCAACCACGATGGCCAGTGGACACGCTTCAAGCCCTTCAGCATCTACGTATCACCTGACTCCATCGACCCGTATATCAGCTACCGTCTGATAGCACCGTCATACGTCACCTACGAAGACCTGACCATCAGCCAGCGTAGTCTTGAGGACTATGACGAGAGCGTTATCTATGGCAACATGCTCTGCACGGAGGGTGCTAAGGGCCAGTGCATCAATTGTCACAACTACCAGCAGTACAACCCGGACCGCATGCAGTTCCATGCCCGTGAGAACCTTGGCGGCACCATTATTGCCTACGACGGAAAGGTTAAGAAGATTAACATGCGCAACGACTCGGTGCTCTCTGCCGGTGTCTATCCCACCTGGCATCCCACACAGAAGCTCATTGTCTATTCTACCAACAAAACGGTACAGACATTCCATATCACGAACCCCGACAAGATTGAGGTCTATGACATCCAGAGTGACCTGATAGCCTACGACGTGGAGCGCAATGAGGTGACGAATATCGAGAACGACCCCAACGAGTTTGAGGTCTTCCCCTACTGGGCACCCGACGGCAAGACGCTTTACTACTGTAGCGCCCACTTTGAGCGACAGGACACCATCGACCCTGGTCTGGAAGTCCTCCAACGCTTCAAGGAAGTGAAGTACAACATCTACAAGAAGTCCTTCAATCCCGAAACCCGCCAGTTCGGTCCTCGCGAGCTGGTGTTCGATGCTGCAACCCTTGGCAAGAGCGCTACCCTGCCCCGCATCTCTCCTGACGGCCGTTTCCTGATGTTCACGATGGGCGATTATGGTGTATTCCACATCTGGCACGGCGATGCTGACCTCTGGATGATTGACCTGAAGGAGGCCAATGATGAGCCATCAGCCACCGCACATCCTTTGAAGGAGGTGAACAGCAAGAGTACGGAGAGCTACCATTCCTGGTCGTCGAACGGCAGATGGGTGGTCTTCAGCAGTCGTCGCTATGATGGCAACTACACACGTCCTTTCTTTGCCCATATCGACAAGGACGGCAAGGCCAGCAAGCCCTTTGAGTTGCCTTGTGCAGACCCCGACTATCACCGTCAGTTCCTCAGAAGCTATAACATCCCTGAGTTCATGCACGGTCCTGTTACCATTAGTCCTCAGAACTTTGCCGACGCCCTCAAGCTTGACGGTGAGCCTGTGAAGTACGTGCAACAGCTGAGTAAGTAGCATTGGGGCAACAGATAAGCAAATTATCATTTTTTGATAATTATTTTTAGATAATTATGATAATTTGCTTATCTTTGCATTATAAATGGTGCTTCATTGAAGAATCAACCATGATTTTGGTTGTATTGTTCAACGGCTGTACAGATAGTGGCTTTGATTTGTTGCCAACTTACATTTTCAAACATAAATGGCATTGGTTGTGAATCTGCATCGTCAAAGTATGTCATACTTAAAAGAGCACGATATTCTGAACCGTCAGAATACTTTTTCAAATATAACTGCAACAATTGCTCAAATGTGAATTGACGTAAAAGGAAATAGATATCAATAAAGTCCTTCTTAGTTCCTCGCCCAATAATAGCATTTACCTTCATTGCAGCAATGTCTTTGGGAGACGCGAGGGTTAAACCATTCTCAACAATTGCATTGTCAATCCAAGGATAATCGTAATTAACAATATCTACCTTAACATTATTAATAGAATAGACTCTGATTTTCTTTGACACTGACAATATTGCTAACTTCCCCACACTATCATGTATTGCCCCCGTAAGTTCATCGACATCATCTGTTGTTTTTCCAAAGAAATCCAAATCGACAGAACGGCGATGACCATATTGAAGAGCAAGTGAGGTCCCCCCCACCAATCGCATGTCTTGAAGTATTGGCGTTTGTGACAATTTGTTCAAGAGTTCCAAAGTGTCGGGGTAGACTGTCTGAAATGATAGCATCGGTATTGCTCAGGTTTAGTATGTGAAATGGTACAGATAAATGACAGACAGACAGGATCAAGTGTGCGAAACTGTTTACATTCCTCCACTATCTTGTCTAAGCCATAGTAGCGGTTAATCAGACGCCAGTCATTCATCTGTCCGTATTCTAGAACTCGTTGTATGATAAATGCAGAATGGGTATTCATAGCCAGCTGAGATGTGTCAACATCCCAGAACAGATTGTTTGAAAACTTGCTAAGACACTCTTTGCTACTCATACCTTTTATTCTCAATAATGGCGCAAAGATACGAAATAATCGAATAAAAGCCAAAAGAATCAACGGAAAATCTTCATCAAAATGTTAGCGAGTTGGAAAAAGCCACTGTCGACGATAAAATGTAACACTTCCCCCCAATCGTCTGAAATGCCGATGTAGAAAGGGATTGAGAGAGGGGAAGTGTTTGCTCAACACTTCCCCAACACTTCCCTAACACTTCCCCTCGTCAAGCTGTCTTCAATAGTGGGACAGCGTAGTAGTGACGAGCGTGGTGATGTTCTTTGCAGTCGTAGCCCAAATCTCGCATCGCATAGCCAAGATGTACGCGTGCGCTGTGGTCGATGACCAGCGAGGTGTACTTACTTCGGATAATTTTCAGCATCTGTGAGGTACTCATCTCTGCTACTGACTCATCAGCTTTGGGCTTACGGAAACAGGCCTCCACCATTTCCGTCATGTCTTTCTTCAGCATGTAATCCTGGTTGAGTTGCTGGATGCGAGCCACCTCGTCGTTGTTAAACCAGTAGGGTGCCTTCTGCTCTCGCAATTCGTGGAGGACCTGGGCATAAAGCTGGTCATAGTTGATGTCGCCCGTGTTGTCGATATACTGACCCTCAGGAATCGTCAGGCAGATATAGCGACGACTGCCCGTAGCGTCTGTCAGCGGATGCGGATTGTTCGTCGTTGCCGTGAACGACGCATAGCGGGCGCGGTCCTCCTGTGAGGCGCCATAGATGGGGCGACCGTTCACCTTCGACTTCGAGAGCGTCTGCTTCAGCGATGCATGCTGGCTAGGACGGATAGCATCCAGCTCATCGAGGTTCACCAGCAGGTTGTTCGTCAGCGCCATCTCCTTGTCGAACTTGTTCGAGAGGTTCAGGTGGTCCAGATGATACTCGCGCAGATCCACAGGTAACAGGCGGCGCAGGAACGTCGTCTTGCCACAGCCCTGTGCGCCAATCAGCGTTGGCACACACTCGTTGCCGTGCAACATATCCATCTGCAGCCAGTGAGCCACTACGGAGCGCAGCCAGATAGCCAGGAAGTTGTGCTGCTCCGTCGATATTCCTGGCAGTCGGGAGAAGAGTCGTGCCACGTGGTTCTGTCCGTCCCACTGTGGCAGATGTTCCAGGTAGTGCTGGATGGGGTTGTACAGGTCGATTTCCTCAGAGTTCACATACTCCAGGAGGTCGCTCTTCGAACCACCTTCCTCAAACACGCCCTCACGCTTAGCCTGAATCGTGATGCTGTTCAACGCCTGTTGCGTCAACGCACGATACTCAGACACTGTGCCGTCCTCCTGTTTCTTGGCAAACTCCACCTTACCGTTCAGCACATTGTGGCGGAACGCGTAGTGTTCGTTCAGAAAGAGTTCGACACCCAAGAGATTCTCGGTAAGATTCGTCTCGTTAATCATTTTTTCAGTTTCTTTAGTTAAACTACTCATCATCCTTTCTTAATCTTCTTTTTTAAATAATTCTAGTCTCGCAATGGCCAATAGATAAGGTTAATTTCTGTATCCATTTTCCAACTGCAAAGATACAAAATTTTCTTGAGA
>ONCH01000019.1 GCA_900316265.1 uncultured Prevotellaceae bacterium | reverse complement strand
CTTGGTGCCCTCATTATTACGAACAACAACCCCGAAGGCTTTAGGTTTGCCAACCATGCAAAGCACCACCTTGAAGAAGGCTTCTGGAACGACGACCTTGTTGGATATCTGGTCAAATAGCGTACCAAGTAGATTTGAGTTTTGTAAATATGGATTATTACTAAAACTGATAATCTGCCTACGTTCTTCAAGTCCCAAACCAATCTTGAAATCATCAAGCCATTTGAAATTATCAAGCCCATCGAATTGACCAATAGTATTCAGAACTTCACGCAAGAGAATGGCTTCTTCATCACTTAATTCTTTAGTAAAGATAGAAAAAGAACGTTTACTATATGCTATGCATCGTTTGCCATTCTTAGTAAAACGCTCAATAGGAGCAGAGAAAGGAGCATACTCCAGCGTATTCAAATCTTTTTCTATGCAGCGTTGCGTAACTTCTGAAAAACCATCCTCATACAGCATGTCATTCACTTTCTCTGTAAGATCGTGAATATCATAGAAATGGTGGTAGTCAGACAATAGCTTGTCTAAGTACTTATATCTTATTAAAGCGTTCTTGTTAGTAGGCATATCCTATTTTTTTGCAAAGGTATGTTCTCTTAACGAACTCTATGTTCGTAATAATTATAATATTGGTGTCACAAAAGTAGAAAGAAAAATGGATTATTCCAAATTTTTGGAAAAAAATTGAAGAAAAATAATTCACAATGCATCGCCACACTTTGACCAACTGTCAAAGAAGCCTTGCGAAAATGAAATAATATCAAAAAAGCTGTTCGATTATTTGCGAATTTCAATACTATTATTTACCTTTGCGGACATAATTATCAACTGCCAACAATATGACATCATCAATGCTGATACATCCGGGTGAGATGATCAAGGACGAGATTGCTGCCAGGGGAATTACTCAGAAAGAACTCGCCAAGCAGATGGGCGTTTCCTATACTGTTTTCAATGAGATTCTCAACGGCAAGCGTCCTGTAACGACAGAGTATGCTCTGCTGCTGGAGGCGGCTCTCGGCACTAATGCCTCCATATGGATTGGCCTTCAGGCTGATTACAATATGCAGAAGGTAAAACAAGACAAATCATTCTTGAAACGTTTGGAGAAAATCAGAAAGATTGCTGCCGTTTTCTGAGCCTCACCACGCAAGCCATCAATAAAATCAGGGGAGACAGGAACTTTGATTCACGCTAAGGAGTTGTATCGGTTGACCTGTCCCTGAGATTCTTCTTCCTGAGGGATTTTTCGAATTCTTTATTATATTCAATGAGTTCAGGTTCTTTGCTGGTTAACGAAGCCACATAGCGGGCTTCGTCATGCATATAGAGCCACTCCTTAAGGGTGTCAAAGCTTTGCTCTGACATTATTTCTTGGATAAACTCCTGTTTAAGTGATTCTATTGACTTGTCTTCCATAACTCTTATTTTAAATACGAATCGGCCATCAGGTCTTTGCGGCCGATAAGGCTGAAGATGGTAATGTTGTTGTCGTCATTAACTATTCGTGGTGACAAGGCACCAGGAACATCGTCACTTCTTTAAAACGTTTTAGTTCTGAATAATGTTGCAAGTCAAAATCCGGAACTCTCCAACTCGTCAATATACTCCAGACAGAAATCTTCCAGACCGATGTAGTAGATGCCGTTCTCGTCAAACCATGGCACGATATGATCACGCACCACGACAATCTTTCTGTACGAATCACCTGTACGCTGCAATGAATTGGTTTCTTGCTGTCTTTTCTCTTCGTCAGGGATGGCAAAGGCCGACTGTATGTAACAGCGATGATTGCCTCGGTTTACCACAAAGTCTACCTCCAGTTTAGTGCGTTTGCTCTTGCCCTGTTCATCTTTATAGTTGTATTCTACCACTCCTACATCCACGTTAAAGCCTCTGGCGCACAACTCGTTGTAGATTACATTCTCCATCAAGTGAGTTTCTTCCTGCTGACGGAAGTTTAGTTGGGCATTGCGCAAGCCAACATCGGTCAAGTAATATTTCTGCGGTGTGTTGATATATTTCTTACCCTTGATGTCGTATTGTTCGACCTTACGTAGAATATAAGCTTCTGCAAAATAGCCCAGGTAGGTGCTGATGGTAGAATCATCTATCTTCGTATGCTTCACGGAAGCGAACGTGTTCTCCAGTTTCTTTGGATTTGTTAGCGACCCGATGCTGCTAGCCACGATATTCAGCAGGTCGTCTAACACAGATATGTCCTTCTGGATATGATTTCGTTCAATCACATCCGTCAAGTAGGTCTTCTGGATTAGATTCTGTAAGTACTGGCTTTTCTCCCTATCAGTCTTCAATGCCATTACCCTTGGTAGTCCTCCGTATGTCACAAACTCCTGCCATGCATGGCGTTTGTCTCCCTGATACGAAGCATAAAACTCCTTATACATCAGTGCGTTTACATGAATCTCGTCCCCCCTATCCTTGAATTCAGTCATCACGTCTGTTGAGAGCATCTTCGAATTGCTGCCTGTTACATAGATATCCACATTTTTCAAGTCCAACAGCCCCAATAGGATATCCACAAATCCTATCGTAGAATCTTCATCGTTCAACCATGGATTAGGAATGTTACTTACCTCCTGAATTTCATCGAGTAGCACATAGTATTGCTTTGTAGTATCAGTAATTTGCTCCCTCAGATACTTATCCAATTCCAATGGGTTCCGATATCTGGCATTTCTCGCTACATCCAGTTTCAGCATAATCAGCTGTTCATCAGTTACTCCATCTGCTTTCAGATAGTCGCCATAAATGTCGAACAGCAGTACCGACTTGCCACACCTGCGGATGCCAGTAACCACCTTCACCCGCCCATTGTCACGCTTCTCAATGAGTTGCTTGAGATAATAATTCCTTTCAATTCTATTCATACTTCCGAACGTTTTGCGTATTTACGCATCAAATTCGAATGCAAAGATAAGAAAAAAGAATTGAATCACCAACATATTTCCGAATATTTTGCGTATATACGCATCTCATTCGAAATGTTAGATAACCAATTTGAGAAATGCATTTTTTTCATGGGAAAATTTTACACATGTAGTCACCTCCATTCATCCATATTTACCTCAGCCTCCACAACTTTTTCTATATCGTCTGGCAGAGAGGGGAAGAAGTCGAGACCACTTGGTGCCCTCATTATTACGAACAACAACCCCGAAGGCTTTAGGTTTGCCAACCATGCAAAGCACCACCTTGAAGAAGGCTTCTGGAACGACGACCTTATTAGGGCCTATGGTTTCATGCTGGCGTTTCATCAGCACTGGACCACAAACGATATAAACTTCGCCATACTGACGGGCCCATTGTCGACAGTCCATCTCAAGGCTGTTCCAGACACCACTGTTCAACTTGGAATCCTGTGGACAGACGTTAACCAGCGAGAATGAATCGTACATGGCGTCGCGACTCCACTTGTTGTCACCAGCCGGACACATGTGTCCTCGTGACCATCCGCTACCTTTGTAGTCCTGCAGCGTAGCTCTTGGGCGTGGACAATTCTCCTCCTCATGGAAGTTGTTCATACGCTTCAGTTCACCATCGGTATGTTCAGCCGTCAACTGCCAAGCAACCCAATTGGGCATCCTGGTATCTTGATTGTAGGATACGACATAGCTTTTCTTGCGAAGAATAATTTCAGGTGTTTTCTTTAGTGGGGCTGGCATGCACAGCTCGATGACGGAGTCGGGGATTGTAGTCCAAGAGGCTGATTCTTGAAATCTTTCACTCCTTTCTTCATATTGGGGCTCCTGCCTGCCGTCTTCCCGAATGAACACATGGAAAGCAAAGGCGCCAAACATCAGCAAGGCTGCTACCCATAACAGTGATATATGTTTCATTTTCATTCTAATTCTTGTTAGAATGCAAAGATAGTGCAAATCGAGCGAAGCACCAAATTTATTTAGGTATTTTTGAGCGGAATAGACGAACGAAAAACGCCTCGAAGTAACTCCGAGGCGTTAAATGTCAACCTGTGGGGTTTACACGGTAATGCTACTCACTTACCCTCTGTCATTTAATCTTTCCGTTACGAAACAGGCCACGAGGCCGTAGGTGATGGTGGGACGTATCCAGATTTCCGTCAGCATATAGTTGGTATATTCGCTGAAGGGCTCCAGATAGATATCGTAGTTGTAGAGCGCAGCTATCAGCATGTCGATGATGCAGATGGCCCACAGGTTGCGCTTGGTATAGCTCTGCCAGTTCTTTCGGGCATAGAAGAAGGTGAGTGTGCAGAGCAACAACACTGACAGCGTGAGACACGACAGGTGCAGAGCATAATAGGCCAGCGGCGGCGCAAAGAGAATGTCGCGCAGCAACACCGTTATGCCCACGGAGACGGAGCACCAGTAGTTGAACCGCTGGGTGTCCAGTCGGTTGAAGAAATACATCCATATCATCACCAGACAGGCGATGTAAAAGAGGTTGAGTACCAGTTCGGGCCATGCCTCCTGCAATCCGAAGTGCGCTACACCATAGAGCATCACGGCCACCGACACCATGCCCGCCACGGCGGTGATGCCGATATCAAAAATCTTGGCGTTCTTTTTAAATCTTGTATTCATCATTTGAAAGTGCTTTTGCTAATTTTTTTACTCCATAAAATCCGGGTCGAAATGACTGTGGTATTCGAGGCACAACTTTTTATAATATTCGCGCGTGGCTTCGCTTGTCGTGTCTGCCCGGATGATTTCATAATAATAGGATGACGATTGACGACCGTGGGAATATCTAAACGTAACATCCTGTTCATCACCGCATCAAAATCCGTTTATACCCTGAAGATGCTGGTCCATGGGGAATAGTTCCCACATCATATCATCTTCTTTGCCTGTTCTTGTGCCGCAATGACCTTGTCGCACCACTGGTCAAACTCGGGGTCTTCCACTTGTAGTTCTGGGTGAGCAAGAATATAGCTGACACAACGTCGAACGCCCTCATCGAAACGGGTCGTAGCCTGGAAACCAGGAACGGCACGCTTCAGCTTCGTGCAGTCGAAGATAACCGTTGCAGCCTTGTCACCAATGAGGTTTCCCTCCAAGTCGTAGTCCTTCGGACAGACGGCGGCCAGGAAGTCGGAGGCGACGTGATAGAGTTGTGGCGTGACATTCAATGCCAGGCCGACACACTCATATATCTGGTCCCACGTCAGTTGCTCGTCGCTCATAATCTGAAATGCTTCTCCGATAGCCTTCGGATTACCCAGCAGACCAATGAAACCACGTGCAAAGTCCTCGTTCCATGTCAGTGTCCACAGCGAAGAACCGTCGCCATGCACCAGCACGGGCTTGCCCTCCAGCATACGCTTCAGCACTGGCCAACTGCCTTTCGGACCATGGATGCTCACGGGCACGTTACGCTCGCAGTAGGTGTGTGAGGGGCGCACAATGGTCACAGGGAATCCGTTCTGGCGATACTCCCTCATCAGCAGCTCTTCGCAGGCAATCTTGTTGCGCGAATACTGCCAATGTGGATTTGCCAGCGCAGTACCCTCAGTAATATACGGACTACGCACTGGCTTCGCATACGCTGAAGCCGACGAGATATAGACGTACTGCTTGGTACGTCCGCGGAACAAGCGGATGTCGCGCTCCACCTGCTCCGTCACGAAGCCAATGAACTCGCAAACGGCGTCAAACTGCGCGTCGCCCAAACCGGCGAGTACGGCTTCTGTATCGTCGATGTCGGCAATCACCTGTTTCACACTTCCAGGCACCTCCTGCTTACGTGTGCCTCGGTTCAGTAGCCACAGTTCGTGGCCGCTCTCTGCTAACTGTCGGGTGATGGCACTGCTGATTGTGCCCGTACCACCAATCATGAGAATCTTCATCATGCGTCTATGTTTATTATTATTATGCGAACGTCGTATTATTTCATTCCTGTCCGACTGCTGAAGTTGATGCGGACGCCCTTATCGTCGACCATCATGTCCATGCCACCGTTGTTGCCATTGCTGACAGTCGGCTGGCGTTCACCATCCAGTATCTCGCGGCACATGTTCTTGATGTCGATGACACGCTGGAGTGTCTCCAGGTTGTCACCACTGTAATGACCAGGGAAGAGGAAACGGATGTCGTTCTTCTTCATATAACGCTCAATTCGCTCGGCTGTGTACATCTCAGTGGAAAGGTTGGTGAATACCAGCAGATTGGTCGAGCCGAAGGCATCACCACTGAATCCGTAATGCTTGGCCTTGTCGAAGAACGTGGCGCTACCAGCAGTATGGCCAGGCGTAAAGATAACCTCTATCTCTCGACCACCCAGGTCTATCACCTCGCCATCGTAGAGATACCTCATCTGCCCCTTGTAATTACGCATGTTGTTCGGAACGATGGGCATGTCGCCTGCATTCAGATAGACCTCTGGGAAAGGCCCTACCCCACCCGCATGGTCGCCGTGGGCATGGGTCAGCATCATCGTAACTGGCTTGGAGGTGATCTTTGCCACAATCTTGTCCAACCCTGGTATATATGTCCCTGCATCTATCAGGAGTGCGCGGTCATTACCTTCAACAAGGTAGAGCGACTCATTATAGACCCTGTGTCCGTTCCCAATCCATGTATGCTCGTCGAGCTGGCGGAACACCACTTCATCATCCTGGTAAACCACTTTACCACGAAGGTCGCGACTGTTGATTTCCGCTTCCTGTGCCTCAACCGTAATAGGCATCAGGCTAAGCAGCATGGCTGCAATAATAATCATTTTCATATCCGTTTAGTTTTTATTGGGTTATTTATCTGATTTTTTTTTAATTAATCATAAACTTGGGGCAAAGATAATAAAAAATTCTCGTTTTTTCGTATATTTGCACCAAGATTTAAGAAGATACAATAATAATTATGAAAACTACAATAGAACGCGTATTCCAGATCTTTAAGGAACTGAACCAGATTCCACGCCCTTCGCACCATGAAGAGCCAGTTGCTGACTATCTATGCCGGTTTGCAGAACGACTGAATCTGCCCTATAAGCGCGACAAGGAGAACTGCGTCGTCATCAGTAAGCCAGCCACACCAGGCTATGAGGGTGCTGAGCCCGTCGTACTGCTCAACCACATGGATATGGTTTGCGTGGGCATGAGCGACCCGCTTCACACGCCTATCGATGCCTATACAGAGAATGGATGGATGAAGGCTCGAGGCACGTCACTGGGTGCTGACAACGGCATCGGACTGTCAATGGCACTTGCTGTGCTGGAGAGCTCCGAGATGATACACGGTCCGCTGGAGGTCATTACGACCACCAACGAGGAGGACGGCATGTCAGGAGCCTCACAACTGAGCAAGGACTTCCTCAGAGGTCGCAAGGTCATCAATCTTGACTCCGAGGACTACGACACCATCACGACGGGTGCGGCAGGTGCCTGCCTGCAGTTCCACCGCATCCCCATGAAGCGTTTGCCTGCTCCAGGTGGCAAGCGCCGCTGGTATCGCATCCGTTTCGAGGGCGGACTGGGTGGCCACTCAGGCGTAGACATCAACAAAGGACGTTGCAGCGCCGTAGTAGCCATGTGGGCCATTCTTGCAGCCATCTACAACGAGTACGACTTTGACGTGGCATCCATCAACCTTGGCGAGGCCAATGCCTCTATCGCCTCATCGGCAGACATCATCCTTTGTGTGCCGTCTGGCGAGGCCTGCGAGTTTGTCAAGTCTCAGCAGGAGATGATGAACGAATGGCTACGCGAAGAGTACCCTGACGACCCGAAGATGACGTGCAGCATCGAGAAGTGCGAGCGGCAGGACAGCGTGATTTCCAAAGAGGCCTTCGAGGCACTGATGGGTTGTCTGGAACAGGTGCCGCAAGGTGTGGTGAAGATGAGCGACGCGATGCCTGGTACGGTAGAGACGTCAAACAACGTGGGACGTATCGTGACAGAAGACGACTGCATCTTCGTATCCACCCACACGCGTAGCTTCATCGACGACGATATGGCCGCGCTGAGCAAGGAGATTGCCGACACCTTTGTGGCCGCAGGTGCCACTTCGGAAGTCGTGATGTCAGCTCCTGCCTGGCAGGAAGACCAACAGTCAGCATTCCTGCAGCTCACCTCCGACACGTTCCTCGACGTGCTGGGCTGGCGCCCACGCATGGTAGCCATGCATTTCGTCTTGGAGGCCGGCTTCTTTGTCGCCCACTATCCAGGCATTCAGATTGCCAGCATCGGCCCACGCATCGTAGAGCCGCATTCCACCAGCGAACGCGTGGAACTGAAGACCATCGAGGACATCTGGCTAGTGCTCATCGAACTTCTCAAACGTCTCGCAGTATAGCGTGAATAAGGTGTCTGAACAGTAAGAATGCCTGAACAGCGGACATATATTGCCATCGACCTGAAGTCGTTCTATGCTTCAGTGGAGTGTGTGGACAGAGGGCTTGACCCACTGACCACCAACCTCGTGGTGGCTGACGAAAGCCGCACGGAGAAGACGATATGTCTGGCTGTATCCCCATCGTTGAAAGCCTACGGCATTGGTGGCAGGGCGCGACTCTTCGAGGTCTCAACTTCGAGGAAGGTGCCACTGCCAAGGAGCGCAACAAACAAATTGGAGGACACAAGGCATGACCCACTATTACGACGATATCATCCATCTCCCCCATCACGTCTCGAAGCGCCACCCGCAGATGTCCATGTGGAACCGTGCCGCCCAGTTTGCACCCTTCTCCGCATTGACGGGATACGACGAAAGTATTAAGAAACAAGCTACAGAATATGAAAAGACTAATTATTTCCCTGATTGCACTGGTCACGATGTATAGTGCATGGGCTGTTGACAGGCTATCGGGTTTGCCCTACCCTATCCTTGGCGGTGAGTTGAGCAACTCGGCGGCAACATCGGTGGAGGACATCGATGAGGTGATGCCACGTATGCGGGCATTGGGACTGAACACGGTACTAGTGCCTGCGTATTGGGAACTGATGGAACCTGTGGAGGGGCAGTTCGACTTCACACTCATAGACCGCACCATCGACGTGGCTCGACGGGAGCAGTTGCACGTGGTGTTCCTATGGTTCGGCGCGTGGAAGAACTCGATGTCGTGCTATACGCCAGCATGGTTCAAGCAGGACACGAAGCGGTTCCCACGGGCGATGACTGCCGAGGGGAAGCAGATGGAGATTGCCTCGTGCTTCAGCGACAATGTGTTGCAGGCCGATCTGAAAGCGTTCTCGGCACTGATGCAGCATATCCGTGAGCGCGACCCACAGCGCGAGGTGGTCGTCATGATGCAGATAGAGAATGAGATTGGTATGCTGGAATCGGCACGCGACCATTCGCCATTGGCTGAGAAGGCATATAAAAAGGAACGTTGGGCGGAGCGTTACGGCACGGACGAATATGCCGACGAGAAGTTTATGGCGCTGAGCTATGCCCGCTATGTGGAGCATCTGGCCAAGGTTGCCCGTGAGAAGCACGACATGCCGCTCTACGTGAATGCCGCGATGAACAGTCGTGGGCGTCGTCCTGGCGAATATCCGTCGGCAGGGCCGTTGGCGCATCTCATCGACTTCTGGCACGAGGGGGCACCGAGCATCGACCTGCTGGCCCCTGACATCTACGACACTGGCTTCAAATCGTGGTGTGCGCAGTATGCGATGCCTTTACGTCCGCAGGATGGTGGGAAAGTGAAGAACCGCCTCTTTATCCCTGAGAGCCGATGCTGTGAGAACAGCGGAGTGCGTGCCCTCTATGCCTTTGGCGAACATCAGGCTTTGGGCTTCTCACCCTTCGCCATCGACCAGGCCAGCGAGAAGGAAACGGAGTCCGTGACACAGGCCTATGGGCTGTTGAAGCAATTGTCAAATGGTAAATTGTCAAATAGTAAAATGTCCTGGGGCTTCCTCTTCGACCAGAACGACCACGAACGCATCATCCATGATGACAACGTGGTGATGACCTGTCGCCACTACTTCACCCTTCCCTGGGACCCTCGTGCCACTGACGGCTCTACGTGGCCTGAGGGCGGCGCTATGCTCATCCGTCTCGGCAAGTTCGACTACCTGTTGGCAGGCAGTGGCGTAGTCATCGACTTCAAGACGCCTACCGAGAAGCAACAAGAGCAGCAAAAGACATTAGGCGAGGACGGCTTTGCAGAGGCTGGCGGAGAAGGTTCAAAGTTCAAGGTTCAAGGATTAAAGTTCAATGGAAAGCGCCTTGGTATCCTTTCTGTCGATGAAATAGCCATCGACGCTACTGGCACCATGCAATACCTCCGACGTCACAACGGCGATCAAACCCATCAAGGGCGTCACGCCCGCATCGGCGTCGGCGAATGGAAAATCCTACATATTAAACTCTACGAATATTAAACGTCTGCCTCGAGGAACCGTAGCTCTGCCTCCAGCATCTCCAGTTTCGGCATAGGACAGCCTGCCTCGCGGAACTCATCCACCACAGCCTGCATCAGCGCCTCGTCCTTACAGGAATAGTTGGCCATGTAGCAGGAAATGTACTTCCTGTCCTGCATGAGCCAATTTGGCTCCGTAATATCCGCCAATGGCACCTGTGCCGATGATTCCATATTTCATAATGGGCGCAATGGTAGCAAATAATTACTTATTTTTCGTATATTTGAATAATAATTTCGTATCTTTGCACCAAAATATTGCCATCATTGCCGAAAAATATACGATATGAGCAACAATAACACGAAATGGGTGGCCTGCTGGGGCAATGCCACATCGATAACAAACCGTAGCGAGGCTATCTATGCCAAGAACCTGACCCTGCGGTATCCAGTAAGGATGCCTTTCAGCGGTAGTCAGTTGAGATTCCGTTTCTCGAACCTTACTGGTACAGAACCTGTGACACTCAACAAGGTACTGGTGGACCATACGCCGATTACCTTCGACGGCAAGACCAGCGTGACGCTGATGCCTGGCAAAGAGACTGAGAGCGACGCTATCAGCCACGCAGTAAGTCGTGGCGACACCATCGAGGTGAGCATGTATATGGCCGACTATACACAGATGAACAGTGGCACGCTCATCACGGGTCCACTGTCGAAGGGATTCTACGCATACGGCGACTTTGCCGAGGCCGACGTGTTGCCCCTGGACCTGACACGACACACCAACTGGTTCTACTTCCTGAACACCATCGACGTGCTGACATCTGCCGACAATCGCGCCATCGTTTGCTATGGCGACTCGATTACAGCCCAGTCGTGGCCCGACTATATGGCGCAACTGGCCTTCGGATCTAACGTAGCCATCATCCGCCGAGCCGTCAGTGGCACGCGCATACTGCGCCAGTACGACTGCATCACCTATCAGGCTTACGGACTGAAAGGCTCCACGCGATTCCCTATCGAGATGAATGTTGCTGGAGCCACTGATGTGATTATCCAGCACGGCATTAACGACATCATCCACCCTGTGGGCGAGGATGTCAACCCCTTCCGCCCATGGAGCGACCTGCCCACGGTAGAGGAGATGGAACGTGGCGTGGAGGAGATATACGTGAAGCCCGCCAAAGCCATGGGACTGAAGGTGTGGAGCGGCACCCTGCTGCCTATCTATGGATGGCGCACCTACAACGAGGATCGCGACTGCATGCGACAGCAGTTTAATGAGTGGCTACGCACATCGCCTATCTTCGACGGATGCATAGACTTCGACGCCGCCGTACGCAGCAACACCAATCCCAAGGCTTTTGCCGAGGGCTACGACAGTGGCGACCATCTACACCCCAGCGAGCGTGCCTACGAGGCTATGGCGCAGGCGGCAGTCCACAGAATGACCATACGCCACATGCCTCGTTACGACCACGAGGAACAATACTAAGTTTTATTTGAAATCTGATGTGGAATAAACCCTGGAATATGAAAGAAGGTTTCCTCATAGGCGGAGGCCTTATCTTTGCAGGACTGGCGCTACAGTTGAGCGTCGGCCCTGTAGTGTGGGATGCCTTTGCGTGGCCTGTCAACGGCATTGTGCTGGCAGGCTTTATGGTGATGTTAACAGCAATGGTGTACTTGCGGAAGAAAGTATATGCCTTCCAATGGATGACGACGAACACAGCTGCAATACCAGCGATGGTGTGGGCTGTGGTGCTGACCATCATCATGGGACTGACACGACAGCAGGTTAATGGCACATGGCTGAACAACATGCTATCGTTCTGGCCGTTTGTGCTTATCTATGTCTATATCGCAGTCATCCTTGGACTTACCATCCATCGAAGATTACGCCAGATATTCAAAGGGCAGGGGTCGATAAAGCGCGACGTGCCTTTCTTCCTCAATCACCTCGGCTTGTTTCTTGCCCTCACAACTGCCACGTTAGGCTGTGCCGACATGCAGCGCGTGAAGATGATTACTGCTATCGGCGAGCCAGAATGGCGAGCTATGGAACAGAGCGGTGCCATCAAGGAGATGCCTATAGCCATCGAACTGAAGAAGTTTATCATGGAGACCTACGACGATGGCTCGCCCAAACGCTTTGCCTCGGAGATTCAGATATTGACGAAGACAGGCAAGAATATCGAGACCACCATCGACGTGAACAAACCCTGCGAGGTGGACGGCTGGAAGATTTACCAATATGGCTACGACACGCAGAGGGGTGCACAGAGCCAGATTTCGATACTCGAACTGGTGAGCGACCCGTGGTTGCCGTGGGTATATGCGGGCATCTATATGATGCTGGCAGGAGCGGTGCTGATGACGCTGGAGGTATTGTGGAGACGATTGCGGAAAGCTACAAAAAAACAGCTTGGGTGGTACTTATACTTCGCCGTCCTTGCCTCCCTATTTGCCTACTTCTTCTTTGACAGCTACAACACCAAGACGCTGGTGCCTGCCCTGCAGAGTCCCTGGTTCGCGCCCCACGTATTTGTCTATATCTTCGCATACACCCTGCTGGGCATAGCTGTCGTCATCGCCTGGTGGAAATCGGCCGACGACCTCGTCTATGTAAGCCTTGCCTTCCTCACCATCGGCATGCTCTTCGGCGCACTCTGGGCAAAAGAAGCCTGGGGCCACTACTGGTCGTGGGACCCTAAGGAAACGTGGGCCGCCATCACTTGGCTCTCCTATCTGGTTTACGTCCACTATCGCCATACGTCACTTCGCAACAGTCTCCCCTCCAACAAGGAAGGGGGTAGGTCTCGGCTGGCCTTCTGGATGCTCATCGTCTCGTTCATCCTCCTGCAGATGTGTTGGTGGGGCATCAATTACCTTCCCTCTGCCCAAGGCTCGAGCGTACATACCTATAGCACCAGCAAATAAACTTAACTGATTTAAAATATGAGAAAGATACTCACGACAGTGCTGCTTGTATCAGCCATGATGGCAACATCGGCACAGACAGAGAAGAAAGGGTTTGACGACCTGTATCACTTCATCGAGAACCTCGACGTATTTGAATATGGTCAGGAGGAAGCCCGCGCATACTACATTCCAGGGCATCACGTCCTGCTCAACGGAAAGTGGAAGTTCTTCTATGGCGATACACCTCAGGACATACCAGGCAACTTCTTCGAGGAGAAATTCTCCGACTCGAAGTGGGCGACCATCGACGTGCCGTCAAACTGGGAGATGAGAGGCTATGGCGACCCGCTGTTCCGCAATGTGGCCGCACCGTTTAAGGCCAACCCACCAATGACTCCGCGTGACTACAACCCCACAGGAGCCTATCGCACAACGTTCACCATTCCGTCTGACTGGAATGGCGAGGAGGTCTTCCTACGCTTCGAGAAGGTGGCGTCGGCCTCGTTTCTGTGGATCAACGGTCAGGAGGTGGGCTACAACGAGGGCGCTCAGGAACCTGCCGAGTACAACATCACGCGCTATCTGAAGAAAGGTCGCAACACGCTGGCCATGAAAGTGATAAAATACAGCGACGGCTTTTATCTGGAGGGACAGGACTACTGGCGCCTGGCTGGCATCTTCGACGATGTATATCTCTATGCTACGCCCAAGACCCGTCTGTTCGACTGGTATGTGACGACAGACCTGGACAAGGACTACCGCGATGCCGACCTGAACATTGAGGTGACTGTCAGAAGCTATGACGAACAGCCTGTGAGCACACCATTGAAGGTTCAGGGCGTACTGACTGGTGCCAACGGACAGGAGGTGGCGCGATTGGAAAGTCAGACGGCGACGTTCGCCAATGGCAGTAGCACGTTGACGCTGAACATACGCAAACATATTTCCAACCCCTTGAAATGGACGGCCGAGACGCCGAATCTGTATGAGCTCAAGATGTACCTCGTGGATGCCACTACAGGCAAGCGTCTGTCGGAAAGCACTGCTGAGGATGCCCGTCAGGACGTGGGCTTCAAGGAGACTGAAATGCGCGACAACGTGTTCTATCTGAATGGTAAGCCCCTGAAGGTCAATGCACAGTGCTCACACATGCAAGACCCAGACAATGGCCATACAGTCACCGACGAACTCATCAAGAAGGATATGACCATTCTGAAACAGTTCGGCTTCAACGGCGTGCGAACGAGCCACTATCCTCCTGTGCCACGCTATCTAGAGTATGCCGCCCGCTATGGACTGTATATCATCGACGAAGCTGGCGTAGAGGCACATGCCACCGAATGGGTTTCTGGCGACAAGCGTTTTATACCGATGTATAGGGAGCGTGTGCGCCGCATGGTGCTACGCGACCGCAACCAGCCTGCGGTGCTGTTCTGGAGTGCTGGCAACGAGAGCGGTGAGGGGCCCAACATCGGCGAAGTGATAGATGAAGGTCGCAAATACGACCACACCCGCTGGTGGATGTATGGCGGCAATGCCTATAGCCATCCTGCCGAGGATATCATTGGTCCGCGCTACCCCACTCCACTGGCCCTTGACCTCAGGGTAGGCCGTCATGGCGATGGCGACGTGCGCCCCTCGTTCATGGATGAGTATATCTCAGTAGCTGGTAACGGTGGTGGCATGTTCGACGAGATGTGGCGCGCCGTATATACCCACGAGCGCTGTATCGGTGGTGCCGTCTGGGACTTCGTGTCGCCTGGTCTTACCCAGCCCGCGCGCAGACTCACTGACAAATCGGGTCATCAGGTGATGACACATATCATGGGCAACGCCAAGCTGGTGACTGATGCCCGTAACCGCAAGAACCATGTGATAGACCTCAGCGGACACGACGAGTGGGTGGAAGTCTATCGTGACGACTGCTTGGAGGTCACTGGCAATGCGCTGACCATCAGTTTCGATGTCTGTCCTCGCAAGCTCATCAGCTCTTGCGGCTCGTTTGTAACCAAGGGCGAGTGGCAGTTTGGCATCGAGCAGAAGGGCAAGGAACAGCTGGTGTTCTATATCAACACCGACAAGGCTCCTGAGGGGACACAGAACGAAGGGCGTCCCTTCGGCAGGAGGTCTGCGGAAAACCACAAATACGAACTGTCAGCTCCACTACCTGGTGACTGGGAGGACAAGTGGCACCATGTGGAAGCTCGCTACGATGGCAAGCAGATGACGGTATTCATCGACAACGCGCAGGTAGCCCAGATGGAGGCCCAGGGCAACATCATCAACGCACCTTTCCCTGTGAACATAGGCCGCAACGAGCAGACCCACGGACAGGACACCCAGGTGTATATCTGCGATGCGCTGATGGACAATGTGGTCATTGCCGACGCCTCAGGTCAGTTGCTGAACCTAGACTTCGAAACGGAGCAGCAGGAGGGTACCTATTTCAGTTACGGCATAGGCGCCCGTACCTACGGCACGATATGGCCCGACAGAACCGTCCAGCCGGAGATCTATCAGATGAAGAAATCAGCCCAGCCCGTATCCTGCACTTTGCTGAGCGCAGATAACGGTACGGTAGAGATATGGAACAGGAACCATTTCATCAACACTTCTTATTACGACATGAAATGGGAACTTTACGAGGACGGCGTCTGTCTGCAGCAGGGAACGCTCAGTCCTGACGTCGCACCATTGACCAAGAAAGTCGTCACCCTACCCTACAAGCGTCCTGCGCTCAAACCTGGATGCGAATACCGCCTGATGATTACCAGCAGTCTGAAAGCTGACGAGATCTGGGCGAAGAAGGGTCACGTTTTGGCTTGGGACCAGCTGGAACTCCCCTGGCGACAGTTGGCAGTACCTTCTGACAAGACCATCGGAAAAGCCGTGCTGAATCGTAACAACGACACCATCATGGTCAGCGGTGACGGATTCTCCTACTCATTCACGCCTGACGGCCAACTCTTCAGCATCCAGCAGAAGGGACAGGAACTGCTCAAATCGCCACTACAGATGAACGTATGGCGTGCACCACTGGCCCTTGAGGTCGATGGTTGGGATCAGTGGAACATCGCCTACAACAACCGCAAGCCCTGGAACGGTGGACAGATAGCCAACGAGTTCTATAGCAACAACCTGAACGCCACCACCCGCATTCCCATCTCCTGCCAGGCCTTCGAGGCCGACGGACAGGTGTATATCAATGTGCGTTGCTTCTCGCAGTTCGGAGCCCCTGTCAACACAACGCTCGATGCCTACATCACCGGTTTACGCTATTCAGGTTTCTCAGAGGTCTATGAATACCGCATCAACGGCGACGGCACCATCGCCCTACACCATATTTTGGAGCCCGAAGGACAGATGCCTTCATTACTGCCACGCATTGGACTGACTATGACGCTCCGCGACGAGATGCAGCAGGTGAAGTGGTATGGTCGTGGCCCAGAGGAGAACTATCCTGACCGCAAGACAGGTTACGCCATTGGTGTCTATGAGAACCGTGTTGACGACATGTTCGAGCCTTATCTCATTCCGCAGGACTGTGGTCTGCGTTGCGACAACCGTTGGCTCACTATGAGCAACGGCTCTGGTCAGGGACTGCGCTTCGCGATGGACGAGCCGTTCAATTTCAACGCCTATCACTATAGTACCGACAACCTGACGAAGGCGGTATATACCTACCAACTCCAACAGCAGGACGGTATTACCCTGAACCTCGACTACAACACGACAGGTGTAGGTTGCACAGCCTGCTACGTCCTGCCTGGCTATCAAGTCAAGCCCTCCCGCTACGAGCGTCATCTGACCATAAAACCAATATTTCAGTGACGCCAAGCATATGTAATGGAAGAAACTGTTTGATGGATGGCTTGGAAACTGAGATATCGCTGTAGGCAGTGCGGCTATGAGGCTGAGGTGTACGAAGGACGCGGACTCTTTCGTCAGGAGATTACGGCGATGTCGTGTCCTGATTGCAAGACCATCCAGAATATTGTGGTAGGTGGCATCATTGCCGATGTGGCCCCTTCCTACAGAAGCGAGGTGGGCCGTCTGTGTTTACAGTGTGGCAGTGATAAAATCAGAGTTTGGGATAAGCACACCTGTCCGAAGTGCCAAGGTGAGATGGCACAGACTGGTGAGAAAGAGTTCTGGACGTAATAGAAATCAGTTGACCACGTTTACTGGGCTACCGTTCAGGAATGCACGGACATTGCCGATAGCAACCTGTAGCAATCGGACACGCGCCTCAGTTGACGCCCATGCGATGTGAGGAGTGATGAAAGCATGGGGCTGGCTGAGCAGTGGGTTGTCAACCTTGGGTGGTTCGTCTGTCAGCACGTCAGCACAGAAGGCCGCCAAGCGTCCTTCCGCCAGTGCCTCAGCAACAGCCTGGTCGTCAACCAATGGTCCTCGACCTGTATTGATAAGGATGGCCGACGACTTCATCTGTCGCAGGGTGTCATGATTCATCAGATGGCGCGTGCTGTCAGTCAGCGGACAGTGCAAAGACAAGACGTCGGATGTGGACAGGAGTTCTTCTAAAGTGGCCTTCTCAATGCCCAGCATACGAAGTGCAGAAGCACTCTTCGTGGAGAACGCCTTGACCTTCATGCCGAAAGCTATTGCTATGCGGGCTACACTCTGTCCGATATTGCCCAGTCCTACGATGCCGAAGGTCTTTCCTGCCAGTTCCATGTGTGGGAAGTCCCAATAGCAGAAGTCAGGATTCTTCGTCCAGCGTCCTTGTCGGTTTTCTATGGCATAGTGTTCCGTGCGATTAGTAACGGTCAGCAGATGTGCAAAGACCATCTGTGCCACGCTATCTGTGCTATAAGCCGGCACATTGGTCACGACGATGCCACGCTCACGAGCCGCCTCGACGTCCACCACGTTATAGCCCGTTGCCAACACGCCAATATATTTCAGGTGAGGCAGTTGTTCCATCACCTCTCTGTTGATGACTACCTTATTGGTCAGGATCATCTCTGCATCGGCAGCCCTTGCTACCGTCTCACTGGCCTTGGTACGTTCATAGACCGTCAGCTCACCCATCTCCTCAAGTCCCTTCCACGACAAGTCGCCAGGGTTAGCTGAGTAACCGTCAAGTATGACTATCTTCATAAGCGTTAAGTATTTAGTTGTGTTGTTATTGATTCTTGGTGACTTCAAGCGGTAGCCAGAACCAGAAGGTAGAGCCGTGACCCTCACCTTCGGACGTGACACCAATGCGACCACCACACTTGTCGACGATACCCTTACAGATGGCAAGGCCGAGGCCCGTACCCTGTACAAAGTCGTTGAGCTTGACGAAGCGCTCGAAGACTGACGCCTGCTTCTCCTTGGGGATGCCGGCACCCGTGTCCTCACAATAGAAGTAGAGACCTTCATGGCGCTGACGGTCTATCTCGCGCGACTCCTTACGGTAACCCACCTTGATATGTCCCTCGTGAGTGTACTTCACCGCATTAGTGACGAAATTGGTGAGCAACTGTTGCAAGCGTCCCTTATCCATCACCATGGGCAGGATGTAGTAAGGATTATCCTTCTGGAACTCTACGCCAGTGCCTTGGACGCGCTGCTCCAAGGTCTGACAGATATCGTCGAAGACGGATGGCAGGTCGATGGCCACTGGTTCGATGGCAATGGCTTGTCCCATACTGCTGGCCTCCAGGATGTCGTTGATGAGACGGAGCAGCATGTCGCAGTTGTTACGAATGATACGGATGAACTCACGGCGCTCGTCGACACCATCGACCACCTGTAGCAAGTCGCTGAAGCCTACAATGGCGTTGAGCGGTGTACGTATCTCGTGCGTCATATTAGCCAAGAAGGCACTCTTCAGTCGACCAGAGTCCTCGGCACGTGCCGTTTCCTCGCGGAGCTTCTTCTGGGCAAGCATGAGGTCAGTGATGTCACGCACCAGTCCGAAATACTCCTTCGGACGACCATTCTCGTCAAATACAGGAATACCACTGATGGCAAACCACGTCAGATGGTCAGTAACAGGCGTGTAGTTATACTGATGGATGACATTGAAGGGCTTGCCACCCATAATCAACTCACGGAACACACGCTCGGCCTCTGGGCGCTGTCCTTCGTCCATACCAGCCCAAAACTTCTCCAGCGAAACGGAGTATTCGGCCTGACGCAGACTACGGGTGAAGCGGATAGCATGCTCGTACTGGTTGAAAGTCCACACGTACATATTGCTTTCCTCCAACAGATAGCGCAACTGTTTCTCATAGTTATTGATGGCTTCGTGGGTTTCCTTGAGGCGGCGCTCGTGTTCACGTTGCTTCATATACATGTCGCGCTCGGCAGTAATGTCGCGAGAGCTAATGATGTAGTAAACCAAATTACCTGTATCGTCCTGGACGGGAACAATGCGCGTCTCGATGTACTTGTCGAGCCCCCACTCTGGATAGACTATTCGTCCACAGACGTGTAAAGAGTCGAAGTGCCCTTGGTCGACATATCCTCTCAGGAACGGGTCTTCCAGGAACGAGGTCTTGCGGAAATGCTCCTCACGCTCCTCAGTAATCTCCAGCAGTTCACGCATACGACGGTTCATATTGATAAGGAAACCGTTGGCATCGTGGAACGACATCGCCATCATGTTGGTTTCAAACACCTCCATATACTTGTCGGCCAGCTCCTTGGTACGCTGTTCCTCTGCAATCTCACTGGTGATATCCTTAATAGTATGCACGATATAACGCGGAACACCATTCTCACGTTCCAGGATGGCACCACCGATATACGTCCTCCAACAAGGCTCATCACTGGTGCCGCTATTGTAGCGTCGCTGTAGGAGCCAGGACTCCGTTTCGCCACGCTTCATACCATCGATAAGCGAGCGGAACTCCTCACGCTCTTCAGGGGCAACACGCTCAATCAGTTCCTCAATGGAGATACCTGAATCACGCAACAGCTTACCATGCTTATTCCTGACGTGACCAAGCACCACATCATACTCCAGCACGTAATAGTTGTCCATCTCAAGCGCCTGTGTCATGATGCTATTCAACTCAGAGTTGCGACGCACAGAGGCACTGACACGCACAGAGAGCAGACGACCGGCAATGAAGATCAAGATACCTGCCACAGCCAGACCAATCAGGATGTATGGTGCCAGCGGAGAGGCGTCGTCGTGGACCATTTCAGGATGGAACCACTTGTCGTAGATGCGTTGCAGGTCACCCGCCTGTTCCAAACGGGTGTATTGATCGTCAATAGCATCAATGATATCCAACTCGTAACCGATGATGCGCAATTCGCCAGGAGGCATATCGGGTACCTCGTCGAGCACCAGACTGTCAATCGCCAGCTCCTGGATTTTATTCTCTAAGGGAATCTGTCCCCAGACATAATAGTCGCACTGATGGGCATGGACACGGATGAGTCCCTCCTTGGGTGACATATACTGCACATTGAAGGGAATAGTGTCAAGTTCATTAAGGCGCAGGGCGGCATAATCGTTCTTCTTAAGACCTATTCTGACGCTAAGGTCTGCCTTGTTGAAGCCCTTGAAGGGAGGCATATTTGCATGACGGGCGGCACGGATGTTATAATAGTTGACGTACTTCTTGGTCTGGATATAAGGACGCGTCTTGTAATTGACAGAGAGCGCGTGAATGAGGTCTGCCTGATGGGTAAGGAACATATCACTGGCCGTCTGCCATTCCTGCATCACGAACTTATGGGGTATCTCCAAACGGTCGAGAATGATATCAAGTACCTCAATGTTATATCCTGCAGGTTCGCCTTCGCTGTCAAGGAACTCAAAAGGACGGAAGTCCCAGTCGCATGCCACTATCAACGGATGCTCGTCAGTAAAGCCATAGAAGTCCTTGGCAGAAAGCTGCAAAGGCCAGAAGGTCAAAAGGTAAAACAGTAAATATATTGCTATGCTCTTTTTCATATTACGTCCTCCCCTCTTCTATTTCCTGACTATTTCAGTACACTTACACGGTATGCTAACCCACACGATAGTACCATTGTCCACCTCCGACTTGATACGGATTTTACCACCCATCTGGGTAGTAATCTCGTGACAGATAGCCAGACCAAGACCCGTACCATGTCCACCAGAAGACACGAAACGTTCGAAGATCTGCTTCATGCGGTCTTCTGGAATACCACAACCTGTATCCTGGAAGGCCATAGCCACACCCTCGCCCGTGTATTCGTAGCTGGCACGTACCATACCCTTGGTGGTATGTGTCGTCGCATTCTCCATAATCTGGTCGATAACGAGTCCAACGTTCTGATCGTCGATTTCGACTTCCAGTTGCTGGTAAGGATTATCCGTGACGAAGTCCACGCCCTCGTGATGGTCACGCGACCAGATGGACTGACAGCGTGCCTCAAAGAACTGAGCGAAGTCGATGGGTTTACTCTTGAACTCAATCATGCCGGCATCCAACCTGGAGAGGAACAAGATGTCGTTGATGAGTTTCAGCAAGTGGGCAGAGTTCTTCTTAATCTGGTCGATGAACAGCGCCTCATCGTCAGAAGCGTGAGACATCTCAAAGAGTTCGGCAAAACCGATAACCGAGCTGAGCGGTGTACGAATCTCGTAGCTCATATTGCGCAGGAAGGCATTCTTCACCGTCTCTACCTCTTGAGCTTTGGCAGACTCCTGAGCTAGTTTCTCCTCCGTAGCCTTGATTTCACTGATGTCTCGACAAGCGCCGAAGTACTCCTTGACATTTCCCTGCTCGTCCAACACTGGGATGAACGACATCAGCACACTGAGTCGCATGCCTTGCTTAATACGGATGAGCGTCTTGAAAGAAGACTTCTGTGGCTGCAGGGTACGGTTATCCATACTGTTGAGCATGCGCTGAGCATCACGCTTCGATTCATCTGCCGTAAGCGCCAAAGCGCGGGTCTGAGTCAACTCGCTATGCTCTTGACCCACACCACTATATATTAACAAGGTATGCGAGTCGGGCGAATACTTGGCCATACGCACACCACCATTCTGCAACACGTAGTCGATGTTGCGGAAGTAGTTGTTCATCTCTTCATTGGCACGCTCTTGCAATTCCAGATTATGCTGCAGGCGCTGATAGGACTTCACAACCTCTGTCACATCGCGACCCGTACCAAAGACATCCAGCAGATGTCCCTGTTCGTCGCGAAGGGGCATAAGCTGTAACTCATAGAACATCTGGTGCTTATGAATTTCTGAATTAAACACACGACCATCACGATTCGATTCATACAAGCGTGTAAGGTAAACGGGCTGCATGGTGTCGAGTGAGAAGTCTTTACCCAGCACATCGCGCAGGTTGACACGATTCTTCAGCGCACCCTCCTTGCCACCAGGGAAAGCAAGGCTGGCTTTCTCGTTCATGTCGTACATAAAGCCCTGACTGTCATAGACGATGGTGTCAACCATAGCCGAGTTGAAGATGGACTGATAGCGCAACATGGTGTCCTTAATCTGTTGCTGGCGCTGACGGTCTTCTGTAACATCAGAATAGGTGCCGATGATGTCAGTAGGAATACCATTCTTGTCGCGTCGGAAGACGGACATGACAACAGAAAGGATCTGGACAGCACCTGTCTGCGAATCAAGGGATTGTACCTCGACTGTCTTCTTCTCAACCTTACCTTCAGCTATCTGCAGCAGGGAACTGCTGAGTTGCTTGACATCCTCCGCCTGCATACGGTTGAAGAAAATGGTGGGAGGCTGGTTGTCAGCCTCTATCTCTCCTTTGTCATTATAGACGGTAACGGTTTTCTTCTCCACATTGAACGTCCAGAAGTGCATCTGCCACGTGCTGAGGATATGCGCCAGACGGGTATTGCTACGACGAATGGCATTGGTCATCTTCTTCTCACGGAAGCGGTAAAGGGCATAATAGCCCACAGCACTAATCACCAACAGAATCATAGCACCCACGACGAACCATATCCAAATGGGGATGCCACTGTCTTTGCGCTCAGGATAGAACCACTTATTCTGGAGAGGTATCAACTTGTCTTCAGCTTCCAGACGTGCATAGACCTCATCGACAAGGTTCAGCAGGACGGGCTGTTGGGAAATAAACTTATACTCACCATGCTGCATCTTGACAGGTGTCAGTTCCAAATCATCGAAGTGCAGTGTGTGCTTCAACCATTTCAGCGACAGCGTATTCCATACAATCTGCTCATTGGGGGTATTATACACATGCTGCACAGCCTCACGCATGTCGTCATAGGGGATGACCTGCGCTTCCCACCCTTTTTCTTTCATCAGGTGGTGAGCAAAGCTACCTTCATGCACAATGAAACGGTTATGCTCCAAATCGGCCTCTGTCTTGATGCGAAGCGGCTCGCCCTTACGATGCAAGACGCTATGGGTAAATATCTGGACGACGGTCTTACTCGTCTGGCCATACGCTGAATGATAGCCGGCATCCATTGCCAGCATCAGGTCGGCCTCACCGCTCTTGATGTCCTCCAAAGCCTTCTTAGTAGGTTTCAGCTTGATGACATACGGAATATCAAGCTCCTCACAGATAAGCCTGATGAGGTCGATGTTGTAACCCACAGCCTCACCGCTGGGACTGAGGAAAGAATAAGGCCAGAGATCCCAAGCATCTTCATACACCAGCGGATGCTCTCGGTCAAAGACCCTCGCACTGTCACTCGGCAACTGTGCACGCATTGGCGACAGCACCAGCAGACAGAGGAAAATCATCAGATATCGATAATGATTATTCATGGTTGATAGTTCTTACGCTTTTATTTCGTTACAAGGTATCCACATCCAGAAGGTAGAGCCTTGACCCTGTCCCTCAGACTCCATGCCAATGAAGCCCTGACAAGCATTGGCAATGGCCTTACAGATAGACAGTCCCAGACCGGTACCCTGTATATAGTCGTTGAGTTTGAAGAAACGCTCGAAGAGCTTGTCCTGCACCTCCTTGGGAACACCGTCACCCGTATCCTCGCAGAAGAGGAAGAGACCTTCGCGGCTCTCGCCATTCTCCTCGCGCCACTCCTTACGATAACCCACCTTGATATGTCCCTGATGGGTGTACTTCACCGCATTGGTGACGAAGTTGGTATAGACCTGACGGATACGCATCTCGTCCACCATTGTAATATAGGTAGGATAAGGATTCTCCTTCATGAACTCTACAGTAGGCTCACGGAGTCGCTGTTGCAGCTGTTCGCAGAGCTCGTCGAAGAACTTGGAGAAATCTGTACGAGTGGGGGCAATATCCACACTGCCACTGACATCCAGCGATGCTGCATCCTGAATATCGTTGACCAAACGGAGCAGCATATCGCAGTTGTCTATGATGAGACGAATTATCTCCTGGCGCTCCTCTGGAGTGGTCAATAATGGCAGCACGTCGGAGAAGCCTACAATGGCATTCAGCGGCGTACGAATCTCGTGGGTCATATTAGCCATGAAGACACTCTTCATGCGACCGGAGTCGTTGGCACGCTCCGTCTCGCGCTTCAGCTGTTCTTGTTTCTGCATCAGCTGGTGGATGTTACGCCATACGCCGAAGGCTCCTTTCAGATTGCCATGCTCGTCGTATTCAGGAATACTGTTAATCTGTACCCACTGGGGCTCTACATCCCTTTGGGTCACCATTGGATGCATGCGGCCCATATATCTAAGCGGTTTGGAAATCACTTCGGCAGGATGATCCAGATTGCGCACAAACTCATCTTCCTGACTATAGAAGATACTCTGTAACTGCTTCAGCGTGAAATGTCGCTGTACTTCTTTCAAGCCACTATAGAACTCAATAATGTCACGATCCAGCGAGATGCGCCAAGCCTGCAAACCACAGGTCTCCATCATGTAGCGCAACTCCTTCTCGTAAATCTGGATAGACTCGTTCACCTTCTGGATTTCCACATCGTTCCTCTTGGCCTGCATATAGAGTTCACGCTCCTCACTAATGTCACGGGCAGCAACAGAGATATAAATCAACTTGCCTTCCTCATCGTAGATGGGGTGCACACCGATTTCCAGATAGATATACATCTCGCGCTCAGGAACGACACTCAGCGAACAAGCCAAATACTCATTGGGGTGATAGCGGTCGAGCACCTCGTTGAATGGAGCCATGTCGAACAGGTTCATCTTCGAGAAGAAAGCATCACCTTCATCACTGTCAAAATGGCAAATATCACGCATCATTTTGTTGGCGACAATCAGCCAACCCTCAGGAGAATAGAACGACAGGCCAATGATAGAGTCCTCGAAAATCTTCTTATAGCGCTTGGCCAGCTCCTCTTCTTCTTCCTGATGTTCGCGCTGCTCAGTTTCATCAACCAGCACACTGATGATACTGGTAGGCGTCGAACTGCCTGGTGCATATTCTGCAACGCTGTTGTTACGGATATAGAAATAGCGGGGCTCCTCACCAGCTTCACTGACGCGCCAACGGTAGCTGTATTCTACTTGTTGCGTCTTGCCTTGTGCCATCTGTCGAACAGTGGAAAGGACTTGCTCCACGTCATCGGGATGGATATGAGGAGCAAACTCCTCGGCCCTCATCTCAGGAGTAGGAAGCAGGTTGCCTCTCAGCCTGCGGATTACCTTACCAGGAATATCGTAGATAACAACATCGTTGTCGACGATTTTCAGCGCCTTCTCCATCATTTCGTAGGTGGAGGTAGCCGAGGCAATGCTATCATTGACACGACGGCGCACAACACGGTTTTGTATCAATACGGCAATCAGCACAAACAGCACCACTGCCAACAGCAGATATGGCCATAAGGATAGGTACGATGCAGATTGCAACAGGAAGTATGTCATAGTCAGTATTGTCATAGTAGCATGTTTTCTGTGGTGTTTGCAGTAATTTCTTCACGACGTCTCTCAATGTTCTTGGCCTCACAGGGAATAGAAACCCATGCGGTAGTGCCCTGGTGTAGCTTGGACTCTATCTCAATGGTGCCACCCATCTGGCGGACAATAGCCTGAACGATAGGCAAATCGAGACCGGTACCCAACAGATGGTTGTCGATGTTGTGTACAAAACGGTCGAAGATATGGGCCATGCCTTCCTCTGGAATGCCGTCGCCAGTATCCTCGATGGTAATCAGGAGTTCGCCACGACGATATTCATAACGAGCCTTGGCATAGCCTTCCTTCAACGTCAGTGCCGACAGCCAGCAGAGTTTCTCGATAACCTTGCCCACATGCTCCATGTCGATGTTCACCACCAGACTTTCATAAGGATTGTCGATAATGGTCTTGATTTGTGGGTTAGCATTGCTCCACCCCATCTGACAATGGCTGGCGAAGATCTGTGCGAAGTCGATGTCGTCCTTGCGGTATTCCACCATATTGGCGTCAAGGCTGGAGAGCAGCATAACGTCGTTGACCAGTGTCAACATATTGTTGGAGTTGGTCTTAATCTGTTCCACGAAGGCGGGCTCATCGGCCTCATCATGCGGAGAATTGAACAGTCCGGCAAAGCCTACGACATTGTTCAACGGGGTACGAATCTCGTAGCTCATATTGGAGAGGAACGACTGCTTCAGTAACTCGGTCTCCTGGGCTTTCTTGGTCTCTACGGCCAGGCGGTTCTCCGTCTCCACCATATCAGTCATGTTACGACACATGCCGAAATAACGCTCCACTTTACCATCAGCATCGACCATGGGCACCAGGTTGAACAGCAACCATATCTGACGGCCTTTCTTGTCACGTATCTCCGTTTCGATATTGACCTGAATATTATAAGGTGACAAGTGGTCCATACGGTTCAGTACGCTCGACACAGTACGGCGGAAACGGGGCGTTGCCAGTCGGATGCATCGCAACTGCGACAGCTTCATCTGCGACTGGGTGATGTTGTCGGACATCTCCAGCGTGAACGACTTCGGATAGTAGTTCACCATGCGGATGTCACTGATGCGCAGGGCATAGTTGATGTTAGAGATATACTGGCGGATGTCTTCGTTCACCTTGCGCAATTTCTCAGCACCCTCCTTTTGTCTGCGGTACGACACTACCATCTCCGTAATATCACGGCCTGCCATATAGACACCCTCCAGATTGCCGTCGGCATCACGGATGGGGTTGATGGTTGACTCGTAATACATCTTCTTGTCGGCCAGACCTAGCTCATCTATATGATAGACAGGATCGGTATAGTCACCGAAATCGACAATACAGGAGGTTCGCGTATTGTCCATCGTCTCAAGGTTGACATCACCAAAGAAGGGGTTGTTCTTCAGCAGGAACTTGTTGTTCAGCACATACTCACGGTTAGGAACGCCAAAGGCCTGACAGGCGCGCTCATTAATATCCTGCAAGACACCTTTGTTGTCGTAGTACAGCATATCAACAAGCGACGTACTGAACACCGTATGGTAGCGCAGCAACAGCTGGTTGACAGTTTCCAGACGGCGATACTCATCTGTCACATCGTGTTGGATACCGAGAATACTGGTCACACGACCTCTACTGTCACGACGGTCCACAGAAACAGTCATCTCGTAATGGCGCAGGAAAGCATCGTCCTTGGCATTGCTGACCAGCGTAAGAACGGCACTGTTCTGCTTGCCCTCACAGATATCGAAGATGGCTGTGCGCAAGCGTTCGAAGTCGTCGCGTTCGAAGAACTGCTGGAAATCGATAGGGTTATAACGCTGCTCCATCGTACCTTCCTCAGAGAGGAAAAGGTAGTGGCGGGTAGCAGGAAGATACTTCCAGATACGTAAGCGTCCGGCTTGCAACACCAGTGCCAAATGGGCATTCTGCTCCTTGCGGCGGGCATTGGCCTCATTGGCACGTCTCATGTATACTCGATTGTAGAGTACCACAACCAGTATCGCCACCAACAACACGGCACTCAGTGCGAGCGCGTAGTGATTGAGGCTCCATAACGACATTTCTATCATTTGTAGAATCATTCTTAGGCTAATAGAATCATAGGTTTATGTAGGCAAAGGTATAAAACTTATGGCACTTTACAAAATTTTTTCTAACTTTTTTTTCAAAATGCCTTGCATACTCCGAATTTAGTTCGTATCTTTGTACCAAATATCACACTAACAAGAAAAATATGATTGACGTAAAACAGACTTTATCAGCGGCAGAAGAGCGCATGCAGATGGCCGCTATGTTCCTGGAGGAGGAGCTGAGCCGTGTTCGCGCCGGCCGTGCCAACGTAGCCATCCTCGATGGTGTACGTGTGGAATCTTATGGTTCAAAAGTACCCCTGAACCAAGTTGCCAACATCTCTACACCCGATGCACGCACCATTGCCATCAAGCCGTGGGACAAGAAGCAGATTCGCGACATCGAGAAGGCCATCATGGACTCTGACGTAGGCATTACACCAGAGAACAATGGCGAGATTATCCGTCTGGGTATCCCCCAGCCCACCGAGGAGCGCCGTCGCGATCTGGTAAAGCAGTGCAACAAGATTGCTGAGAAGGCAAAGGTAGAGGTGCGCAACGTTCGTGCCGACATCAAGGAGAAGTTGAAGAAAGCCATCAAGGACGGTCTCTCTGAGGACTTGGAGAAGGACGCAGAGAACGACCTACAGAAACTGCACGACAAGTACATCAAGAAGCTCGACGAGCTGATGGATGCCAAGAACAAGGAAATCATGACAGTTTAATTGACAATTGAAAGGACTCGTCATTAAGAATACTGGTAGCTGGTACACCGTCCTCACGGACGATGGCCAGCTCCTTGATTGTAAGGTAAAGGGCAATTTCCGCATCAAAGGAATACGCTCCACGAACCCTGTGGCCGTAGGCGACCACGTCACCGTGGGTGAAGGCAACTGGATTACGGAAATTGACGATCGCCGCAACTACATCATCCGCAAAAGCATAAACCTGTCGAAGCAGAGCCACATCCTCGCGGCAAATGTCGACCAGGCATTGCTCATCGTCACCGTCTCGAAGCCGGAGACCAGCACAACGTTCATCGACCGCTTCCTGGCTTCTGCCGAAGCATACCGTGTGCCTGTCATCCTTATATTTAATAAGGTGGACGTGCTCAACGACGACGAGCTACACTACCAGCAGATGATGATTGACCTCTACGAGACCATCGGCTATGAGTGTCGCGCCATCTCAGCAGAGACAGGCGTAGGCGTAGAGGAATTGCGCCCGCTTTTAGAGGGAAAGATAACGTTGCTCAGTGGCAACAGCGGTGTGGGCAAGTCAACGCTCATCAATCGACTGGTACCCCACGCCAACCAGCGCACTGCAGAAATCAGCGATGCGCACCAGACTGGCATGCACACCACCACCTTCTCCGAGATGATTCCTCTCACCACTCACCCCTCACCTCTCACCTCTCACCACTCACCTCTCACCTCTAAAAGTTGGCTCATCGACACCCCAGGCATCAAGGGTTTCGGCACCTTCGACATGGAGCGCGAAGAGCTGACAAGCTACTTCAAGGAAATCTTTGAATTCTCCAAGCAATGCCGCTTCAGTGACTGTACGCACACCCACGAACCGGGCTGTGCAGTACTCAAAGCCGTCGAAGACCACTACATTGCGCAAAGCCGTTACCAGTCGTACCTCTCCATGCTCGACGACAAGGACGAAAACAAATACCGCGAAGCTTATTAAGCCTCGCGGTATTTTCACTCTTCACTCTTCGATTCCCCTTTACTCTTTTTAGGTAATCGTTTAGCCTTGCGCAACGCCTCAGTGATAATCCACTGTAGCTGGCCATTGGTGCTGCGGAACTCGTCCGCAGCCCAAGCCTCTATCGCATTCATCGTCTCAGCGTCAACGCGAAGAATAAAACTCTTGGTATTTTTCTCCTTGTCGGCCATTAATCGTTGTATTCTCGTTTCAGAAACATCACGCAGTTGTCCACAGCCACCAGTTCCCAGCCTTCATAGCCTAACTGGTTCAACTTACGCTCCATACCCCACAGGACATACACCTTTTTATATTCGTATCTTTTCATCGTTATCTTTCAATTGTTACTTATTACATCTTACATCAGCCATCTAGCATCTTAATGGTTCAGCGTTCCTGTATTCACCACAGGCTGAGCGGAGTCGTCACCGCAGAGTACTACGAGCAGGTTCGAGACCATTGCGGCCTTTTTATCGTCATCCAGCTCCACCACTTCTTCTTTCGACAGCTTGTCGAGTGCCATCTTCACCATCGATACGGCACCCTCAACAATCTTCTCACGGGCAGTGATGATTGCCGAAGCTTGCTGACGGCGTAACATAACGGCAGCAATTTCTGGGGCGTAAGCCAGGTAGTTGATGCGAGCCTCCACAACCTCGATGCCTGCCAATGCCAGACGATCGTCCAGTTTCTGCTCCAGTAGTTCATTGATTTCCTCACTACCTGAACGCAGTGTCAACTCACCCTTGCCACCGTCCTCATCGTCGTAGGCATACTGACCAGCCACCTGGCGGAGGGCTGCATCGCTCTGTACGCGCACAAACTTCTCCAAAGCATTCATGATGCTCTTCACGTCGGCTCCCAACTGTCCCTGAGAAACAGTTGCCATCGTCTGGGTGTCCACCTCGAAGAGTGCCTTATAGGTATCCTTCAGCTTCCAGACCAGCACGAGACCAATCATCACGGGATTACCCACCTTGTCGTTCACCTTGATAGGCTCAGCGTCCAGGTTACGAGCACGCAGTGACAATTTCTTCGAGCCATAGAACGGATTTCTCCAATAGTAGCCAGCCTCAGCAAACGTGCCGGAATACTTACCAAACCACGTCAGGGCGCGGGCCTCGTTGGGTTCCAGCATCATAAAGCCACACCACATAGCGATATTCACTATCAGCAGGACAAAACAGCCTGCCAGCATCCATCCACCCATCTCTCCATCGGTAGCATTCAGATCCATGATGCTGATAACGAATCCAGCAATGATGGCCAACAGAACAGCGATGTTGACAAACAACATCAAGAATCCATTCAGTACCAAGCCTTTGAAGGCAAATTCCTTGTTCTCCATAATCGTTAATGTTTTAAGTCGATAATTGTTTCTGTTTTGATATCATTTTGATATCGCAAAGATATGTACTTTTTCTGAAATGACAATGAAATTAAGCTATTATTTAACAACTTTTACGAAATAATCCCTGCCATCCGTATCATCCGTGGTCAAATTATTCGTACCTTTGCAGCCATGAATATCAAGGAATTAGAGAATAAGCATATCGCCGTGCTGCTCTCAGGCGGTGTCGACTCCAGCGTCGTGCTCTACGAACTGGTTCGTCAGGGCCTGCAGCCCGACTGTTTCTATATCAAGATTGGTCCGGAGGAGGAAGAGGAGTGGGACTGCTCTTCTGAGGAGGATTTGGAGATGGCGACAGCTGTCAGTCACAAGTACGGTTGCAAGTTGGAGGTCATCGACTGCCATCGTGAGTATTGGGACCAGGTGACGCAATATACTATGGATAAGGTACGCGCAGGACTGACCCCCAATCCAGACGTCATGTGCAACCGTCTCATCAAGTTCGGTGCCTTCCACGAAAAGCGAGGCCACGACTACGACCTCATCGCCACAGGCCACTATGCCACCACTGAGAGAGACCCCGCCAACCTCCCCTGTTTAGGGGAGGCTACAAATACTCCCCCTACACAGGGGGAGAAAGAGAGGGTCTGGCTCTGCACCAGCCCTGACCCTGTGAAGGACCAGACCGACTTCCTGGCACAGATCTACGACTGGCAATTGGCGAAAGCCCTCTTCCCCATTGGCCACATGATGAAGGATGAGGTGCGTGAGATTGCCGAGCGCGAGCATCTGGTCAACGCTAAGCGCAAAGACTCGCAAGGCATCTGCTTCCTAGGTAAAATCAATTATAACGACTACCTCCGTCGCTATCTGGGCGAATTGCCTGGCGACGTCGTCGAGCTGGAGACAGGCAAGCTCATCGGCCATCACAAGGGCCACTGGTTCCACACCATTGGACAGCGCAAAGGCATGGGACTTGGTGGCGGTCCGTGGTTTGTGGTCAAGAAAGACATTGAGCAGAACATTATCTACGTTTCTCACGGCTACGACCCAGAAACGGCCTACAAGCAGGACTTCCCCATCCGAGACTTCCACCATCTAACCCTACCGTTAGAGGAGTGCTTTAACTATCCTCTCACCTCTCACCCCTCACCTCTCACCCCTCACGAAGTGACCATTAAGATTCGCCACACACCCGAATTCATCCCTGCCACCTTAGAGTCTCAAGGCAATGGCCGCTATCTGGTCCATGCCGCACAGCCTATCCACGGCGTTGCCCCTGGCCAGTTCTGCGTCATCTACGACAATCGCCACCACCGTTGTTACGGCAGTGGCGAAATCACCGTATAAGCCTATTTATTGCAATCTTTTTACTCTATGCAATTCATCAGGAAGTCGACGGCACCATTGACGCCAAACTTGCGGACATCGAGGGCGATGTCGTAGTTGGTGGCATCGGTCCAGTCGCGACCTGTGAAGGTCTTGGTGTAGAGTTCACGACTGTAGTCGTTGTCGACAATCATGGCTGCAGCATCGTACTCGCTGATGTCATAGCGCTCAGCAATGCGGCGCTTACGACTGTCCAGACTGGCGTGTACGAAGATTTTCAGGCAGTTAGGATGGTTGGCAAAGATGTCGAAACCACAACGTCCAACAATGACACACGACTCTTCTTCCGCAATCTGGCGGATGGCCTCACACTGCGCACGGAACAACTCACGACTGGTCTGATCGTGCTCCTGTCCATTATACTCTGCGTTAGACATGTAGGTACGATAGAAGTTGGTGAAATCGTCGCGCCACAAGGGATTGCGGGTCTCGATTTTATCTACGGCATCCTCTACTGCATGGATGCGCCCAGCTACCGCATTCAGTATTTGCTTGTCCAGCAACTTTACTCTGAGCCTGCGTGCAAGCTCCGCTCCAATCTCGTGTCCACCCGTGCCGAACTGGCGGCTGATGGTAATTACAAAATTCTCCTCCTTATTCATAGTAAATGATTTTTAGTTTGTATCAATATTTGTTGGGTACAAATGTACGAAGAAAATTTCAATTATCCAAATTTGCCGGCCACGTTTTTTACGTTTTTTTATCGTTTTATTCTTTCTCTTCTTGAGTTTTTTGTTTACCTTTGCACGTATGAACGACACAAAGTGGAGTGAACACGTAATACTGGTCGATGCCGAGTACGTTGACAAGGTGGCATTTGACATGATAGTAAACTTTGAGCGCATGCTGGAGCGCCGCATACCACAGGCCGATATGGCACAGTGGTTGGAGTGCGTGGCGCTGGATGGCGGACTGAGACCCATTGATAGAGGTGAGAAGCTAGAGGTGAGAGGTGAGAGGAATGTTCAGGTAGTGCTGATTCATGAAAAGAATCGACAGCAGATGGATAACTTCCTGCCAGGAAAGTTCAACGACCTCGACGGCAAGGCTTTCGCTGGTCCGTTGGGCGAGTTTCTTATCAGCTGTGTGAAGGTGGAGGAGATGGTTACCAAGGACGATCTCTTCATCGACTCACTGCAGATTATAGCCAATGCCGCAGAAGTGAAGCGACTGATGGTGGTAGGCGATAGCGACCATATATATAATAAGGTACGCGAGGCTTTACGTAAGGCAGACCCCGACAAGCACATCACCGTCTTCACCATGCAACCTATGGACAGTGGAAACTTCCGACAGGAGATATTGGGCTACTCGCTGATGGCTGCACTGGGGATAAAATCGGAAGAGTTAAACAAAGTGTCGTAATAACGACATAACGTGAAACGAAATAACGAAAATAAAAACAAAATAAGACTATGGCAAGGGTATTAATGATTGGCGCTGGTGGCGTCGCAACGGTGGCAGCATTCAAGATAGCACAGAATGCTGACGTGTTTACAGAGTTTATGATTGCATCGCGTCGCAAGGCAAAGTGCGACAAGATTGTAGAGGACATCCATAAGGCAGGCTACAAACTCGACATCAAGACTGCTCAGGTAGATGCCGACGATGTAGAGCAGCTGAAGGCACTGTTCAATGACTACAAGCCCGAGTTGGTCATCAACCTGGCCTTGCCCTATCAGGACCTGACGATTATGGACGCTTGTCTGGCTTGCGGATGCAGCTATCTTGACACCGCCAACTACGAACCCAAGGACGAGGCACACTTCGAGTATTCTTGGCAGTGGGCTTATCGTGAGCGCTTCGAGAAGGCAGGCCTCACAGCCATCCTCGGTTGTGGTTTCGACCCAGGTGTAACGAGCATCTATACCGCCTATGCTGCCAAGCATCACTTCAAGGAGATTCACTATCTTGATATCGTGGACTGCAACGCTGGCGACCACCATAAGGCTTTCGCCACCAACTTCAACCCAGAGATTAACATCCGCGAGATTACTCAGAAGGGACTCTATTGGGAGAACGGCAAGTGGGTAGAGACAGAGCCGCTGGAGATTCACAAGGATCTCACCTACCCCAACATCGGTCCTCGCGACAGCTATCTGTTGCACCACGAGGAGATTGAGAGCCTTGTCATCAATTATCCCACTATCAAGCGTGCCCGTTTCTGGATGACTTTCGGTCAGCAGTATCTGAAGCACCTCGAGGTGATTCAGAATATCGGCATGAGCCGCATCGACGAGGTGGAGTACGAGGCTCCGCTGGCTGACGGTAGTGGCGTAGCTAAGGTCAAGATCGTACCTCTACAGTTCCTGAAGGCAGTACTTCCCAACCCACAGGATCTGGGCGAGAACTACGAAGGCCAGACCTCTATTGGCTGTCGCATCCGTGGTATCGGCAACGATGGACAAGAGCACACCTATTATGTCTATAACAACTGCTCACACCGTGCTGCATACGAAGAGACAGGTATGCAGGGCGTCTCTTACACCACTGGCGTACCTGCCATGATTGGTGCCATGATGTTCTGCAAGGGACTGTGGAAGAAGCCCGGTGTTCACAACGTCGAAGAGTTCGACCCCGATCCCTTCATGGAGCAGCTCAATAAGCAAGGGCTGCCCTGGTACGAGATTCACGATGGCGACTTGGAATTGTAAGAGGTGAGGAGTGAGAAGCTAGAGGTGAGAGGATAGATTATAGGCAGATATGGAAGATTTTTATTATCGGAAATTAAAGGTTTACCATCTTGCAAAGGCACTAGTGGCTGACATTTACACCATCTGTAATTATTTTCCACAACAAGAATCATACGGATTAACTAATCAGATTCAACGTGCGGTGATATCTATCCCCTCAAACATAGCTGAAGGTATGGGGCGTTTCTCAATTAAAGAACGTATACACTTTATCGAAATAAGCTATGGTTCGTTAATGGAAGTGATGTGCCAGTTGGAAGTAGCAGAAACACTGAATTACATCACCCACGAACAACTTACAATTGAAGAAATAAAAATAACTGAAATTGCAAAAATGCTCATCGGCTTACGAAAAAACTTAGAAGAAAAACAAAAATAACATAAGTACAACAAAGGTGTGCTGTGTAAGTTGTGAAGCGCTGAGACTATTCTCTCACCTCTCACCCCTCACCTCTCACCCCTAATAATTAAAACTATGGCAAAGAAAGAAAAAGAAGAGGAGCAGTTGACTCCGCAACAGCAGAAGATGAAAGCCCTGATGGCTGCCATGCAGAAGATTGAGAAGGACTTCGGCAAGGGTAGCATCATGAAGATGGGCGACGAGAAAATAGAGAACGTGGAGGTAATACCTACCGGCTCGATAGGTCTGAATGCCGCACTGGGCGTAGGTGGCTACCCCAAGGGACGCATCATCGAGATTTATGGTCCTGAGTCGTCAGGTAAGACGACATTGGCTATCCACGCCATCGCTGAGTGCCAGAAGAATGGTGGCATTGCCGCCTTCATCGATGCTGAGCATGCCTTCGACCGCTTCTATGCCGAGAAACTTGGCGTAGACATTGACAACCTCTACATCTCACAGCCCGACAATGGTGAACAGGCCCTGGAGATTGCCGACCAGCTGATTCGCTCGTCAGCCATCGATATCCTGGTAGTTGACTCCGTAGCAGCCCTGACACCGAAGAAGGAAATCGAGGGTGATATGGGTGACTCTGCCGTAGGTCTGCATGCCCGTCTGATGTCACAGGCTCTGCGCAAGCTGACAGGTACCATTGCCAAGACCAACACCACCTGCATCTTCATCAACCAGTTGCGTGAGAAGATTGGTGTGATGTTTGGCAATCCTGAAACCACCACGGGTGGTAACGCCCTGAAGTTCTACGCATCTGTCCGTCTGGACATCCGCAAATCGGCACCCGTCAAGGATGGTGACACCATTCTTGGAAACCAAGTAAAAGTAAAAGTGGTTAAGAACAAGGTGGCTCCTCCCTTCCGCAAGGCTGAGTTTGAGATTACCTTCGGCGAAGGAATCTCAAAGGTGGGCGAGATTGTTGACTTGGCTGTGGAGCACGAGATTATCAAGAAGAGCGGTTCGTGGTTCTCATACGGAGAATCGAAGCTGGCACAGGGCCGCGATGCAGTCAAGGCGCTGTTGAAGGACAACCCCGAACTGTGCGAAGAGCTGGAGGCCAAGATTATGCAGGCCATCAATGACAAAGCATAACAAGTCCTTGAGACTACCCATAAGAAAAGCGCCCAGACAAATTCATCCGGGCGCTTTCTTTATGCTCTTTCATGACTATTTACCTGAAGCCACCTGTTCCAACGGTGAAGCACCGCTTTTCTGTGTGACACCAGCATGACCGCCACGACTCTTAGCCGAGCGTTTGCTCTTACCCTTGGTAGTAGACACGTCATCTGATGCCTTACGGGCCTTAGCCTGGGTGACATAGCCCTTCTCATCGAACCATACATCGAGGATGACATCGTTAGAACGGGCATAGAGCCAAATCTCACCACCCTCTTTATCGTGCATAACCTTGAAAGGTTCACCCATTGCCAACTCGACTTCTTCCTTGGTCATGCCACTGATTACACGACCCTCACGGATGGCAGCACGCGTCTCCTTACTGGTATTGCGAGCTTCACCCTCACCCAAGCCAAAGAGGTAGCCGAAGAAATCGTCACGAGCACCACTGGCACCACCAGCGATATCGTCTTCGTTGAACACCACATCTTTATAATAGACACGACGGCTATCCGTCTCACGCATGGTCAGCGTATAGTACTTGGAATTACGAACAGGGGTAATCTCGTCGATAATGAAACCTGTAAAGCGGGGAACCTTCACGTCGCGCACCTTACCAGAGCCCTTACTGCTCATGCTGGTAACATACTTGGTATGAACGGTCTTGTTCAGATATTCTCTGATATTCGACGACACTGTCATATTGGCACCCAAGAACTCAAAGGAGCCTGCAAAGCTATACATCTCAGCATCGTAGGAGAAGCCTTCTTCACGGATGCCACTGTTGGTTTTCGACATGGCGACATTCTGATAGAACTGGTTGCCGTTCTCGTCTTCCACAATGATTTTCACTGGGAATGAACGGGTACCGACACCAATGGCCTTGACGGTGACGAGCATATTCTTCTCGACAACAATATCACGATAACCATCACCATAGTATTCGGTATCAACACGGAAATGCTGCGTACGCGTCAGCAGGGGCTGGTTCATCAGCAACTCGCGAGCCTTGTCAACATCACCCAGATAGGCCAACGTTGGCACACCAGCCTTCGAATAGCAATAGGCTTCAAACGTGCCGTAAGGCTGTTCGTAGTAATAGTCTCTGCCATTGTCCTCACAGGTGAAGTTGATATGTACGCGACCATTTGACAGCATGCTATGTCCTTTATAAACCATAATAAGGTGGCGCAACTGGCCATTGCCAACCTCTTTATTCGTGGCAGCATCATGGAACGTGTTGACCAACAGGTCATACTTCTCAGGAACAACCATGAAGCGCATACCCTCTTTCCAGTCGCACATACTGTAATAGCGGAAATTCTTGCCCATGAAGTCAGTAGGCTCCGCTTCCTCCGAATCCTTCTGCGAATTAGCAGATGCCTCCCTCTGGACACCTTTCGTCTTTACAATATACGGATTATCTTGTGCCATAGCTGTCGACATGACAAACGACACCGCAACCAATAAAGTCCATCTTTTCATATGACTGTCATATATTTTAATTCTGAGTGCAAAGATAGGAAAAATATTTGATACTTGTGCCAAAATGTCACCATAATATTGAAAAAAATTTGTTTTGGCACGTGCTTTGCTATCTTGGTACTGACAAATCATGCATATTAACAATTAAAAAATATAGAATTATGGGAAAGATTATTGGAATTGACTTAGGTACTACCAACAGCTGCGTTGCCGTATTCGAGGGTAACGAGCCAGTAGTAATCGCCAACAGCGAAGGTAAGCGTACAACACCTTCAGTCGTTGGCTTCGTGGAAAATGGTGAGCGTAAGATCGGTGACCCTGCCAAGCGTCAGGCCATCACTAACCCCAAAAACACTGTTTACTCTATCAAGCGTTTCATGGGTGAGAACTGGCAGCAGACCGAGAAAGAGATTTCTCGCGTACCCTATAGTGTAGTCAACGAGGGTGGCTATCCCCGTGTAGACATCAATGGCCGCAAGTACACTCCACAGGAGATTTCTGCTATGGTGCTGCAGAAGATGAAGAAGACTGCCGAGGACTATCTCGGACAGGAGGTGACAGAGGCTGTCATCACTGTTCCCGCCTACTTCTCTGACTCTCAGCGTCAGGCTACCAAGGAGGCTGGCCAGATTGCAGGTCTCGACGTGAAGCGTATCGTCAACGAGCCTACAGCTGCCGCTTTGGCATACGGTGTTGACAAGGCCAACAAGGATATGAAGATTGCCGTCTTCGACCTCGGTGGTGGTACGTTCGATATCTCTATCCTGGAGTTCGGCGGTGGTGTCTTCGAGGTACTCTCTACCAATGGTGATACTCACCTCGGTGGTGACGACTTCGACCAGGTAATCATCGACTGGCTCGTTCAGGAGTTCAAGAACGACGAGGGTGCCGACCTGAAGAGCGACCCCATGGCTATGCAGCGTCTGAAGGAGGCTGCCGAGAAGGCCAAGATCGAGCTATCTTCAAGCACCTCTACTGAGATTAACCTGCCTTACATCATGCCTGTAGGCGGCGTTCCCAAGCACTTGGTGAAGACCCTTACACGTGCTAAGTTCGAGCAGTTGGCTCACGACCTCATCCAGGCTTGTCTGGCTCCCTGTCAGAAGGCTATGGCTGACGCTAAGCTGAACACTGCCGATATCGACGAGGTCATCCTCGTAGGTGGTTCAAGCCGTATCCCCGCTGTGCAGACACTCGTTAAGAACTACTTCGGCAAGGAGCCTTCTAAGGGTGTGAACCCTGACGAGGTGGTAGCCGTAGGTGCTTCTATCCAGGGTGCTATCCTGAACAAGGAAGGTGGCGTAGGCGACATCGTACTGCTCGACGTTACTCCTCTTACACTGGGTATCGAGACCATGGGTGGTGTGATGACCAAGCTCATCGAGGCCAACACAACCATTCCTTGCAAGAAGAGCGAGACCTTCTCTACCGCTGCTGACAATCAGACAGAGGTAACCATCCACGTACTGCAGGGTGAGCGTCCTATGGCTTCACAGAACAAGTCTATCGGACAGTTCAATCTGACAGGTATCGCCCCCGCCCGTCGTGGTATTCCTCAGATTGAGGTAACCTTCGACATCGATGCCAACGGTATCCTCAAGGTTTCTGCCAAGGATAAGGCCACTGGTAAGGAGCAGGCCATCCGCATCGAGGCCTCTTCTGGTCTGTCACAGGACGAGATCAACCGCATGAAGGCCGAGGCTGAGCAGAATGCCGAGAACGATAAGAAGGAGCGCGAGCGCGTTGACAAGCTCAACCAGGCAGACTCTATGATCTTCCAGACTGAGAACCAGCTGAAGGAGATCGGCGACAAGATTCCTGCAGAGCACAAGCCCGCCATCGAGAATGCCCTCCAGCAGCTGAAGGATGCCCACAAGGCTGGCGACATCGCAGCCATCGACACCGCCATGAATGCCCTCAACACCGCTTGGCAGACTGCTTCACAGCAGATGTACCAGGGCGCTCAGGGTGCACAGGCTGGTCCAGAGAATCCTTTCGCTGGTCAGCAGCAGGCTCAGCAGCAGGCTCCAAAGGATGACAACATCCAGGATGCTGACTTCGAGGAGGTGAAGTAAGCAATTACTATTACATACTTTAAAATAGCGTGTAGCTCAACGAGTTACACGCTATTTGCATTTATATCCTCTTGTTCTCATATCGTATTGACGATCCTTTGCAGTTCTTCCAAGAACCGGGCAGCGTGTTTGCCGTCCATCTGCGCGTGATGAAACTGGAAGGAGATGGGGAGCGTGGTCTTCAGCCAACCTTTGCGATAACGGCCCCAAGCCAGGAAGGGATTGTTGAAGATACCGCTATACTGGTTGGTGATGCTGTCGAGCTCCGTGCCTGTGACGGCCGATGTGCCTACGATAACGGCTTCATCGTCGAGGATATCCTGACAGGTCCGGCTGATGGTCTCTGTCAGATGCATGTAGTTGGCATTAAACGTCTCCAGATCGTCACAAACGGCCACGTCGCAGAAGCTGAGTCCACCCTTGACGTTGTCTGCTATCACGTTGATGGCCATGCGGTCATATTTGTACAGCTTTCCGTCCTTGGGCAGCATGTAGAACTCCTCAATCTTTGAGGCTGCCTTGCCGATACACCAGCACAGCAGCATGTTGAACTTCAGCCCCCGCTTCCGACTTACCTTGCACAGTCGTGTCACGTCGAAGGTCTTGGTGAGTGTTACCATCGGCATGGGCGACTTTGTCCACAGCTCGAAAGCGATGGCTCTGTTGGTATCCTTGGGATTTATTTCCTGTTTCATCTTAATTCAATTTAATCCACGTCAGTTTTCTCCAAATACCTTCTAACGGTCCGCGAGGATGACTGCTAAACCAATAACGGGCGAAGAGATACTGGCAAATAACCATTCCGCATCCAACCATCACGGCGTAGGTGATGCCTAAATGCCGGCCACTGCGATACCTCTCAGGGCATCGGCCACATCGATTCGGGTGTTAGGTAGGTTACGGGGTTTATACATATCCTTCAAACCTATTTTAATTGCAACGTATTTTTTCAAATCCACCAGAGGCAGAACGTCGGATATACAAGCCTTTCGCTGCCGGTCTGG
>ONCH01000005.1 GCA_900316265.1 uncultured Prevotellaceae bacterium | reverse complement strand
CAGCAGGTCCTTGGTGTTGAACTTGCTCTGATCCAGGTTGGCCAGCTGGGCACGGTTGCGCACCTTGTCAATCCACTTGAAGGCGTCGGCCGTAGGACCGTTGATCTCGTTCTCGCACTCTGCAGCACGCAGCAGCACGTCAGAGTAGCGCATCAGACGGAGGTTGATACCATCGTGAAGACCTGTAACCACCTTGTCGTACAGACCTGTGCGCAGGTTGGTGTTCTTGGCGATGGGCAGACCACCATTGTCGTTGTTGGTGACAATGAAATCGGTAGCTGTCATCGTGGTGGTATAGCATACATTGCCGAGAGTCATGGCGTTGCCGTCCCACTCAGGCTCGTAAGTACCGATTGTCCAATAGAGACGTGGGTCGAGGCTACCGCCAGTGGTGCGCTCAGCCTTGAACAGATTGTAGAGCCAAGGAGAGGCAGACAGGTCAGCCCATCCACCAAAGGCACCAGGACCGTAGTTACTCTCGATAGCAGAACCCTGAGTAGCGTTAGGACTGGTGTTTACTGGTGTCCACTCGTCGTCAACACCCTGTGTGCCATAGTCCAGGAACTGAATCTCGAAGAGGCTCTCACGGAAGTTGTCACCATAGTTAGCCATGAGCTTGTAGGTGCCGTATTTCTCATTACCACCATCAGCAGTGCTCATGATGTCCTTCAGAACGGTCAGAGCCTCTGCATACTTGTGGCGAACCATCAGTGTACGTGCATAGAAACCGGCAGCAGCACCTGCTGTAGCACGGCCCTTAGCCCACTCACCACCTTCAGTCTTAGAAGGCAGCAAAGACATAGCTTCCGTGAAGTCAGCCTCTACCTGGTCGAGTACGCGGTCGTACTGGGCATTGCCGTCAGCATCGCCGTCAGCGTGGTTGCTGGCATAGAGTCCGTCGAGTGTACCATACTGTGCATAGTCGGTAATCAGAGCAGGGTTCTGATAGTAACCGGCGAGGTTATAGTAGGCCAAGCCACGGATGAAGAGGGCCTGTCCCTTGATGTGCTGCATCTTCGTACTGAGCGAGCTGCTGTCACCACTGGTGTGCGACAGGATAAAGTTACAGACGTTGATGGTGTAGTACCAGTCACGCCAAGACCACTGGTTGATCTCGTCTGTAACGGGGTCGTTCAAATCGTCAAAAGGCAGGTACCATACCTGTGAGGCGTTCCACACCTCATCGCCACGAGTGACATCAAGATTGTATCCGACACGGGCATAGGTGCCCTCCATGCGGATGTGGTTGTAGGCAGCAATGACACATTCCTCGAGCTCATCGACATTGTTGCCGAAGGTCTCTGATGTCTGCTGGTTGGGGTTGCTGATATCCAACTTGTCATTGCAAGAGGTCAACATACCAAGGCCCAGAATCAGGGCGAGTGATAATTTATATAGTTTCATAATTCAACTTCGTTTTTTTCAGTTTATAATTCTTCAACCTAATTAGAACGAGAAGAGTACACCTGCCATGAAGCTACGAGCGCTGGGGAATGAGCAGAAGTTGTAGCCAGGAGTGAAGGGGTTAGCGGTAGAATAGTCTACGTTGTAGCCCTTATAGCTGGTAAAGGTGTAAAGGTTCTGGGCTGATACATAGACACGGGCACCGGTGATGACACCTTTGAAGACCTTGTCGGGAATGTTGTAACCCAGTTCGATATTGGCAATCTTCCAGTAGGCAGCGTTCTGAATCTTACGATCGCTGAACAGGTCGTTCCAGCCTAAAGTAGCATTATTAGTATAATAGGTACGCGGAACATCAGAGAGGTATTCCTTACCGTCTGCAGACCACTGGTTGGCACTGAGAACCTTGACGTCCTTGTTGCCAGGACCATAGCTAGAGTTCAGACTGTTATAGATATCATCTGTTACGTGGTAGTTCAGTGCACCATAGGTAGAGATAGCCAGGTCGAAGCCCTTATACTCCAGACGAGCACTGATACCGAAGTTCACCTTTGGCATACCACTGCCCAAAACGGTCTGGTCTTCTGCGTCAACCTTACCATCGTTGTTGGTGTCGTAGTACCAGCAGTCACCTATGTTGGCACCTTGCTGATAAGTCCACTCACCCTCTGCATAGAGATTGGGAACGTAGGAGGGGTTAGCCTTCTGCTTCTCTATCTCGATATTGTTGTGGGTAACACGACCGGCCTCGTTCAGTGCATTCAGCTGGCCCTGATTGCGGATAATACCACCATACTGCCAACCGTAGAACTTACCTACTTCCGAGGCGCTCGGTACCGAAACCAAGCGAGGTAACCTTGTTCTTCAGGGTGCTCAAGTTACCGCTAACCTGCCACTTCAAGGGGTGGTCGTTGTTACGATAGGTTGCTGAGAACTCGAAACCGCTGTTCTCCATAGAAGCAGCATTCATCGTTACTGTGGTATTAGCAACACCAGCATTGGCAGGAACGGGAACGTTGTAGTGCAGTTCCTCAGACTTGTTCTTATAATACTCGGCAGTGAATTCCAAGCGGTTGTTGAACATAGCGATATCGATACCAAAGTTGGTGGTCTTCTTCTTCTCCCAAGCAATGTTGGGGTTGACGAAGTTAGAGATAGCAGAACCTGTAACGGCATTGTTGCCAAATGAGTAGGTCATGTTATTACGGGCCAGTGTTGCCAAATTAGCATAAGGAGCAACAGCCATCACGTTACCCAGCTCACCATAGCTGGCACGCAACTTGAACATGTTGACGATGTCGCGGCTGATGGGGAAGAAATTTTCCTTATCGAAACGCCAACCTACTGATATAGAGGGGAAGGTGTCCCAGCGGATGTCCTTGGAAAGCAGTGAGCTACCATCGCGACGTACGACAACAGAGAACAGGTACTTGCCATCGTAGTCGTAGTTCAAACGACCCAGGAAAGACGTGATAGCGGTCTTGTCCTCGTAAGAACTTGAGAAGGTCTCTGCACCATTCTGCAACTGCAGATAGTAAGGCTCGGAGAAGTTGACACCCCAACCGGTAATGTTGTTGGTGTGGTTCTCCTGATAGGTAATACCACCCAAGAGGTTGATGTGGTGCTTACCGATGGTTCCGTCGTAGGTCAGCGTGTTTTCTACCAGGAACTCGGTATATTCACGTGTACCCTTGGTCAGTTTCTCGTTAGACTTGTCCAGATAGACACGGTTTGACTGAATCCATGCAGAAATCCATGTCTTGTCGGTAGCGTGTGTCTTGCTATAAGAAAGGTTCAGACGATAGGTCAGATTGTGGTTCTTGTTCTCCAGACCAATCATCTTCAGCAGGTCAACATCAGCAGAACCAGTACCAGTGATACGGTCTACTGTGGTGTTACGGGTCAGCAGGTTGTTGACCAGCAAGGGGTTAGAAGCAGAGATATCACCATGGATGGTATCGTAGTAGACACCATATCCGTAGGCATCGTAGTGGTAGCTGCTGGCAGAACCTACCTTGTCGTCGAGTACCCATGTGTTGGCGTCGTAAGCCTTGATAGTAGGCTGCATCAGCAGAGTACCACGCAGCACGTTGGTGACGTCACCATACAGACCCTGTACATACTCTGAAGCGTTCGACAGACCCATACCGTCCTGGTCAGAGTGCGAGTAGACAAGGCTGGTGCGGAACTTGACGAACTTCGTATCCATAGTATTATTCACGCGCGCGGTGAAACGCTGGTAGTTAGGACCGGCACCCTCTAAGGTTCCTTTCTGCTGGAAGTAGTCCAGACCTACATTATATGTATTATGGGCACCGCCACCGCTCAGATTGATGTTGTGGTTCTGACGAGTACCGGTCTTGAAGACCTCTTTGAACCAGTCAGTATCGGTGTTGTCCATAAAATGATAACGACCATCAGCACCAAGACTGTATCCTCCAGGCAGTGGAGTATTGGAATTGGCTGCAGCCTGACCCAGATACTGGCTGTACTGGTCGGCATTCATCACGTCATAAGTGCTGCTGGGAATCTTGTCGATACCGAAGTAGCCCTTATAGTCCACCTTCAAAGGCTGGTCTTTCTTACCACTCTTTGTCGTAATGATAATCACACCGTTTGCAGCACGAGAACCGTAGATTGCACCTGCAGAAGCATCCTTCAGCACCTGGATGGTCTCAATGTCGTTGGGCGAGAAGTCACGGATGGTCGTACCCATAGGTACACCGTCGATGACATACAAAGGAGCGGTACTACCGAAAGTACCCAAACCACGAATCTTTACTGAGGGGTCAGCACCTGGCTGACCGTCTGAGGTAATCTGTACACCAGCGACCTTACCTTCAAGCATGGTCGAGATGTTGGAGTTGGACACACGCTTCAGCTCGTCGGCATTGACGATAGATACCGAACCCGTCAGGTCGGCCTTCTTCTGTGTACCGTAACCAACGACAACTACCTGCTCCAGCATGTTGGTGTCGTCTGCCAATTGAATCTGTCCGAGTGATGCACGCCCGCGTACAGCAATCTCGCGATCCTTGTAGCCCACATAGCTGACGACAAGCACGCCGTCTGAGGCAACATCGATGGTAAAGTTTCCATCAAAGTCGGTGACAACACCGAGCTTTGCATTCTTCACCTTGACGGTAGCGCCAATAAGTGGCTGTCCGTCCTGATCCACAATCTGGCCACTGACCTTCAGGGTCTGTGACTGAGACACTGATGCCATGACTGGAGTCGGACAGGCAATGAAGCCTCCTGTAATTCCCGCCATGAACATCACAGAGAATAACATTTTCTTTCTCATGTGTAACGTTTTTAGGTTATGTTAAATTGTTATGTAATTGAATTTTCACCGCAAATGTACAGCTCTTGACATAAATCAAGGTGGACAAAATAATAATAAAGGTGGACAAAATCGTCCACCTTTCATTTTATCCACTTATTAGCCTTATTTATACATACTGGGCGCTATTCCGTACAAGTGCGTGAAACAGCGGGTGAAGTATTTGGGATCATTGAAGCCAACCTTGTAGGCAATCTCCATAATATTGCGGTTGGCATAGTTCTCCAATATCAGGTCACGGGCAATGCTAAGGCGGTAGTTGCGGATAAACTGGCTCGTGCTCTGACCCGTTTCCTCCTTGATGCGCTTGGCCAAAAGGCTCTTACTCATTCCCATTGCATCGGCAAACTCCGTGACGTCAAACTGACTGTCCATATAGTGATGCTCCATGATATCGGTGGCACGCTCCATGAAACTCTTGGCAGGCTTGGTCTGCTGCTTGTCAGTCTCTACACTACGGTGACGACTCTTCTTGATATGTTCCTGATTGTGGAGAATATTTTGAATACGTATCTGCAAGGCCTCAGGCGCATCAGACTCCTCCAGCACCTTCTTGATAGGTATCAACAGTTTCTCAGCCTCCTGACGGCGCAGGGCCGCCAGATGTTGTTTATAGAAATACAGGAAAGCCACTGTCAGCACGATAAGACACAGCAACATGAACCACCAACTCTTCCAGAAATAGGGGGTTATCTCCACCTTAATACTGATGGTTTCGCCTTCATGACCAGCCTCGGTGCTGCTCTTCACCTCAAAGACATAGGTACCAGGCTTCAGACTGGTATAGCGCACAGAGTGTTCACCGGGCTTCAGGGTTGTCCACTCGTCCTCAAAACCTTTCAGCCTGCAGACGTAATACTGTGCCTGCCCCGCATAGCTCAGCGTAGAGAAACTCAGGGCAAACGACTTATTGGACTCGTGCAGTCTGATTCGCTCTGCATGCGAGATGTCGCAGTCAAGAATAGCGCTGTTGCTGGAAGTAATCTCCTGATTATCCACCATCAAATCCGTGAAAGAGAGGTGTTCCGGATAGACAGCATCCATATTCTCGCCACGTATCTCGGTCAGTCCCTTCACACTCCCCAGAAAGACTGTGCCATCGGGGCCTTTCACAGCAGAATTCCAGTAGAAGCGTTGACACAGCAAGCCGTCGCGCTCACCATAATTAATAAAAGAGTGCTGGCGAGGGTCATAGACCGACAGCCCGTTATTGGTGGTAATCCATAGGCGTCCCTGATTGTCCTCCACCACACCTTTCACAGCATTGTTAGCCAGTCCGTCGTCGGTGGTCACCACCTCGAAACGTTCTTCCTGTTTTCCTCCACCACCTTTAACCTTTACCCTCTTATATAGTCCGTAGCCGTCACTGCCCAGCCAGAGCGTCCCGTCCTTGGCTTCAATGATGCAGGTAATCTTATCGACCACTGGCGAGTTGGGCTTATCCAACTTATGACGCAAGTGGCGAACGTCGAAATTACCCTGCCCCACCCGACCAGAGCGGAGGTCGATGTCACAGACGCCCGTCAAACAGCCCATCCACAAATGGCCGTTGCGGTCCACGCAGGCACCAATGCACCCACGGATATTACGATTGCCAGGGAACGGGTCCTCGATGTTGCCCGTCTTCAAGTCGTACAGGAAGATGCCGTCGTTGGAGCCAATCCATAGCGCATCATGATACTTATCGTACGCCAACGCACCGATATACTCCGTCTGTCGCTGGAAATCAGTAGGAAAGGCAACACCTTTAACCTTTAACCCTTCACCTTTCATCTCCACGTAGTTTACGCCGCCTCCCCACGTACCAATCCACAGCCGACCATGCTTGTCGGGCTCCAGTACCGATACGGAGTTGTGCGACAGCGCCGAGTTGGTGGTCGTCCAATGCTGGAAGTGCCCACCAGCATTCCGTCTGCTGAGTCCTCCTTCCACATTGCCCACCCACAGCGTGCCATCTACACTGGCGTACATGGCATTCACGGGGTTGAGCGACAGCGACTGCGCATTGTTCTGCTGGTGCACGTAGTTCTGCAACAGCAGCGGTTTGGGCAACAGTCGCACGATGCCTGCCGTCTCCGTACCTATCCATAGCTGACCATGATAGTTGAACAGGCATCGGATGAAGTTGCTAGGCAGGGGAAAGCCTGCCGTTGAGGAATTCCAACGGATAAAGCCAGAACTGCTGGCGTCGTACGCACAGATTCCCCTCAGCGTGCCTACCAACAGCGTGCCGTCGGAGGTCAGCGCCAGACAGGTGGCATGATCGTGCGCCAAAGAGCGCTCGTCAGCGGAATGACGGAAGTCGCGAAGCGTATTGTGAAAAAGATGATAGGCATAAAGCCCCTGGTTGGTGGCTATCCATACCGCACTTCCCTGACGCAGCAGATCAGTGACAAAAAGTCCTTTCAGCTTCTGCAGGACAGCATGGATAGGCGTAAACTTCAGCGTATTTCCCTGAGCTGTCAATCTCGACAGACCCAGCGACGTGGATATCCATACGTTGCCTGTATTCTCGATGTCACGAATGGTAATGTCAGGCGTATTACCAATATATTTACAACGGCTGATGTTGGTAACATCACCCTCTTCGTCAAACTCATAACGGTAGATGCTGTCGCGCGCCACCTGCCACATTGCCCCCTTCGAGTCGCAATACACCTTCACCGTAGCGCGTCCCAGCATGCCAGCAATGGATCCCTTGCCACACGCAGGTGTCACCCTGCGCATCGTCTTCAGATCCATGACCACCGTACCCTCGTCGTAGGCTATCCACAGGCGCTGATGGCGATCTTCAGCAAACCCCAGACACGAGCGACTGTCACCCTGATGCGGCGCCTGAAAAGTATAGCCGTCGTAGCGCACCGCTCCACCTCCAAAGCTGGACACCCAGACAAATCCCTGACTATCCACAAAGATATGGTTCACGTGGTCGTGCGGCAGTCCGCTCGTCAGGTCAAGGCACGACATATTATAGCGTTCAAGCAACGAGCTTGAAAGCTGTGCGCGTGCCGACAACGACAGCATCTGCAGGATGATGGTAAATAGTAATACTCTCATGTCGCTACAAAGGTACAAATAAGTGAGCAAAGCGCCAAAGGAAAACTTGTTTTTTTGTTTTTATTGTCCTAGTACATTCAGAGTGGTCAAGCTGGACGATTGGACGTTTGGACTTTGGACGTTTTTCCCAAATTTTTTGGTACAGAAGGAAAAAACGGACTGGAAAAGTTGACTAAGGAAGAGAGTAATTGTTAAATGTTAAATAATTTAATATTTATATATAATATATATTATAAATAATATATATTATATATAAATATTCTTTCCGTTTGTGAAAATAAAAATCACCAAAACGTCCAAAGTCCAAAAGTCCAATTCTTGGCAGGCGTATACGGATTTCGTTGACTATCCAAACTGAAAAGGTTGACTCATCACACTGTATTTATAGCCCTTCTGATTTTCTTGCAAAATTAGCACGAAAAATACCCCTCAAAAATGGCGGATTTTGGACTGAAAATTTGCGCGCCTCGGCATTTTTTCGTACCTTTGTATTGTCAATCAGAAATACAGCTGATACGTTGAAAAGCCAGCCTGATACGCGTGCGGGCAAGCCTAATAAGCAACAGTTGTAAGCCTGATAAGGAAGCCTTACAAGCCTGATACAGAGATGAGAAGCCAGAGGAGAGATATATAAGTTTCTCTGAGAAAAATTTGGAAGTCTTGGAAAAAGTGTTTAAATTTGCATGCAAAAGCGTGCAAGAAAGAAAAAAATTGAATATGACATTTAAACACTTCTGTCTGCTATTCCTCCTATTGCCACTCACGGTGAATGCGCAACAGGAAAAGTTGTCTGCATGGCTTAGGGAGAGCATGGAGGCAGGTCATGATATTGGAAACATGAGGCGGACAGAGGATGCGAAAGAGATGCTGACCACCGTCTTTGTGCGCACCAGCGAGACACTCACCGAAGACTCTCTGCTGAAATACGGGGGCATCGTCTATGCGCAGTTGGGCGATATCTACATTATCACCATCCCGTTGTCGCAGGTTGGCAAACTCATAGAGCTCTCTACGGTACTGCGCGTGGAGGCCAACCGGCGCGCCCGTGTAACCCTCGACACCGTATCGCGAATCAACAACATACTGCCCGTCTATGAGCAAACGGCGGAGCATCGTGCATTCACGGGCAAAGGCGTTGTCGTGGGAGTGGAAGACGTGGGCTTTGACCTCACCCACCCCACCTTTTATAATAATATAGGGCGTAGCGAATACCGCATCAAGGCCTTCTGGGACCAGCTGGCCAAACACGACGAGGCATCCACGGGTAAGTTGCCTGTTGGCAGGGAGTTTGTCACGGAGAGCGAGATTCTGGCACAAGGCTGTGCCACCGACGGCAAGGAAGAGTCACACGGCACCCACACCGCAGGCATTGCGGCAGGCTATGGCTATGGTGCACCTTATCGCGGAGTGGCCTACGAGAGTGACATCTGTCTGGTGGCCAACGCCGTGACCAGCGACACCGCCTTTATCGACAAGCAGGACTACTATCTCTACACCTCGGCAACGGATGCATTAGGTTTCAAATACATCTTCGACTACGCTGCGCAGCAAGGTAAACCGTGTGTGGTATCGTTCAGCGAGGGCTACACGCCGTATATGGACGACGACGACATGCTGTATAACGACTTCCTGGAACGGCTCACGGGGCCTGGGCGCATCTTCGTAGCCTCAGCAGGTAACGAGAGTCGCGCACTGACCTATATCGACAAGCCTGTAGGCAAGGAACAGGCGGGCGCATTCCTCAAGACAGAAAACAAGGACCCGCTGTATCGCATCAAGAGCAACGGCCCGGTCGCCCTGACGTTCTATGCCTATGCAGAAGGCAACACGCCTACCCATCAGTTGCAGATTGCCGCTGACGACGAGCGTTGGGCTGGCGTACTGATTGACACGCTCTTCGTAGGAAACGACACAGTGGCAGTGGTCATCAACAGCTATCCCGCAGCGTTCGACCAGCAAGGCAGCATCTCGATGGTACAGCTGCACGGCAATAAGGAGCTCAACCAAATGCCGCCCCTCGCCATTGTCATTGGTGGCAAGAAACAGCAGGCGGCAGTCTATGGCTCTTCGTCGAACGCACTGGCAAACCTCGACACCGACCCACGATGGAACGACGCCACGACGAGTCACAACATCTTCAGTCCTGGCTGTCTGAAGCCTACCATCACAGTGGGCTCTACGACGCACCGCGAGACTTTCCGCAACATGGAAGGCAAATGGATTAAGAACACTTACCAGAACGAGGAGGCAGGACTGTGGAGCCCGTTCTCGTCCGTAGGTCCTACCCTCGACGAGCGCACGAAGCCAGACATCTGCGCACCTGGCAGGAATATCATATCCGCTTACAGCAGTTACTACCGCGAAGCACATCCCACAGAAACGGGCTACGACGTGGCTCATTTCGACGTTGACGGTCGCACCTACGCGTGGCACTCAGACTCTGGGACGTCAATGTCGTGTCCCGTAGTGGCAGGCATCATCGCGTTGTGGCTACAGGCCAACCCGAACCTGACGCGCGACGACATCATAGGCGTACTGCAACGCACCAGTCGCCACCCGGAAGAAGGCCTCAGCTATCCGAACAACAAATACGGCTATGGCGAGATTGACGCCTATCGCGGACTGCTGGACATTCTGAGTGCAACAGGCATCAAGGAGATTAGCCAGCACGAGCCCAGCGATGCACGCATCTGGGCTGACAATGGCCTGTTGCATATTGCTTTTGCCGATGTGCCCACAACGCCCGTCGCCGTCACCATCTACACCACTGGCGGCGCTATCGTCCATCAGACAAACGTCAATAGTGGCCAGCAAAACATCACGATGCCCTTGCCCACATTAGGCAAAGGCATCTATATCGTCCAGTTGGGCCACAGCGGTTCTACGCTGATCAGAATCTAAAAGGTTTTACTTGTTCTTCAGGAAGTTGTCTGGAGCATCCTCGTAGTGGTCGGTCTTGGAGAACAGGCGACCAACGCCATAGAACTTCAGACGGTGCCACATGGCGGCAAGAATCGACTTCTCCTTCAGTCCGCCATAGCCTGTAATGACGCGGCAACGCTTGTCATAGACAAACTTAATCTTGCCATACTTCTTCATTGACAGGGCCATCGAGCCGTCCTCGCCACGCAGCAACTCCACGCGATAGCCTTCCTTCAAGGCGTTCTCTGTGTAGTAGCCGAAAGCCAGTCCACGAACGGTGAGCTCAGGACGATTGATGTTCTGAATCTTCAAATAGCAATCGCGGAAGAACTCATACATCTTCATCTGCAACTTAGAGTGGTCCTCATTGGGATAGTAGCTCCACATAGCAGCAACGGCAGAGATGCCAGGCTGTTGCAGGTTGTCAACCATCAGCTCGATATAATGAGGCGGGTACATTGTGTCGCAGTCTATACACATCGTGATGCGACCCTTGGCCTGGTTCAGTCCACACTGGCGCGCATAGCCACATGTGTGCTGGTGCTCTGTATAATAAGGTACGCCAAAGGCCTGATAGATTTCTGCCGTGCGGTCTTTCGACTCATTATCCACACCAATGAACTCGATGGGATACTTGCACTGCTGCTCGCTCAACGACCACAGACAGACAGGCAGACGACGCTCCTCATTATACGCCACAATAACAATTGAGACTAAGGGTTCGTTACTCTGCAACTTAGCCAAACGCTCGCGACATCCCTCAACAACAGTCTGAGGAACTTCGCTGTAAGGCTTCTCATAAATACTCAAATATTTGTCGTACCACTCCATAATGTGTAGATTTTTCATGCAAAGATACAATTTTTTCCTGAATTTGCAGGTGTTTTCTATTTTTTTTTGTAACTTTGACGCGTCTAAAGACCATATAGACTATGAAGTTAAGTATTATCGTACCTGTTTACAATGTCGAAAAGTACATCAGACCTTGTATGGAAAGCATCTTCAAACAAGGGCTTGACGAGGACGATTATGAGGTAATCATTGTCAACGACGGTACGAAAGACCGAAGCATGGAGGTCATCGAAGACATCATAGCCGCACACACTAATATTACTGTTATCAATCAGAAGAATCTCAGTCTGTCGGTAGCCCGCAACAACGGCATTGCTGCAGCAAAAGGCGAATATATCCTCATGCCAGACTCCGACGACCTGCTGATAGAAAACAGCCTAAAACCATTGCTTGAAAAAGCGCTGGAGACGAAAGCAGACTTGGTGGTTGCAGACTTCCTGGAAATGGGCGATGAGCAGATTGCCCAAAGCACAGATCTACAGAATAGCGGTGAAGCAACGTTTGTAGAGAAGACCGGCAAACAACTGTTTCTGGAGGACTTGAATCCACGTCAGTGCTACGTCTGGCGAACACTCTACCGACGTGCCTTCATTACAGGGAAGAAACTGACCTTTGTTCCTGGCATCCGCTATCAGGACGTGCCATTCACACACGAAGCTTACCTCAAGGCTGGTAAATGCATGAGGACTCACTGGTTGTTGAACATCTACAGGAGAGGGCATGAGTCGGCAGCAACGGCATCGTTCAACAAGAAGAAAGCCCACGACTTATGTATTGCTATTGCCAAAACCTGGAGATTAAGAAAAATGAAGAAATTGCCATTATCAGTAAGGCAAAAATTGGATGATGACATTTTTGTATCCTTTTCGCTATTGATATACTTCATGTTGTATGGTGTTAAAGATTTCTCTGATAGGGCAGAAATCTTCAACTTCTTGAGGAAAAGAGTACCTAAATTAAAATTCACACATGGAGTAAAACAAAGAGTAACATCAATGATGTACAGATTTATGCCCCATGTCTATTTCTTCTTCAGACTTGTCTTTAAATGGGTTACGCAAAAACCGAATTTCGGATAATCTCACACAATACTTTCGAATAGTTGTTTCCATTGATTGGCGATTTCATCCATCTGGAAGCGCTTGACATTCTGGATAGCATTGGTAGCCAACAAATGACATTTCTCAGGGCTGCCCATGACAGAAGAGAGTGCTTCCGCCAACTTGTCCGTATTTTCTGCTTCCACCAGAATGCCGTCTTCCCCATCAGCAATAATACTACGCGGTCCATATGGACAATCAAACGAAACGACAGCCAAACCACATGCCATTGCTTCGATAATCACCATTCCGAAACCTTCGAAGCGTGAGCTACATACGAAGACAGAGCTCTTCAGGTATTCCTGTTCAATATTATTGGAACGACCGTTAATGATACAGCAACTGGCAGGTATTCCCAAGCGATCACGGATAGCTTCATAGTTTTTCCTTTCTCCATCGCCGAAGATTTCCAGTCGCCAGTACGGATGTTGCTGATAGACTTTCGACCACGCCTCCAGCAACAGGTCAAAACCCTTCTCCTGATAGTAGCGTCCCACAGCAATAACACGCTTCTCCGTCAGCGGGCTGACAGTTTTAGGCATCATAGGTAATGGATTCGGAATAGCAACCACATTGCTCAGTTCCGTCCACGAGGCTGCATCCGTCTCTGTCAGTACGACCATACGATCCAGCTTCCGCAATTCGCCTATCAAGCGGTGCATCCAGTATTTGGCAAAGAGTTCTTTCAGGAAATTGGTGTCGTTCTTCTCGAAATTACGGAAATGAGACCGCAACACATGCATCTCACCCATCTTCCTACTGCCATCCTTTATCTGATTGATGAAGTTGATTTCACGGCGTAACAGCGTCACTGTGATATCAGGGCGAATCCGCATCAGTTCCTGTGTCAGCAAGTGTCGGTATTGGCGTTGTTTGTTCAGATAAATCCAGGCTTTCTTGAAGAACGGCTGGTGCCACAATTCCTCAAAATTCAAGTCGAGATTGACCACATGAATCTTCTCAGACAACGGATAGAACACAGGTTTCCCTTTGCCCTCAGTAATTATAATGGTGATATCATAACCAAAGTGCTCGGCAAAATAATTTGCCTTCATGCTTAACACACGTGCAACGCCATCTGCAAGATACAGTTGGGGCGTGATATAAACGATTTTCAAGGGCCTATTCATATTCGTTGTCTTGCTTTGCTGCAAAAGTACAATATTTTTTTCAGAATGTTTGCATATTGCGGATATTTTTCGTACTTTTGCGAAAAATATTACCACTATTATGAAATACAACTATCTGATTGTTGGTGCAGGACTCTATGGTTCCGTCTTTGCACACTTGGCTACGAAGCAGGGAAAACGCTGTTTGGTGATTGACAAACGTCCACAGCTGGGAGGCAACCTCTATTGTGACAAAGTGGAGGGCATCAACGTCCACAAATACGGTCCACACATCTTCCACACTTCCAATAAAGAGGTGTGGGAGTTTGTCAATAGCATTGTGGAGTTTAACCGCTTTACAGAGTCGCCTGTAGCGTTCTACAAGGGCAGAGCCTACAACCTACCCTTCAACATGAATACCTTCAGTCAGATGTGGGGTGTACTGACTCCCGACGAAGCCCGCCAGAAGATAGCTGAACAGCGCAAGGAGATGGAGGGCAAGGAGCCTACGAATCTGGAAGAACAGGCTATTTCATTAGTAGGTCGTGATATTTACGAGCGTCTCATCAAAGGATATACGGAAAAGCAGTGGGGACGCAAGTGTACGGAACTGCCGCCATTTATCATCAAGCGTCTGCCCGTTCGCTTTGTCTATGACAACAACTACTTCAACGACTCTTATCAAGGTGTACCCATCGGTGGCTATAACGTCTTGATTAACGGACTGTTGAAAGGTGTGGATACAAGAACCAATTGCGACTTCTTTGCCAACAGAAAGGAGTATGAAGCTATGGCAGACAAGATAGTCTTTACTGGTAAGATTGACGAGTTCTACGACTACCGCTTTGGAAAGTTAGAGTATCGTACCGTCCGCTTTGAGCACGAAGTACTGGACACGCCCAACTATCAGGGTTTGGCACAAATCAACTATACTGATGCTGCCATTCCTTATACGCGCATCATTGAGCACAAGCATTTCGAGTCGTTTGCCGCTGATGTGGAGAAGAATCCGAAAACTGTTATCAGTCGTGAGTATTCTGTGGAATGGGAAGAAGGAATGGAGCCCTACTACCCCATCAACGACGACAAGAACAATACCCTCATAGAGAAATATCAGGCGCTGGCACAACAGGAAAAGAACGTTATTTTCGGTGGTCGACTGGCAGAATACAAGTATTACGATATGGCTCCTATTGTGGAGAAGGTCTTGAACAGTTTCAAATAAGTTCTATTTGCATGGAAGCGACTCAAACAATTTCTTCCATAAAGGCATAATCCGTTCTGGTGCATAGCGTTGGGCAGACTGTATGGCGGTCTGTCCCATTCGTTGTCTCAATTCCCTGTCTTCTATCAGCTGGCACACACGGTCGGCAAACGCTTTGACATCGCGATTCTTAATGAGGAAACCGTCAACGCCATCGGTAATAATATCTGCCGGTCCGTACGGACAATCGAAAGCCACAACTGGCAAGCCGCAACTCATAGCCTCAGGCATAACAAGGCCAAACGGCTCATAAACAGAAGTGAGCAGGAGCATAGAACTCCTCATATAGCATTCGAAAATACGGTCTACCGAGCCCCACAAATTCACATGTAGCTTTCTTTCTTGAATCACAGACTGCAACCTAGCCTTTTGACTGCCATCACCATAGATATCGAGTTGCCAGTCATCGTGCTGTCGTTGCACCTGTTCCCATACCTTTATCAAGTCATCAAGGCCTTTCTGATACTCGAGACGACCAACAAAGATGATACGTTTACATTCCTGCACACCTTCGTTCTTACTGTCATTGAATGCAACGATGTTTGGAATTACCTTTACGCCATACTGAGGCAATAGCTTATACCACTCACACGCATCTCCATCTGTCAAGGCAATTACCATCATAGGCAATTTCTTCAGTTTCTTGATTTGCCAGATTTCAAGCAACCGCTTAAATGATGAGTCCTCCTCGAAATACGCATTCCGACAAGAGCTGTGGGATTCAAGAATTAAAAGGGCCTTATTCTTCAAGCGACATAGTGGCTTCAGATAAAAAGGACGTGCGGTAATAATGATATCGGGACAAAATGCATCAATCTGCTGGCAGACACACTGTAAGAAAAGCCTGTCATATTCTCGTGTTTTTATCCAGCGCTTAATACCATGATATCGATAAAGATTATGGAAAGAGATACCTACATCGACATACTTCACGGATGGATCTAAACGATATGCATGAGGATGTGACCCTTGATTGGCCGTCAGCAAACAAATGTCATAGCCATAAACGGAAGAAAGATAGTTTATTTTATCTGCAAGCACACGCTCTATTCCCCCCTTTATAGCAAAGGCATCATTGACATACATTATTCTCATATCGACAGTCCTTCCTGTTATTTATTTCGTATTCTCCTCTTTATCAACCACACGGACAATGATGGTGGTAATACTCCTAACAGATACAGATAGAAATTCTTCAGCATACAATGACCTGGCTTGAACATCTCAACGAAAAACGACGGCATATGCATAACATCCCTGATTTCCTTTTGGGTGAAAGGCGGATTGATAATGGATTCGTTCCTCACGATATGTGTAGCCACGAAATAACATGTCATCAGAACCTTGCACACCAGCTGTCGAAAGAAGGGTTTTTCTTTCCAACGCGCACTATTGCTCTTTAAGTATTTCATCGCATCAATAGTGCTTTCTATCTCGCGTTTCTCAATATTGGTGCGCTTCTCGTATCTGGATGCAGACCCTTCCCTGCAGAAATAATAATAGGTAATATCCTCCAACAAGACGGCATGAGTGATATATGCTGGTAAATCCATCGAAAACGCCATATCTTCCAAATAACTGATAGGAAGATAGCACAGATGATTCTTTCTATACACATCGAGCTTCAAGAGTATGTTACACGTCATAGCCTGCAGGTTGTTATATTCCTGGTAAGCCCACAATGCGAACTCGTTTTCCTCCTGAAACACCATAGGAGCATATTTATGGTAAACATGATTAACCTTTTCACCATACTCCTCTATTCGCTCATGAGAACCACACACCATCTCTGCATCATATTTCTGCGAGGCAGTATATAGCAATTCTATCGCATTGGGGGCTATCGCATCGTCGGCATCCATGAAATACAGATAGTTTCCTTGAGCTTCGTCAACAATACGATTGCGCGCTTCGCCAATACCCTTGTTACAAGGCTGGGTGACTATTCTGATGTCTTTGCCGCGAGGGTTCGTCTGCTGATATTCCTTGACAATAGCTATCGACAGGTCCGTACAGCCGTCGTCAAGTATAAGAAACTCTATACTTGCAAACGTCTGAGCCAAAGCAGAATCCATTGTTCGACGGATATATTTCTCTGCATTGTAGACAGGTATTCCTATGGTTACTTCATAACTCATTCTTTAGGTAATGACAGGACCTGTTTGACAACTTCTTCCATCTGTATTTTCCACGACAAATGCTCCACAGTCTTTCGTATCTCTTCAGGCTTCATCTGGAAATGGTCAACAAAATCTATAATCTGCTGTATATCAATAGGCGACTCGTCAGCAGGAGCTTTCAGCACATAGGGCTGGTGATCGAAGTCTGAGTCCTGCTCGCTATAGATAAACGGTATTCCCCGCGTAGCATACTCGCGATTCTTCAAGGTCTTGATCACTGTGATACCACTACGATGACGACCTAATGAGCCTATGGCAAATTGGCACTGGTTAAACACCTCGGTCAACGCATCGCCAAACAACTGACCGTGAAAGACAATCCTATCCTGTATGCCATATTTCTGGATAACAGGCAGAAAGAAATTCTTCATGTGATTCGGATGAACACCTCCAACAATGTGAAACACCAAATTACGAGTACCACCATGCTTATAATACTCTCCGATACCAGCAATTACTCGTTCGAAAGCATGCCAAGGATGCACCTCAGCGACGGCAATAAAGCTCAACGAGTCACAACTCACAGGTAACGGTTGATGCAACGGTGTGCTATCAAAATCGACGCCATTGCTGATGCGGATGGTACGCTGTCCGAAAATCTCCTCAGCATCAGAGAAGGTGACCAATGCATCCATGTGCTTATACAAGCGATGGCGGAACAACTGATCTATCCGCAATCCCAAACGTTGTTCGAAGGTTAAAGTTTTGAACTCCTCGTCATAGGGATAAGTAGGAATCTCTGTTACTGCGTGGATGCCAGCTTTCTTCAGTCGTTTGAAGAAACGGATAAGCCACGGATTGGCGTTCATGAAACAGCGGGCATAGACGAATTCGATATGTTCACGAATGCAATAATCATAGATGCAGTCGAAACTCATACGCTGGCGGATAGCAGCCCACGAACCCTTGCCGTAATCCTTTATCACTGTATCATCAATATAGCGGCAACGATGACCGTCAGAAGCAATGTCGTAATAGCACACATGCACCTCATGACCATTCTGCCGCAAGCCCTTGATTTGTGCCAACATCTTTTTCGAGATACCGCTGGCCTCCTCAAAACCGTGATAAGTCAGGAATAGTATCCGCATTATTCGTAATTTTTGCCACAAATTTACAAAGAAAATTTGGAATAATCAAGATTTATCCGTATTTTTGTACGCAGAAATGAAAAGAATATGCTTTCTGACTGACTCCATCTTCTCGTTTGGCGGTGTTCAGCGAGTGACGGCAGTGATTGCCAAGGAATTGGCGAAAGACTATGATGTGACCATTGTCACCAAGGACAAGCCTGAGCAGAAAGACACTACGTTCTACGAACTCGACAAGGCCAATATCCACTATCGGTTCTTTTCATTTCCTGAAGTTTCACGATGGAAATATTACTTCTGCAAGGCCTACAGCTACCTCTATCGACGCTACCTGCCACAGACACGTCTGACATCCAATCTCTATGCCTGCAGCTCGTTCCCACATGAACAACGCAAGGCATTGTATAGGGAGTTGAAAGAAGGAAACTACGATGTCATCATCGGAGTACATGCACCACTGGCTATACGTCTGGCCAGTTGCCGTCGTCATCTGCGAGGTACACGCCTCATTGGATGGATACACAACTCCTACGAGGCGCTCTTTGGCGAAGGTTCGCTATACATCGGTCCTGAACTCTGCAAGCACTATGAATTCCAGTTGGCCAAACTCGACCATACGATAGTGCTCTGCCGCGACGATGCCCAGAAATATCATATCACCACAGAAGTCATCTACAATCCACTGACGCTGGTGCCAGGTCCACCCTCAGAGGGTACCTCGAAGAAGTTCCTGGCAGTAGGTCGTTTCTCACGTCTGCACAAAGGGTTCGACCTGTTGATAGAGGCTTTCCGTATCTTTGCACAAGACAACAAAGAATGGACGCTCGACATTGTGGGTGAAGGCGTAGAGGAACCTCTCTATCGCAAGTACATCAAGGAATACCAGTTGCAAGAGCGCATTCACATCCATCCCTTTACCAACAACATCCAGCAATACTACCATGAGGCACAGGCCTATGTGCTCTCATCACGCTGGGAAGGGTTCGGACTGGTACTGGTCGAAGCGATGGCTCACGGATTGCCAATCATATCGTCGAACCTGCCCACCAGCAAAGAGATTTTGGGCGACTTCGGACTCTACTTCGTCAATGGAGACGTCAACGGTATGGCGCGCCAAATGCATGCTGCTACCCAACTCGACTGGAACAGCACCTCAAGGAAGGCCATTGAGATAGCCCACCGTTTTAATCTGGAAACCATCAGCCGCCAGTGGCAACAAATCATAGAAGCATGAAAGACAAAGAGCAACTACGAGAGGGACTGAAGTCGAGTCCAAGAGTGAAAAGATTTTTGGACTACCTCATCATGAACCAGCGCGACGCCCGTCCACGATGGTATATCCGCCTGTTGGCACCATTCTATCAGCATCGCGGCAGTCATTCAAAGATATACTGGAGCGTCCGCCTGGACACACCACCCTATCGTCGCTTCTGGTTAGGCAGGCGTAGCGTTATCGAGTCGTATTGTTGCATCAACAATGCTGTTGGCGATGTCACCATTGGCGACTACACTCGCATCGGTATTCACTGCACAGTCATTGGTCCTGTCTGCATTGGCAATCACGTCAATCTGGCACAAGGCATCACGGTTACAGCCCTCAACCACAACTTCGAAGACACCACGAAACGCATCGACGAACAGGGTGTCAGCACCCAACCAGTGGTCATTGGTGACGATGTATGGATTGGTGCTAATGCCGTCATCCTTCCAGGTGTAACTATCGGTCGGCATTGTGTGGTAGCAGCAGGGGCCGTCGTCACCAAAGACGTACCCGACAACACCGTTGTTGGTGGCGTTCCAGCGAAAGTTATCAAACCACTCACCTCTCACCTCTAACCACTCACCACTATGAAAATAGGTATCGAGGCTCAGCGCATTTTCCGCAAGAACAAGCACGGCATGGACTATGTCGTCTTACAGGAAATCAAGGAACTGCAACAGATGCAGACCGACGACGAGTACTTCGTCTTCGTCAAGCCTGGCGAGGACCGTTGTGTACAAGACTCTGCCAACGTGCACGTCATTGAGTTGCATTGTCCCTCCTACCCGCTCTGGGAACAGTGGGCCCTGCCTCGTGCTGCCAAGAAATATGGGGTAGAACTACTCCATTGCACCAGTAACACGGCACCTATCTGGTGTGATATTCCCCTGGTACTCACACTCCATGACATTATCTTTCTGGAGCCTCGCGACAAAAACAACAAATCGCTATATCAGAATCTGGGATGGTTCTATCGCCGACTGGTGGTACCACGCATTCTGCCGAAATGCCGTCGTATTATTACCGTCTCCAACTTCGAGAAAGACAACATCATACGCAAACTCGGCATCGCTGAAGAGCGCATGGCCATGATATACAACGGCTACAACGACTGGTTCCAGCCGCTTAGCTTTCCTCCCCTTCGGGAGGGGCTGGGGGCGGGTTACTTCTTCTTCCTCGGCAACACTGACCCCAAAAAGAATACAGAGCGTACGCTGGTGGCCTATTCTAAATACTTGGAGCAGTCTGCAATCAAACGTCGCCTGCTGATGGCCGACCTCGACAGGAACTATCTCAACGACATTGTCAGTCGTAACCACATCGAGAATATCCTGCCCATGCTCGATATGCCTGGATACATTCTCAATAGCGAACTGCCCAAGATTTATAATAACGCCTTTGCCTTCCTCTACACCTCACTCCGTGAGAGTTTCGGCATCCCCCTGTTGGAGGCAATGGCCTGCGGTACTCCCGTCATCACCAGCAACACGTCGTCGATGCCTGAGATTGGCGGCAAGGATGCTATTCTCGTCAATCCAGAAAATAGCGATGAGATAACACAAATGATGCTACGCCTGGAAACAGACCAAGCATTCTATGAACAACAAAAAGCGGTGGGATTGGAACGCGCCAAACTCTTCTCGTGGCGCCAGACAGCCGAACAACTGTATCAGTTATATCATTCCATCAAATAGGTCGAGCGACATGTCTTCCTGCAACGTTGATGGTTCGTCGCTAACAACTGTTTCGTCACGAAACAGAAGCATCAACTGTTGTGCATCCTTCGACCCCGTTGTGTTCAGACGGTAACAGCCACGCTGTCCTGTACTCTCGATAAGCGACTGTTGCGACTTGGAATTCTTCAACAGATACTGCTGCACGTAACTACGCACCTCTTCATAGTCTGGCTGATGGAAAAAGGTACAGTTCAGGTTATAAACGTGCCTACTGATATTCTGCACGCTTATACCTCGTTCACCAGCCTCGGTGAGTATCTTCAGTATCTGTTGGTCGTACGTCATTAAAAATTAAAGTTCAAGATTATCATCTTTCATCTTTAATCTTTCATTTTTAATCTAAAAAAAGGCTGGCAAGCCTTTTGCAGCTTCCAGCCCTTTTATGCTTTCTTCTAATTGATTAAGCAAGTGTAATCTTCTCGTCAGCAGCAGCCAGCTTGCCCTCCTTGAAGAGCCAGCCCAGACCCAGCAGAGTTTCCTCTTCGCTGATCTTTGCAGCCTTAGCGATTTCCTTAACAGTCAGTGCCTTCTCAGCAGCAGCCAGTGCCTGATAAACATCACCAGCTTTGAAACCTGCGTTCTCAGCGTTTACTGTGAAAGCTGCCTTTACTGCCTTCTTAGGAGCAGCAGCCTTCTTAACTGCGGCCTTCTTGGGCTCCTCAGCCTTGGGAGCAGCGGCCTTCTTTGTAGTCTTCTTTTCTGCCATAATTGTTATAAAATTAATACGCTTAAATAGTTTCCTATCTTTGCGGTGCAAAATTAACTACTTTTCCCTATTAATTGTCTACTTAACAACTATTTTTAAGAATAATTCGTTCAATTCTTGACCTACGTCAAGTGGCTCAAAACTATTTTGACAGAAATTAGTTTTCTGTATCCTCAGTTTGCAGCTCCACCTTCAGTTGAAGTTCTTCCAACTGTTTGGGGTCGAGTTCACCTGGAGCATCAAGCATCACGTCACGACCAGAATTGTTCTTCGGGAAGGCGATGCAGTCGCGGATAGAATCCAGACCAGCCATGATACTGACAAAGCGATCAAGTCCGAAGGCGAGACCAGCGTGAGGGGGTGCTCCATACTTGAAGGCATTAATCAAGAAGCCGAACTGTGCCATTGCGCGCTCGGGGGTAAAGCCCAGAATCTGGAACATCTTCTCTTGCAGCTTGCCATCGTGGATACGCAGTGAACCACCGCCGACCTCAATACCGTTGCAGACGAAGTCGTAGGCCACCGCACGTACCTTTTCTGGAGCGGTCTCCAGCAAGGGGATATCGTCGGGATTAGGCAGTGTGAACGGATGGTGAGTAGCCATCAGGCGCTGTTCCTCGTCGCTCCACTCGAACAAGGGGAAGTCCACAATCCACAAGCACTTGAAGGTATCCTTGTCGCGCAGACCCAGACGGTCGCCCATCTCCAGACGCAGTGTGCAGAGCTGGGTGCGTGTCTTGTTAGCCTTGTCACCACTGAGAATCAGTACAAGGTCGCCATCCTTGGCACCCGTCTTCTCCTTCAGTTTCTGCCAAACCTCTGGCTGGTAGAACTTATCGATAGACGACTTCACAGTACCATCTGCATTGAACTTCACATATACCAGACCCTTGGCACCTACCTGCGGACGCTTTACGAAATCTGTCAACTGGTCAAGTTGCTTACGAGTATATTCAGCACAACCAGGAACCACAATACCACCAATATATTCAGCCTCGTTGAATACAGGGAACTCGCCCGTACCCTTCAGCACGTCCATCAGCTCTACGAACTCCATACCAAAGCGCAGGTCGGGCTTGTCAGAACCGAAACGACGCATAGCCTCGTGCCATGTCATGCGCTCCAGCTTAGGCAGCTCTACACCACGCACCTCCTTGAACAAGTGACGTGCCAGGTCCTCGAAGATGTTCAGCACATCCTCCTGATCGGCAAACGACATCTCGCAGTCAATCTGCGTGAACTCAGGCTGACGGTCAGCACGCAGGTCCTCGTCGCGGAAACACTTGGCAATCTGGAAGTAACGGTCGAAACCACTGACCATCAGCAACTGCTTCAGCGTCTGTGGACTCTGGGGCAGTGCATAGAACTGACCAGGATTCATGCGTGAAGGAACCACGAAGTCGCGGGCACCCTCAGGAGTCGAACCAATCAGAATAGGTGTCTCCACCTCGATGAAGTTCAGGTTGTCCAGGAAGTTACGAATCAGGATGGTCATGCGGTGACGCAGTTCCAGATTCTTACGAACACAGCTACGGCGCAGGTCCAGATAGCGATACTTCATACGGATATCGTCGCCACCATCGGTATTGTCCTCAATGGTGAAGGGAGGCGTCACACTCTCGCTCAGCACATTCAGCTTCTCAGCCAGAATCTCAATGTCACCCGTCTCCATCTTGGGGTTCTTAGCCTGACGTTCACTGACCGTACCAGTCACCTGGATACACCACTCACGACCCAGCTTGTTAGCCTGTTCACACAGGGCAGCATCCTTCGACTCGTTAAATACCAGCTGTGTAATACCATAGCGGTCGCGCAGGTCGACGAACGTCATACCACCCATCTTACGGGTCTTCTGAACCCATCCGGCCAGCGTTACCTGCTGACCAGCATCGGTGAGTCTCAGCTCACCACATGTCTTTGTCCTATACATTATTTTATATATTTATTCGTTTTCGACCTGCAAAATTACGAAAAAACAAGCGAACAGCAAAATAAATAGCCTATATTTTGCAATTTCGCTTGCTCTGCAAACCTCCCTGATTGTCAGAAACCTATCTTCCGCGATGTTTTCTCATCGATTCGTTCATGGTCGCAGTGAGCAATCAGCATCGACAACGCATCGTCACTCTTGTCATGCAAGATACTGTCAATCATATAGTGTCGGGCAATATTCTCTATCTGACCGCCACTGAAGTCATATTTCGATGCCAATGTCTGTACATCCATAGTGCTCAAATCTGGGATCATCTCGTGCCATATATGTACTCGAGCCTCTTCCGTCGGCTTTTCGAACTTGATCTTATAGAGGAAGCGACGCTCAAAAGCAGAATCCAGGTTCTGTTGCAGATTGGTGGTGGCAATCATGATGCCATCGAGTGTTTCCATCTCCTGAAGGATGATGTTCTGCAGCGAGTTCTCCATCTTGTCGACAGCGCTCTGTGCACCGTTCTTACGGATGCCGATAATGGCATCAGCCTCGTTGAAAAGCAGGATGGGCGTCACCTTGGCTCGTTTCACCTGTTCGCGGTAGCGGTCGAAGAGGGCTTTGATGTTTTTCTCGCTCTCTCCTACCCACTTGCTCTTGATACGTGGTACATCCACAACCATGATGCTACGCCCAGTCTGGCGTGCCAACTGATAGACGGTCTCCGTCTTACCAGTGCCTGGACCGCCATAAAACAGGCAAGCAAAACCATTGCGGAATCCCTTCTCCTTCATGCGTTCCTGAATCTTCTGGAAGTTCTCTGGCTGGAGAAAACGTCCCAGCTCCTCCACCTGTCGCTGAATATCCTTCGGGAAGAACAATTGCTTTTCACTCAGCGTCTTCGGGTCTATGACATCTGCCAGTTTTTCTGTCGACGTATTGATCTTCATCTCTGCCAACAACGTCCGTTTGGCACTCTCCGTCAGTTTATAGCGTGTATTGTCCGCAATGCCGTCTTCACAACGATACTCTATCAGTTTCTTCTCCATCAACTGGTGCTCTCCACTACGCAGGTTGCTCTTCGCCTTGCTGAATTCGTTCTTGCTATCATACAAATCCTCCATCTGGCTAAAGCGGATGTCATCATCGTCCTTGTTGATCAGACAATGACAGAAGAACGTCACCAGCAACTGGTCGTCGTCTCTCAGATAGTACTCCTTCAGATGACGTACGAAACCTATCTGCGGATTGTCATTGAAGAGCGTCTCCAGTTCCTCACGCAGTTCCTTGGGCGAGATGGCGTTATCATCCAAATCCTCAAACCACATATCCAGCAGTTCAAACAGTTCGTTACAGTCCAGTCCTGTACGCTTGGGCAACTGATACACCTCGTTGTGTTTCAGACAGCGGATGACAATTGTCGGAATGTCGAAGTCGTCCTCATCCTTCACATCACGATAGCGCAACAGTCTGCGACGCACCAGTGCATCGATGTCGCTGGCATAACTGAGCACACCAATCTTATTCAGGTCCAGATACGATGCCAAATCGTCATAGTCTACACGTCGAGGACCTTTCTCCATACAGACACAGAACAGCACAGCCTGTTTCTCCGTGACACCATAGCTCTTGGCCAGCAACTGAATCTCAGTCTTGGCCTTCTTCATGAACTCCTTGCTCAACTTCGAGTCCTCTGCCAGTTCTACCACATGCTCAATGGCCTGTAGCAGTGTCATCTCCTTGTTTTTCTTGCTAATTGTTGTTGCCATATTTTGAATTTTAAATCGTTATGTTCATAATATAGACACATTCACGAAAAAATTCAAAAAACAGGGCAACTTTATTTTCATGGTAATAAAAAAACGGCATCCCAAGACCTTTCTACTACAGGATTAGAAGGATGCCAGCCAGCCTCCGGTTCTAAATAGAACTTTCTACGACTGGTTCTGTTAGTCTGGTGTTATTATTTCATTTCAACATTCAAATTCTCGAAGCACTCGCGCATGGCATAGAGCAGAGGCTCGCCCTTGTCTGCTTCAGTAGTGATGACAAGCGTGTCAGGAGCTTGACGTTCCATACTAATCACATTGCCACGATAGTAGATGGAATCCGAACCTACGAGCAGTTTCATCAGCATCTGTTGGGGCACATAGAGTCCCAGTTCATTACCAGGAGTGCCAAACTGCTGGCAGAGGTCGTTAATGAGCGTCTCCACGGCACCAAGCGTTTCGGCATTACCTGTGAGTGTATAGCAGAATTCCTCTGGGTACTCTTCACCTGGGTCATCGACATCGTCCCACTCTTCTTCATATTGCTGCGGAACATCACCAGCAAGGTCAAAATAATGCTTTGCCTCTCGTTTGTTGATGAAGATACCATTCTCCTCATCACCATACATGCATTTGCGGTAAAGTTCGTAGGCTGCATACTTGTTACCTTTGTCACACAGCTCTTGCAGAATGGCGGGATCATCGATACTGGAAGCCTGTTCCTCATCACATTTTTCCTTTTCTTTAATAGCCTGAAGTATCGATTGGCGAATCCACCAGACGGCATAAACAATGAACTTGAAGCAACGAGAGGTATCATACTTCATTGCAGCCTTTCTCAGTCCTTCCGTTCCAGCCTCAATCAGTTCCTCGAGTGTCAGTCCGCGCTTCTGATACTGTGCCGCCACGCTGACAATGAATCGCATGTTAGCCTTTTCCAGTTGCTTCATCTCATCGCTGTCTATGCCCTTTTCCTGCACAGCTTTACAAAGAGCTCTCTCTTCGTCGATACTTAGTAACGATGAACGGCCAATTTCCTCAAGGATTTCATCCAAACTTTGTTTCATATTTCTTCGTTTTTATTGGTTTGCGAAGATAATATAGGAACATTCGGAGAAAAATTCAAAAATCAGGGCAACTTTTTTACCAAACGGTTTCTTGATACGATTCTCCGTTTTCAAATACATCATCCACCCACCAGTCGGCATCTTCTGGTGCGATGTTGCCTTCTTGATACTCCTCGTAGTCGTATGGCACGCACACGATTTCAGCAACCACATCTCCTTTTTCAATGTCGATGTTCCGCTGTCCGAAGATGACACACTCATCACTCGTCACCCGATAGCCCTCTGCTTCCAGTTCTGGCAGCACCTCTACGATCGGCCTTTCAATATATTTACTCCAGTCTTGCATGGTTTATCTAAATTCTTTATCTCATTAATTAGTAATTCCTCAAACTTCCAAAAATGCTCAGCAGGATGGCCATTGCTTCCTCTGTAATTGGTGTTGAGTAGATAGTAACTCTCATTGCCCTCTGTAATTTTAAAAACACGGTAATTCCTATTCACGGGATCAGCAGGGCCTTTTCCCTTCTTTTTGATAACATTCCATTTTGCATCAACATGTATATTCTCTTTCCCGTCGTACTTTACCGTATAGGTAAGGTCTGCGAATATCACTTTCCCATCTTTATCAACGATATCGTGACTCTTTTTAAGCTCGACGTTTTCCATGATTTTATCACTCAATGCTTTTGTTACATCTTTGATTTTATTCTTGAAGAACTGCTCCAGCCAATCGATCCTAAATTCAGCACCTATACATACAGCCATCTTACACGAACTTTCTCTCATAGCAGCAAACAATGGCAGAATGGACCTGTTGTTAATAATAGTTCGGCATTGACCGTTATCGATCCAACTCATGTCGTTATTCCATTTCTGCGAATGCCATCCACAAAGTTCCATTGCAAATGGCAACTTTTCTTCATTTCCTTCCTTACCACAAATAACTTCCACAAGATGGTCTAGCCAACCACATTTCTGCTGCCACCAACCGTAACCTTCATAACCATTATCTTCATCCCAAAACCAGTCAAGGCCCTTCTTTGCTTTAAACACAGGACCAGTTAATGCTATACTACTGTATCCTTGTTCACCTTCTTTTATCTTCTCATCGACATATTTTATGAATGTCATTGAAGGGATTACATCTTTGTCTTTATCTGAAAGCGACTCGCAGCCTGTACAACTTTTGCAACTAATGGTAGTGTGACGGTTTACTCTCGGTCCGCCTGCAGGATTATAGTCCAACAGCACGATAGAACAATCGGTTGGATCACCCCAATATGGCTCTGGCATGTGAATCGTATTAAGCCTATATTCGGGTTTAACCCCAAACATGTCGTTTATGGCTTTTATTATCTGACTTTGCTCTTTAGCCTGGTCCTTAAATTTTGAATAGTCGGCGTCATTCTCAAGCCATTGCCTTACCACTTCGTCCCAATAGTCAATAAAATGCGTTTTTAAGTCAAATTCACTAACGCTCAATTCTTTCTTATCCATAATTATTTGTTTTTAGTTATGATGCTGCAAAGATACACATTATTCTTGATTGTTGCAATATTTTTATCATAATTTTGCAATCTCCAACGCAGAAATTATGCAGCGAGAGCCAAAGGCTCCTGCTGCTTAGTGAGATGGAAGTGTTTGGTCATTTTGTTAAGGAGAGAGGTGGTTTCAACCTCTGAGAGGTCAAAGATGGTGAGGGCATAGACCCCTAAGTTAAGTGATGGGGTAAAGAAGACTCTTTTGTTGTGGAGGTACTTTTGAATTTTGTTGAAGTAGTTCTTGGAACTGGTTTTAATTGTTGTTGCCATATCTTTTGAATTTTTGTTTGACGGGCATAATATAGACACATTTGCGAAAAAATTCAAAAAACAGGGCAACTTTTTTTATCTTAACCTCCAATTTTTGCGCGTTCCGCCAGTAAATAGGCTGGCGGAAGCAGAGCTGATGAATTGGATTTCAGGCCAGAAGTGCTTGACGATATCGTTTTGCAGCACGCGATAGTCGGCATGTTTCTCGCACTCCGAAAAGTCCCACCATACGAAGCACAGCCTCACATCCTGCCCCACCCTTCTTTTCTCTATGGTGAATCCCTGCTGGAAGTCGTCCGTGTCTTGCTTTGTTAAGTCCACCCCGATCTGCTCTATGCTGGCCTTTCGGGTCTGCTCCACCACATAATCACGTACCTGTTCAAAATCCTCAGGCCGTTCTGTGGTCATATACCACTCTTTCAAATGAAAAAAGGAATCTCTCATCGTCACTATCTTTTGAATTATAAATATTTGATGTGCATAATATAGGCACATTTGCGAAAAAATTCAAAAAACAGGGCAACTTTATTTTACGAGAGAGCTATCTGACGCATTGTGCAGTTTACAGTATGAAGTGATTGAATTTTGTACAAAATATGTTAATTCTCGTACATTTATTCGACTATCTTTCGAATATGTGTACCAAATTTTATATTTTTGCAGCATAATCAAACGAATTGCGATGAAGAAGTCACCATTACTTAAGTTCGGAAATGTCCCCATTCGCACGCAAACGCTATACGATTGCTATAGTGATTTATCATCACCTGCCGACAAGATTCATGCATTGGAGAGGGAGGGTGATATCATCCAACTGAAGCGTGGACTTTATGTCGTCAGTGGAGAGGTGACGGGCAAGGCCATTGATGCGCGACTATGTGCCAATCACATCTATGGCCCGTCATACGTTTCCTTGCAATGGGCTTTAAGATGGTATGGGCTCATTCCAGAACAAGTACACATCATGAGTTCTATGACCACACTACATACGAGGCGATTTGAGAATAAGTTGGGAACGTTTGAATACTTCCACGTTTCGCCGCCATATTTTCCCATCGGTTTGAGAATAGTCGACGATAACGACACAGCATGTATTATGGCTAGTCCAGAAAAGGCTCTCTGCGACAGTATCATTCATGACATCAAACGCCCCCCCCAATCTGTCAAGGGACTCTGGGAGTATTTGGAAGAATACCTGCGCTTCGATACAGATTCTCTCAAAGACTTCGACACGAGTATCATTGAACAATGTATAGCAATGGGACGAAAGACGCAAATATTACAAAACCTCATTAAACTCATCAAGAAACTATGAACATATATGATCAGATGGTTGCTGAATATCAGCAGCAAGCAAACACCTCCACGCCTAATGTGGAACAGGAGGTAATGCAGAAGATTGCTCTTGCGGGACTCAGTCGTGGAGGGTTCTTCAAGCATGCTGCCTTTTATGGTGGCACATGCCTGAGACTCTTCCATCAGTTGCCTCGCTACTCCGAGGATATGGACTTTACACTCAGAGAGAAAAACAGCGATGTTCATTTGGAAGACTTCTTTCCCTACATAATTGAAGAATTTCATCTGGCAGGCCACGAGGTGGTTATTCAGAAAAAGGATAAAAAGATGTTTGGACGTGTAGAATCTGCATTCCTCAAGGAGAATACAGAGGTTTTCGATATCAAGTTCCAAACCAAGAAGACTGTCAAGGTAAAAATAGAAATGGACACAGATCCGCCACTGGGTTTCGAGACAGAAAACTTGCCTTTATCTCGCCCCTATCCCTTTGTGGTGCGCTGTGTAACTCTCCCTGACCTTTACGCTGGCAAGATGCACGCTTTGCTCTATCGTAACTGGAAGACTAGAGTGAAGGGGCGCGACTGGTACGACTTCCAATGGTATGTTGCCAATCGTGTGCCGTTGAATTTTGAACACCTGCAGAAGCGCATCCGTGAGTTCAATGATGAGGACATCACCAAGGAGCGTTTTATGGAGCTGCTGCACGAGAAGTTGTCAACGACCGACATAGAAGCAGTGAAGCAGGATGTCAGAGGTTTCATCTTCGACCAGCGTGATATTGAAATATGGTCGAATGAGTACTTCCTGCGCTTAGCCGACATGATGGTGTTCAAGGAGTGAGAAGTATGCTATTCTTTTTCCTCAGCTACAGCTAATACAGGTCTGTATACAGCTAATACAGGTCTGGATACAGCTAATACGCCGCTGTATACAACTAATATGCCGCTGGATACATCTAATATCGGCAAGAAAACGGTCACGGTCACAGTTGTGACCATGTGACCACAGAAAAGCAAAGGACGATATAATAATAGTGTAATATATTAATATTCAATCGTTTATACAAATAATAGAACTACTTGACCGAACAACAAGAAATATGACAGCAGAAGAAATAAAAAAGATTGTTGACGACGAGCGCGCAGAGCAACTGACTGCCCTACTCTGCCGTCATTGGGAAGTTGCCACACAAAGGCTGGACACCTTGGCACTGGAAGTAACAGACGGTATGGACACCTGCACAGAGGCAGATATCTATGCAGCCCTGATGCGCATGCAGCGTGCTGTGATGGCGCTGATGGAGCTGAACAAGATACCCACGGCGTTCCTGTTCTCCGAGTACCAGGAGCGCATCGGCCAGACCGTATCGAACAGCAGCATACGGCAGTCGGTCATGACACTGGTACAACGACTGCTGGGCGGGACATCTGACAACCAACAAGCGATGCCGTTCTTTGACCTTGTTGTCCAAACGATGGCACAACACGCAGCACTGCCCACAGACCAGCAGGAGGCCATCCGACAGCAAATATCGCCCGTACAATACATCTTCAGCGTATGTGCCCAGCACCTGAATCCTGAGGACTTGATGATGGTGGCGCAAACCCTTCAAAATATCAATACGGAGGGCGACGCAGACAACCAGGAAGAGATTACCAGCCAGATTCAGAACATGCGTCAGGCTTTGGAAACACTCGACAGCCAGATGAGCGACAGTCTGCAGACGATGCTGATAGCGCTGTTGATACTGATGCTTCTGCCCAGCCTGTTGGTCAGTCTGATGCAACAACGTCGAAGGGACAGCAAGGCGATGGCACAGCTATTTAATAATGTTCTCGTGCAGGTGCGTGAGAGCAACCGTTGGTGGGAGTACTGGAAGACCCGTCGCGAGACACTCCGCGTGGTCAGTGACAGCAGTTCGTTGAAAGACATCATGACAGCGGAGCGTACCAAGGAGCGTGCAGAACTGGGACAGGTGCCTGGCGGACTGTTTGCCAAATGGACAACAGACCGCAAAACCTTTGACGAATCATTTCTCAATGCCCACCTCGACGACGATGCCCTACGTCACTTCATCTTCCATCTGGCTACCCTGTCGGAGATTGCCCGAGAACTAGACCCCACCAGCAAGTTTGGCGACGAACAACTGGTGCTGAACGACCAGCAATGCGTGGGCGACGCAGTTCTGGAAGCTGCCAACAAGCTGGGCGACCTGGTTGCTAAGCCATGGCAAAAGCAGTATGATGCCATGTGGCAGGAACTAGTTCATGACGAGACCATCTTTGCCCATCTGAAGGTGACGCGCAAGAGTCCGCACAACAATCAGTTCACTGCACGTTTCTTCTGCCATCTGGTGGGAGAAATGAAAAAAAGTGCAGTCTTCGGAGCCCATTCCGACAACGATTTGGCAGAAAAGCTGACTGAGAAGCAGCATGTGGGCACATTTAGAAAAAATATCCAGGAAGGGATGGGCGATGAAGCAGAGAATGTGCAAAAAATCTTTAACGCTATTTATCAGAAATACAAGCAGTTAGCGAACATCCACAGATAACTTCGCGTCTTTGCACTACAGTTTATAAAATCCCACTTGGAAGGTGCAAAACCCCTTGTGACCTTTGCCGCCGATATGATTTGTATGTCTACTTCATTTAGTGGCAAGCCTCGCAAGGCGAGCATGGCTGCTTATCGTCAACTGCTGGCGAAGAATCATGTCGACGAGATTCTCCTCGACGTGAAGCAGAACCACAATTTGGATCGCAAGAAGGAACTGCCCGTGTGGCTGCCTCTTGCACAGTGTTTTAACAATGGTACGCGCAAGGCCGAAGATGCGGTACCCTCTGGACTCTTCTTCCTCGACATCGACGAGAAGGGGCTTACAGAAGACCTCTGGGCTAAAGTTTGGGAAGAGAACCTCCTTGAGGAATGTCGCATCGTGTACTTTGCCGAGAGTGCTGGCGGTGGCACCCACATCTGGGCATGGCGCACGCCTGGCGCTACCATCGAGGAAGATATCCAGCGTCTGGCCTCACGACTGGGTGTCAGCTACGACTCGCACGTCACCGACCTAGCCCGCTGCTGCTTCATGGTCAGCGAACAGTACGTGAAGTTCCTCGACCCTGCGGTGTTCGAGGAATCGGAGTGGGAAGAGGAATTACCTCTTACAGAAAAGAAGGAGAATGGCACTGGCGCTTGTTCAGACCCCCTGCCCCCTAACTTTGGGGGTATGAACTACAAGGGCATCCCCTACGAGAACATCGTGCAGACGCTGCTATGTAAGTTGGGTTATGGCGATGCTCCTGCTCAGGGCGAGCGCAACATGGCGCTCTATACCATGAGTCGCTATCTGCGTTTCATCTGCGACTTCGATGAACAGCGCATGTTCGCAATCCTACCCCATTGGGGACTGTCAGACCACGAGGTGCAGGCAACCATCAAGAGCGCCGTTGGTAGTACGCGACCTGCTGGTATTCCTTCAATCATGCAGGAGGTGCTCTCGTCGTTGGGGACTGCCGTCGAAGCTGGTTCCACAGAGGGCGAGGAAACGACTGTCACTCCTGTCGAGGCTGAGTTGCCTGGCATTCTCCAGGACTTGTCCGACCACGCTCCTGAGGAGTTCCGTGAGGCTACACTGATAGCTGCAATGCCCATGTTGGGAACACTGGCCACAGGCATCCGTGCCAAGTATCGTGACGGAAAGCTGAACTCACCCAGCTTCATCGTCGACATCGAGGCGCCTCAGGCTACTGGCAAGTCGTTCGTTGACGCTGAGTTCGAGTTGCTGATGGATCCCATCATCAAGCAGGACGAAGTGGAATGGCAGAAGGAAATTGAATATTCGCTGGCGAAGAAAGACGGTCAGGAAATGGAGAATCCCTGCGCCCAGATTCGCATCATCGAGCCCAACATCGGTGTGTCGGCATTCCTCGAGCGTGCCCTCTATGCCAAGGGCAAGCACCTCTTTACCTATGCCCCTGAGATTGAGACAGTGCTGAAGAACAACAAGGGTGGCGCATGGACGGAGAAGAACGACCTCTTCCGTCTGGCCTACGACAACAAGCCCTGGGGTCAGCATCGCATCTCGAAGGACTCGTTCTCGGGCAAGGTTACCCTCTATTACAACATGGTGATGTGTGGAACGCCCAACAAGTGCCGAGCCTTCTTTGCAGACGCTGAGAGTGGACTGGTAAGCCGAGTGATGCCTGTGGTATTGCCCGATATGGTGGGTGCCAAGATGCCTCAGTTCAAGGTGTGGAGCCAGGAAGATGAGGAGAAAGTGAAGCGCCAGTGCCTCTGCTTGATGGACGAGGAAGGCGAAGTGGACTTGCCCCTCATCAACAAAGCCATCGAGGCGTGGGACGAATCGAAGCGTCAGGAGTACCTGCAGACCTTGCGCTACTCGCTCGATGTGTTGCGTCGTCGTGCTGCCCTCAACGGTTTCCGAGCAGGCATCATTGCCTATCTGCTGGAAGGTCGTCAGGAAACGGAGCGCGCCATCAAATTCGCTGTTTGGTATGCTGAGCGTTGCCTGCACTATCAGTTGCAGCTCTATGGTACCAAGATTGACGCCCTCCACGACAATGCGGTGAGTCCTCAGCTTTCAAAGGGTAACATCCGCTATCTGGATGCGCTCGCCAAGGAGTTCACGAAGGAGGACTTGGTGAACCTCCGAATGTCCAACAACGAGTCGCCCGTAGTGAAGACCATCATCTACCGCTGGGTGAAAGAAGGCCTCGTCGTAAAGATCGACACCAACCTCTGGCAAAAGATTGAGCAATAAAGAAGCCTCCCTTTGGGAGGCTCTTTTTATAGCACAGAGTGTCAATTATCAATACAACAAGCCAAACATCCATAATGGAATGCGGTTTCGGTGACCAACCTCAATATTGTCAACAGCAAGATAACTGTCAGCAATATCCTTTATTTGGTCTTCCATACTTATTTAATATATTGTTCTTGGCTGCAAAGATAGTAAAATGTTTCCAAACATCCAAATTTTGACAAATAAAATGTTTGCAAACATTAAAATTAGACCGAATTGTATGTTTGAAAACATCATGAATCATACATCACCAACTTGGAAACTCCTGAATTTTATATAAAAATCGGGAGTATGGTCACGAATTTTATGCTTTTTTGCTTGCAAGAAAGGAAATAAAACTGAAAGTCGTATCACTTTACACGATTTTTATTACGATGGCGACAAAAAAGCCCTGCATGCGTGGGCATGCAGGGCTGATGATTCTTGTGTTTTGCCAGCGTTTATGCGATATCAATCTGGCGAGAGACCTTGACTTTCTCCTCTACCACCCTGGGCAAGAAGAATTATGACTATCTATCTTACAGCGTCTTTATCTGGCGTTCAAACTGCTCACGATTTCCGATAGCGCCATTCTTGATGCGAGCACGGTAGTTATAGATTGTATTGACGGAATAATGCAGGAACTCGGCAATCTTCGAGGAGTCTTCAATGCCCAGACGGATAAGGGCGAAGATGCGGATTTCAGTTGTGAGACGATTATCCTCCTTGGGTTGTACACGTACCTCAGGCTGCAACAAGTCGTTGAAGTCGTTGACAAAGTTGGGGAAGAGGTGCAGGAAGACACTGTCGAAGTTAAGGAAGAGTTCTTCCAACTCTTTCTCCTTGAGCTCCGTAGATTTGGAGAGGAGGAAGAGTTCTTCGAGTTCCTTGTTCTTCATTTTCTTATTCACCATCTTGCGGTAGTTGTCAAGCTTGTCGATATACTGCGAGCAGAGACTCATGAATCGTCCGATATACTCTTCCTTGACGCGGTTGCTCTCGGAGAGTTGGGAGTTCACGGTCGACAGCTGCGCGTTGACAGACGACAGTTCTGCATTGACAGAAGACAGTTGTGCATTGACAGAAGCCAGCTCATCGTTGGACTCTTTTAGGGCATTACGGGCAGTAGCCAGCTGTTTGTTTCGACGATGCAGGAACAGAAGGAAACCAAGAATACATAGTAGGAGGACACTAATGATAACGAGGGCCACCCATAGCTGGGCGGTATTGCGCTCACTCTGAGCCTTATAGTTCTTGGCAATGGTAGCCAGCAGGGGGGCTATCTGCCAATTGCGCTGACGGGAGCCATAACGGTTGGCACAGTCACTGGTGAAACTAATATAGCTTGACGCCTTGTCAATGTCGCCATGCAGCATCAGCTCATTGGCCAGTTCCCACATAGAACCCTGATCCATCGCGGCATTACGGATATCAGCCAAGACAGACTCTACCAGCCAGTGAATCATCTGCGTACTGTCGCCACGTAGCTTATACTCAATATAACGGTAGAGCGCCACGAGGGCATAAGGGTGAGAACCAGTCTCAACAGTCTTCATCCACTCGTCGTTGATGCGCATAGCCTCATCGAGCTTACCTTCAGCCTGAGCTCGTTGCTCACGACGCAGGAAACACGACTCGCTGGTGGGCGGTAAGGTAGCCAGCATCAGTTGTTGATAGTACTCAGACTTGGAATGATAGAACTGCTGCATGTTGTCGAGGTGGGTATAATAGGCCAACTCGCTATAGACATTGTTGTAGGCCTCGTAATAGGTACCAAGAGAAAGGGTGTCTATATTTTGGACTTTTATGGAGTCAAGGATATTGAGGGCTTCGTCATACATACCGATATTCGAGCAGCGAATAGCCAACAGCGAACGGCAACGGACGGCAGAAGACTGGTCGCCAATACCATCAGCCAGCGAGATGCACTGACGCAGGAAGTACATAGCAGAATCGCTGACAAAGGGCTTATAGAGTTCGTAGAGACGATAGTTCTGAGTGTATCTCCCTTTGGGTGTAGTCTCCAATGTCAACGCGCGACGAGCTTCGCCAATCTTCTGCTCATGGGCAGCAATATAGTCCTGCGAGTGGGCGATGGCCTCATCTATCTGCAGGCAATATGCCGCCAGGTCCTTTTGTCCAAAGACAGAAGGAGTGATAAGAGAAAAGCAACAAGAGAATATTATCAGTAGTTTCTTCATCCTAGCTTGGTTTCTGCGTGCAAAGATACAAAAAAGTCTGGAAAATATCACTACTTCCCAGACATTTTTTCATGGAATACTAAATAATCAATCTGACTTTTACCTATCTAACTAACTTAATCTTACTTCAATTCAAAGGAGCATTTACCCATGAGACAATCAGAAGCAGTACCGATGAGTGCCTCAAACTGTCCAGGCTCAGCTGTCCACTGACCTTTCACCTCGTCATAGAAACTCAGCGCATCACGTCCGATGGTCAGTGTCACATCACGGCTCTCGCCAGGCTGCAGACAAACCTTCTGGAAGGCCTTGAGTTCCTTGACAGGACGGTCTACTGAGGCTTTCTTGTCGCTGATATAAAGCTGGACGGTCTCTGCTCCAACCCTTGTGCCTGTATTAGTGACGTTGACAGTGAAGGATATCTTTTCGTCAGCAGTCAGCTGTTTTTTATCGGCTACAGGTTTACCCAACTTAAAGGTAGTATAACTGAGACCATGGCCAAAGGCAAACAGCGGACGAATCTTCTGTTTGTCAGCCCAGCGATAGCCTACATAGATGCCTTCCTTGTATTCCTCGTCGATAATCTTGTAGTCATCACGCCAAGTGCCAGGAAAAGCCTTCAAGGCATGTGCGCCACAGTCGTCGAGACGCTGATACCAGGTGTAAGGCAGCTTACCAGAAGGATTAACATCGCCAAAAAGCACATCGGCAATGGCATTACCAGCCTCAGAGCCGAGGAACCACGCCTGCAGAATAGCAGGTACCTTGTTGGCAAAAGGCATGGCAACGGCGTTGCCACTGATGTTGACATACACCAGACGGGGATTGACAGCCAAGAGTGCCTCGATGAGTTCGCTCTGACCATAGGGCAGCTCATAATGCTTGCGGTCGTGACCCTCACAATCCTGGAAGTCACTCTTGTTCAGACCTCCGAAGAAGATGACGACATCAGCCTGCTTGGCCTTCTCTACAGCCTCAGCAGTCAACTCAGCCTGCGAACGGGTCTCGCGAAGGCTGCGACCTACCGTCACGCCATCAAAGCTCTGGATGGTATCACCCACATAGCCACGAGCGTAGTCGATGGTAGAGGTCTGACGGCTGAGGGCTGATGTCAGACCATCGAGGGGCAGAATTTCGTGCTGTACTTTCAGCGACGACGAGCCACCGCCAACAGTCATCATCTTGATGGCATTCTCGCCAACCACCAGGATGCGCTGCGCTTTCGTCTTGTTCAACGGCAACAGGTTCTTCTCATTCTTCAGCAGTACGATACCTTCCTGTGCTATCTTTCTGGCTGCATCGTAGTGAGCCTCAGAACAAAGGAAGCCATAGGGTTTGTGGCGATTCATCGTGGTGCGATAGAACAGGCGCAGCACGCGACGTACCTTCTCGTCGAGTTCCTTGGTGGTGAACTTTCCTTCCTGGATGAGTTGCTTGTAGGCTACTGCCATGTGGTAACTGTCGTAGGCATTGGTACGTCCCATCTTCAGGCCATCGGTCCATGTGCCAAACTCCAGGTCAAGACCATTGGTGACAGCCTCTTCTGTGTTATGGCAGCCACCCCAGTCACTGATTACCACGCCATCGAAGCCCCAGTCGCGCTTCAGAATCTTATTCAGGAGGATATCGTTATGGCAGTTGTGTTGGTCTTTATAGAGGTTATAGGCACCCATGATGGCCCATGCCCCACCCTGCTGTACAGCAGCACGGAAGGCTGGCAGGTAGATTTCGTGGAGGGCACGGTCGCTGATGATGACATTCACCTGATGGCGGTATTCCTCGTCATTGTTCAGCGCATAGTGTTTCACACACGATGCCACGCCCTTCGACTGCAAGCCCTGCACATAGGGCACCACCATCTGCGAGGCCAGATAAGGGTCTTCACCCATATACTCGAAGTTACGACCACCCAACGGTGTGCGATTGATATTCACACCAGGACCCAGAATAACGCTCTTGTTGCGATAGAGCGCCTCCTCGCCCAGTGACGAGCCATAGAGACTTGCCATCGCGGGATTCCACGTAGCAGCCAGACAGGTCAGTGCAGGGAATGCCACACACGAGTCGTTGGTCTGTCCTGCCTGTACCCATTCGTCCCAAAGCACGTCAGGACGTACGCCATGGGGGCCGTCGTCCGTCCACAGGTCAGGGAAACCGAGACGCTTCACGCCAGGACTGGAGAACTTTGACTGCGCATGGATCACAGCAATCTTCTCGTCGAGCGTCATCCGGCTGAGTGCATCGTCGATGCGCTGCTCCACAGGTACCGTCTCATCGAGATACTTGGGCAGTTGCTGAGCCTGTGCGCTGGCAGTTACCATCAGTGCTATGATTATACTTTGAACTTTCAGCATTAAATGATGTATTATTTTTTTTAATTTTTCTGGAACACGCGTACATAGTCTACCTCCATCGTGGTGGGAAGTGCCGACTCGTCAACACCCTGGGAACCACCCCAGTCGCCACCCCATGCGAGGTTAAAGATGACGTAGAAAGGATTGTCATAAGGCCAGTCGTCACGGCCCTTGCCCGTATTGTCGTAAGAGAGCTGTACCTGACCATCCACATAGGTGGTAATGTTGTCGGCAGTCCACAGGATGGCATAGGTATGGAAATCATCCTCTGCACCCTCGCACAGCATCTCGTGGGTCACCTGAGTGCCCTGGGTATGAACGTGGGCATTGGCATGCAGGCTCGACGACACATAGTTGGGGTGATAGCCCACCTCTTCCATGATATCTATCTCACCATCGGCAGGCCATGAGCGGAAGTTGACAGGCATCATCCAGAAGGCAGGCCATGTGCCCTTACCCTTTGGCAGTTTGATGCTGGCCTCAATATAGCCATACGTCCAACCCTCACGGACCTTGGCATAGACACGACCTGAATAGACCTTGCCGTTCTCCTTCAAGGCAGTGATGCGCAGCTTACCGTTGCGTACCTCCGTCACCAGCGCCCCCTCGGGAGTCTTGTGGTTGACGTAGTTCTGCAACTCGTGGTTCACCCAACCGCTGTTCTGCACCTCATGGGTCCAGTCGGAGGCATTCAACTCAGAGCCGCTGTTAAACTCATCGTGCCAGACGAGTTTATAACCTTCGGGAGCATTAGAGTCAAGCGATGCATCCTGAGAAACAGCGATGCTCTTACGGCTGTTGCCAGACATGATGACGACAGCACCAGTACGCTCATAAGAAGTAGGATTGTCTTCCACCGTAATGGTGACGGTACCACTGGAGCTGTTGGTATTCTCGTAGTCTACCTTGATGAAGTTCTCCGTAGCATAGGCGCCCCACTCTTTGGCTGTTGTGGTGACATTGACGGTAACAGTGCCACCATCTTCTGGCACAGCGAATGTCTCTTGCGAGATGGTGATGGCGGCATCAGGAGCCGCCCCACCTTCATAGTAACTGTATTTGTCGCTCTCAGCACATCCCATCAGGGCTACAACAAATGAGAGCATCATTGTATTTAACATATTCTTTTTCATAGTTAAAATTGTTCTATTCTGCTTTTTCAAAAATGATATCACTAATAACGATGTTGGTTCCGATAGGTGAACCTCCGAAGTCGAAGAACAACGACAAAGCATGAGCATCGTTCTTGGGCAGTGTAACACCCTTCATCGTATAGACGAAAGGCTCGTCAGCTTTCACATCGTGACGATCGGCAAAGTAGAAGTTATCGTCGTGCTTGGTACCACTGGCCTCATCTGTCTGCGTCAGCTTGATGGTAATGCCATTGCAATCCTCATCAGCCAGGATGGTGCACTGGAAGTTATAGGCATCGTTCTGCGCTGTAGCCAACTTGGTATTAATGGGGAATTGTCCCTGCCACTGGCTGCCACCCATACCCTCAGGAATGGTCAGGCTCCATTTGTTGCCTTTGTGTTCCCATACAGGATCGCCAATCTGTGACCAGCCGTCGTTGGCAAACCACGGGGTAACACTGACAAAGTCCTGACCTTCGTCGACACCCTTCCACAGGTTGTTGGCATCGTCATAAGAGAGTTCTACAGACTCCTCAAAGTATATCTTGCTAATCTTGATATTCGTGCCAATGGGTGAACCGCCGAAGTCGAAGAACAACGACAGGGCATGAGCATCGTTCTTAGGCAGAGTAACAGCTTTGGCTTTGAAGACAAATGGTACATCAGCCTTTACATCGTGGCGATCAGCGAAGAAGAAGTTGTCGTCGTGCTTGGTACCATCGGCCTCATCTGTTTCAGTCAGCTTAATAGTTACACCATTACAATCCTGATCAGCCTCCAATACAAGGTAGACGTTGTACTTCTTATTCTTGCTTGCTGTCAGTGAGGTGTTGATGGGGAACTGGCCCTGCCACTGGCTGCCACCCATACCTTCAGGAATGGTCAGCGTCCACTCGCCATTTGCGTGTTTCCATTCGGGGTCACCAATCTGTGACCAACCATCGTTGGCAAACCACGGGGTGACGCTGATGAATGCGCTACCGTTCTCTACCGCATTCCAAAGGTTGGCAGATGAGGTAACATCCCAGTCCATAGTGGGCTTTTCAGGATCGTCACCACCAGGAGGAACAGTGCCATCATCGTCAGCATGGTTCTTCAGTACGATGCCAGAGACATTGACAATAGTACCAGCCTGGCAACCACCGAAGTCAAGAACCAACATCACCTTATTCATATCAATACCAGGCATATCGCTCTTCCAGAAGATATAGTCCTGATTAGCCTTCAGGTCGATACGGTCAGTAAAGTAGAATACGCCATCGTCACCATCAAGCACCAGCTTCACAGTAGCTCCGTTCAGGTCCTTGTCGCTGTTGAAGACAGCAGAGAAGTCGTAGTTGTTGGCAGCACTGGTAGTGAGGTCAGTATGGAACTTCACCTGAGCCTGCCACTGGTCGGTAGTAGCTTCAGGGAGCGTGATGGTATAGTCGTTACCAGCATCCACAAAGCCAGGATCAGCAATCTGAGACCAGCCAGGAGCATACCAGAACTCCATGGTCGGAGTAATGCCTTTCCACATATTGAACTGACTGTTGGGGTCGTAACCACTCCACTCCTTTTCTTCAGCCTCGCAGGTCAAGATAAAGCGCCATGCAATACTGCGGTCGGGCTTATCATAGACCAGCACCAGTTTCTTGGCTGTCAGCTGCTCCACGCGGAACAAGGGGTCAGCATACTGGTCATCACTGCTGATGTAAGGGAACAGCGTGTTGGCAGACAAGCGAATATAGCGCTGCTTGCTCACGTTACCCTCGGCGTCTGTCCAGTCGAGTTCCTCGAAGTTCCAAGTAGCAGTCTGCTCACCGAGTGCAACGTCGAGATCAGCATCATCGTTCTGGGTGTTCCATTTAGTTACACCCTTATTGACATAGGTCATACCATCAGCACCAGGGTTGTAAGTATAGCCACCACCCTTCTTTGTAGTGGCCGTAAAGGTGATGCGGTCATCATAGACGCCAAAGCCCTTCTTGTCGTCAGGACCTGCTGACCACCACTCTGTAGCAGCTGTACCTGCAGGGCCACAACCCATGTGACCAGCCTCTTTGTTGGCAATGCGCCACTCTTTGTCGGCAATACGACGGAAGTCGGCCGTATAGTCTATCTTGGTCTCGTTGAACGTATAAGTCTTTTTGATGCCACCCTGGCTAAAGCCGTTGCGGTTGCCCAGCTTCATCTCAATGGTATGCGTGCCAGCCTCATCATTCTTATAGCCCACCTCAGGGAGAGTAGAATAAGAGGTGCCGTCGAGAATCCATACAGGATAGGTACCAGGCTGAGCCTTATAGGTAGCCACCATCTGGTTGGTCTCCTGATCTACAGTCATCTGGAAGTCCACACCATCAACAGTAGGTCTGCCGTTGGGGTCTGCTCCGTCGAAACTGTCAGGAGAGCAGGACATCAGAAAGGCAAAGGGAATAGCGAAGAGTGAAGAAAGGGATGCCGCTCTCCACCACTTCATTGATATATTTCTTTTGGTTTTCATAATTCGTTATATTAGGGTAATTCGTGGTCTTTTAATAGTTATTCTGCTCCAGTGTGGGATCAGCATCGAGCTCGCTCTGAGACAGAGGAATGTGCTTCTTGCTGGGAGTCCATGAGTTAGTGCGATAGCCATAGGTGTCGGGAACGAGCACGAGACTGGCCTTCTGTGTAGCGCCGGGGATACCCTCAGCACGTACCAGGTCGAAGTAGCGCTTACCCTCGCCACAGAACTCCAGATGGCGCTCCTTGAGGATGTCGTCGATGCTTACACCATCTACTGCTGCCAGACCAGCACGGGCGCGAACTTCGTTCACATAACCTGTAGCCTCTGACAGTCCACCATTGGTGCGAAGCAACAACTCAGCAGCATTCAGCAGAGTTTCTGCATAACGGTAGATGCGCTTGTTGTTGTTATAGTTCAAGTTCTTAGAGGTCGGACAATCCTTGTTGTTCTCTGACTGTGGACGATATTTGCCATGCCAGATGTGAGTATCCTGATAACGATCTGTATAGCTGTAGCCACGAACGTCCCAACAGGTAGCCTCACGACGCAGGTCGCCATCAGCATACATGTTATAGGTTTCTATGCGCATAGGCAGGAAGCCCCAACCGTCGTTGCCGCCATCCCAGCCTTCGCCGCCACCCCAACCATTGGGTGAGCAGAGTGTGGGGAATACGGTGCCGCCGGCATTCAATGCTGCTGTACCCCAGTCGCGCTGAGCCTGGTCGTCGTTATAGTTAATCTCGAAGATGCTCTCCTGGCACCACTCGCCACTCTCCTTCCAGATGTCTGAGAAGCTGGGATTCAGGCTGTAGTCAGCATCATTGATAATCTCCTTCATGAAGCCAAGGGCCTTCTGGAAACGGCTCTCATCATTCTGGTACATCACCATTTCGGCATAGAGCATATAGGCAAAGGCCTGACTCACGCGACCAGCCTCAGCATTTGACCAACGCATGGGCAATACGTTAGAAGCGATGATGTCTTCCAACTCAGGCAACAGGTTGTTATACACCTCGTCGGCCTTGATCTGAGGAGCGGTATAAGGCAATGACAGATTCTCCAGATAGAAGGGGATATTGCCATAATAGTGCCACAGAATATTATAATAGTACACGCGAAGCAGACGGGCCTGCATCTCCATCTTGTTGATGAAGTCGTCAGAGAGTTTGCCCTTGTTCCAACCAGCATACTTGATAGCGTCATTGCAACGCTTGATGCCGCTATAGAAGTCGCCCCACAGCGTGGCCAGCGTATTGTTGGCGTCACCCTCGAAGTTAAACAGGCGGTGCCAGTGCTGGTTGTCCTGATTGTGGGCACCACCTACCCAGAAGTCATCACCCATAATCTCACCATCTACGGTAAGGTCGTTATAGGCTACATTGTCCCAGTCGGGCCAGTGCAAAGGAGCGTAGGCAGAGGTCAGAGCCTCATTGAGTGTCTGCTCATTGGTATAGTATTCTTCAAGAGGTTCACCCGTCGGGTTCTTTACCTCCAGGAAGTCATCGCTACAAGATGTTACGAGGAAGGAGGAAAGAGGAAGGAGGAAGGAGAATACTCCTGCCCAAACCTTGTTATATATCTTGGTTTTCATAATCTTCAATTTTCAATTATCAATTTACAATTTTCAATTTACAGCGAGATGTTAAATCCGACAGTATAGGTGCGAGCCTGTGGATAGACACCATAGTCTACACCAGTATTCTGTGTATTGTGCTTCTGTGAGTCGTTGTCCCATCCTGCACCGATTTCAGGGTCGAATCCCCAATACTTGGTCCAGGTGATGAGGTTCTCAGCACGAGCATAGACGCGCAGGCGGTTGATGCCGATCTTTGCAGTCAGATTACGTGGCAAGGTGTAGCCCAGCGTAATGTTCTTCAGGCGCAGATAGCTGGCGTCGTGAACATACATGTCGCTGCAAACCCAGTTCTTAGAGTTACCCAGCGTAGGCACTGTGTTGCTGGTGCCTTCGCCAGTCCAGCGGTCAAGCACCCAAGTGGGATAGTTACCTGATGCGATGTCCTGACGATAGGTAGCGTCGAATACATCGACACCACTCACGCCCTGGAAGAAGACGCTCAGGTCGAAACCCTTCCATGCTGCGTCGAAGTTGAAGCCGAATGACCACTTGGGAACGCCATTACCGATGTTAGTGCGGTCGTCGCTGGTAATGGTACCGTCGCCGTTGACATCCACGAAGCGGAAGTCGCCAGGCTGGGCATTGGGCTGGATGAGTTCACCCTTGCTATTGGTGTAAGCATTCACCTCGTCCATATTCTGGAAGATACCGTTTGTTTTGTAACCATAGAAGAATGGGAAGGGCTGGCCGTTCTCAGCGCGTGTGCCACCATCAGCAAACTGGCTGATGCCATAGTTCAGGAAGCCTGTGTCGTTACCGATGTTCTTCAACTCATTCTTCAGGTATGAGGCATTACCCTTCACTGCAAACTGAGCGTCGGCAATGTTCCACTTGTAGCCAACCTCAAACTCCCAACCGCTGTTCTCCATATCGCCCACGTTGGCCAGCGGACGCTGTTCGCCTACGTAGCTGGGGATAGGCATGTCGATAATCATGCCGTTGGTCTTTTTCTTATAGTAGTCTACTGAGAAGGTCAGCTTGTTGTTCCAGAAGCCGAAGTCGATACCGAAGTCGGTCTGCTCGCTCTCTTCCCATTTCAAGTCTTCGTTAGCCAGACGGTTGGCCTTAGAGCCGTAGACCATAGCCGATGTCTGTCCGAAGTAGTAGTTGTTGCTGCCACCTGTTGTGGTCAGTGTGGTATAGGCGAAGTCGCCAATATTATCGTTACCGTTCTTACCCCAGCTGAAGCGAACCTTCAGGTTGTTCAACCAGTCGTTGGTGCTCTTCATGAAACTTTCGTTCATAATGTTCCACCCCAGTGAGAAAGAGGGGAAAGTACCATACTTATTATTAGAACCAAAGCGGCTAGAGCCGTCACGACGAATGGTGAACTGAGCCATATAACGCTCGTCGTAGTTGTAGCTCAGACGGGCAAAGAGTGACGACAGGTGATGCTCTGTATAGGGAGCGCCCCACGCACTAACCAGACTCTTGGCACCCGTTACCTTACCATCGGCATCGGTGGTCAGCTCCAAGCTACCGCCGGTAGTGTAGTTGATGCTGGGCTTGCTGGTATTCACCAGATTCCAGTGTGAGCCACCCAACTCGTCGCCCTTGCTCTTCATAGCTGACTGACCGAGCACTACGTTGATGGTGTGCTTACCGATAATCTTGTCGTAGGTCAGCGTATTCTCCACCTGCCAGTTTGTGCTGTTGCCCTTATAGGCTACGGCCTGCGTGTGGTCGCTGTTATTGTTGCCAGAGAGATAGTACTTCTGCAGCGTAGCGCCCTCATAGCCCCAGAAAGAGAGCTCAGCATAGTAGTTAAAGTGGTATTTTAACTCGTCGAACAGTTGCAGATCGATAGAGAACTTAGGAGTAAACTTATGGCTCCAGTTCTTGTTGGGATTGCCCTGCATCAGGGCGATGGGGTTGTTCTGCTCGTTGTAAGAACCGATATAGCCAGGAATGGTGTAAGGATCGCCATTGGCATCACGATAGAGGTCGTAAGCGCTATACTGGTCAATCATGTTCTGACCCTTCTGACCCTTCAGTGTGACGGGCAGTGTGGGAGCCAGATAGAGTGCTGAACCAAGGGGTGAGCCCCATGTTGAGTTGGCATCAATACCAGTATTATGTACGCGCATGTAGGAAACATTGGCACCAACATCCAGCTTGTTCAGGAAGCTGCGCTCCTTGCTGGCATCAAACAGGTTGAACTGGTTGTTTGAGCGGATAGTCAGACGGTCGTAGTTTGACTGGCCATAGTTACCACCCACGATACCGTCCTGTGAGAAGTAGCCTAATGAGAGGTAGTAGTTGATTTTCTCAGAGGCACCGCTGATGCTGACGTCATGCTGTACGATGGGGGCATTGTCGTTGAACAGCAGGTCCTGCCAGTCGGTACCGAAGCCCTTAATGGCCTCACCATTGGCATCCAGCAGATTGTAGGGGTCGCTATAGAGCGGAGCCATGCCGTTCTGTACGTAGCGCTCGTTCTGCAGGATGGCATAGTCGGTAGCTCCTGTTACGTCGCGCTTCTTCCACGCACTCTGCCAGCCATAAGAGAAGTTATAGTTGATAGAGGCCTTACCCACCTTACCCTTCTTCGTGGTAACGAGGATAACACCGTTGGCGGCACGAGCACCATAGATAGCACCAGAGGCAGCATCCTTCAGCACCTCAATACTCTCAATATCGCCAGGGTTCACGCTCTCCATACCATTCTGGTCGGTAGGCATGCCATCGATAATATAGAGGGGTTCAGAGTTGTTGATCGTACCGATACCACGAATGCGAATCATCGACTTTGCGCCAGGCTGACCAGACGATGATGTCACGTTCACACCTGCTGCCAAACCCTTCAGGGCATCCTCAGCACGCAGACGTGTCTTACCGTCCAAGTCTTCTGCAGAGACCTTGGCAATAGAAGCGGTCACCACGCTCTTCTTCTGTACACCATAACCGATGACGACGACATCCTGCAGTGTCTGGGCGTCTTCCTTCATCGTTACCTTCATACCATTAGTAGCCTTCAGCTCCTGGGTAACGAAGCCGACATAGCTAATAATAATAGGTGTACCCGTACTTACATTAATAGTGAACTTACCATCAAAGTCGGTGATGGCTCCGTTTTGGGGTTTACCCTTCTCGACGACGGAAGCTCCAATGACGGGCTCCCCCTGGTCGTCTGTCACAGTACCCGAGATACTCTGGGCGTAGGATGCTATAGACACGAAGAGTGTCAACAACATCATCACAAACCTGCTTTTCTTCATACTTTGTTTAATTAGTGTGTTATTGTTATGAGTTAGATTTTACCCGACGTTAGGTTTTCTTCTGCAAAATTATTAAAAAAATGTTGTACTTTCTGACAATGGGAGTAGAAAGTGGACGAATATTGATGTAAAAAATTATAAAACACTGATTTACAACCTCTTATTTTTTAGCATAAGAATAAAAAAGTGGACGAAATATAGAGGTGTAAATCTGACAATAAAGGGGTAATAACCCTCCATCAGCCTAATAGAGATGCGTGTTAGCCTGATACGGTAGCATATTAGACTGGTACGGAGGCATTATAAGCCTAATAAACAAGCATCAGTAATTATGTCAGGAGTGTTATCGATAAAAAAAGCTACGAAAAAGCCCTGCATGCATGGGCATGCAGGGCTGATGATTCTTGTGTTTTGCCAGCGTTTATGCGATATCAATCTGGCGAGAAACCTTAACCTTCTCCTCTACCACCCTGGGCAGTTCGACGGTGAGTACGCCGTGTTCTACTTTGGCCGAGATAGCGTCTTTCTTGACGTCGTCAGGCAGGATAAGGGTCTGCTCGTACTTCGAGTAGTTGAACTCGCGACGCAGATAGCGGGTGTTCTTGTCCTCCTCCTTGTGTTCCTGCTTGCTCTCCAGCTTGACGACCAGGTTACCCTCGTCGTTGATATGTACGTTGAAGTCTTCCTTCTTCATACCTGGAGCGGCGAGCTCTACGGTATACGCTTTGTCCGATTCTTTCACATTGATAGCGGGAGCAGTAGCGTTGCACTTTGGCATGAACTCCGTATCAAAGAGATCGTTAAACACTGCAGGAATCCAACTGTTTGTTCTCATCATTGGCATCATAATTGTTACCTCCTAATTATATTTTTAAGTTGTACATGTTTGTTAATTTGTTTGATTGCCTTATCGGCGCTCATCCAACAATATGCAAGGTACATGCCAAAACGAAAATTCTGCCAATCTGTCGCACAAGAGCGACAAATTGACAGAATAGAGCAAATAGCGGTTCCCCGCTATTAATTAGAAAATCACGATAGCATCAGCATCGGTATAGACAGTAGGCTTCGTGCCCTTGGGGAAGAAGGCCTTGGTGTCTATCTTCTTCTGCAGGGGTGTGCCGTCGCTGGTGATGCCTACGACAAACCACTTGGTGCCTGCGCGACGTGCCATGATGCAGTATTTGCCAGGATAGCCATCGATGAAGCGCGTCTCGTCCCAGTTGGTGGGCACCTGCTTCATGAAGTCGACAGCCCAGGCGGGAGCATCCTCGAGGTTGTTGGGAGCCATGGCGAAGTGCTGTACGCTGGACTGGAAGAGGACGGCCGTGGCCAGTGCGAAAACGTCGCTGGTCTTGCGCGTGGTGCCGTGCTGGTTGTCCTTGTTGTAGTGCTTGTTGAGCGTAGAACCGCCAAAGTCCATAGAGCCCACGGTGTTGCGGATGAAGGGGTGGATGCAGGCGTTGAAAGCCTCAGCATCGCAGGCGCCCTGTCCGAAGTGGAGGTTCTCAGAAGCCAAGACAGCCTCGGAAGCGACGTAGTTAGGATACATGCGCTCCCAACCGCGAGGCAGTGTGCAGCCATGGAAGATAACCTGCAGACCAAACTCGTTGGCATCGGTGAGGATGTCCTCGTAGAGCTGCATCATGGGTTGCTTGTCGCCACCGAAGAAGTCGACCTTGATGCCCAGGATGCCGTTCTCCTTCATCCACGCCATCTCCTTGCGACGTGCGGCAGACTTGTCCATCTTGCCCTTGGGCGACTGGGGAGCATCGTTCCAGGAGCCATTGCTGTTATACCACAGGAAGAGCCCTACCCCACGCTCACGACCGTAGCGTGCCAGCTCGGCTATCTTCTCGTAGCCAATCTGTACGTCCCACAGAGCGTCGACCAGCACAGAGCGCCAACCCATAGCGGCAGAGAAGTCGATGTAGCGTTTCTGCTCGTCGAAGTTGCAGCTGGGGTCCATGCCGATAATCCACGACCAAGAGCCCTTGCCATAGACATACTCCTTAGAAGCCTGGTACTTGGGACGGACGACGTCGTTGGTGACGGTAGTCTCCACGATAGGAGCCAGCGTGGTGCCCAGGGTGATGGTGCGCCAAGGTGTCTCGCAGGGCAGAGAAACAGCGGCAGAGGTGGTGCCAAAACCGTTCATCTCACCCTCCTGGGGGAAGCCAATCTTGTAGTTGCTGCCACCAGCATTGAGCAGACGGCAACCCACATAGCCACCATCCGTGCCAGCCTCGCTGAGCAACAGCCAGCCGGCAGGAGTCTTGAAGAGACAGGGGAACGTGAAGCCATTGCCCCAGCCGTTCTTACCCATCTGGTCGTCGAGGGTGTAGGACGTCTCATAAGAGGGAGAGGTGCGTGCGAAACCATTCATCGGACCAGACTGCGGACAGAGGAAGGTGGTGGTGCCATCAGGCATGACGAAACCGCTGGCCTCGCCATTGACGACAGCTACCAGCGTCTCGCCACCACGAATCTTCTTGGGATAGAGCTTGTAGCGATAGGCCACGTCACGATCGGTGATGTGGAACTGGATGTCGAGGACGCGCTTGCCATCCTTCTCAAAACGGCATACAGCCTCCGTGGCGTCGTAGCTGATGTGGCTCTGCTTGGTGGTCTTCAGCCAGTACTCGTCGTGCTGTGTCTTGCTGTCACACCCTGCCAGCGTCAGTCCCTCAGTAAAGTCGCCCAGGTTGGTCAGCAGTCCCAGCGGCGAAGGCTTCAGGAATTGTACACCACCCAAGGAGACCTCGTAGGTGGGCTTGCCGTTCTGCACGTCGACAACTACCACGATGTCACCCTTCGGACTCGTCAGGCGCTCAGCGGCACCCGCAGTCTGCAGCATGCCAACAGTGGCCAGCAATGCTAATAGGAATCTCTTTTTCATGTTTCTTGTTGATAGTTTATAGTTAGTTACTCTTGTTGATTGATGTCAGTATCTGTACGGCCTCCTCGATGGTGGGCACGTCGCCGATAACCATGGAGCGCTTGCCGTTGACCTCGCGGAACTGGCAGCGACGAGGGTTGTGGGCCACGAAGTCCAGCAGCAGTCCGAAGGCCTCGCTCTGATAGAACGGGCTGTCGTTCTGTGTGACGAAATAGAGCGTCATGCGCTGTTGCTTGAGGACAATCTTCTCACAACCCAGCGACTGTCCGATGCGACGCAGGGGAACAACACGCATCAGCTCCTCGCCACAGTGGGGCACAGGGCCAAAGCGGTCTATCAGACGAGTGCGGTAGGCTGCCACCTGCTCGTCAGTCTGCAAGCCGTCGAGCTCGCGATAGAGCAGCATGCGCTCAGAATCAGAGGGCACATACTGGTCAGGGAAGTAGAGCTCGAGGTCGGATTCGAGGGAACAGTCGGGAACCCACCCCGCTGCCCCTCCCCAAGGGAGGGGAGATTGATTACTTTGTACCTTTCTACTGCCAGTGCTTGGAGTACCCTGCCTCCCCTCCCCTCGGGAGGGGCTGGGGGTAGGTTGTTCATTCCTAATCTCCACCACCGCCTGCTGCAGTATCTTGACGTAGGTCTCGTAGCCCAGGTCGGCTATGAAGCCGGACTGCTCGGCACCCAGCAGGTTGCCAGCACCACGGATGTCGAGGTCTTGCATGGCGATATGGATGCCTGAGCCCAGGTCGCTGAAGGTCTCCAAGGCCTCCAGGCGTCGGCGACTCTCCTGCGGGAGGTCGGCCAAGGGGGGTGCCAGCAGGTAGCAGAACGCCTTGCGGTTGCCACGCCCCACACGACCACGCATCTGGTGCAGGTCGGAGAGTCCGAAGCGGTGGGCACCATTGATGATGATGGTGTTGGCGTTGGGTATGTCGATGCCGTTCTCGATGATAGTGGTAGAGAGCAGCACGTCGTAGTCGTAGTTCTGGAAGTCGAAGATGATTTTCTCCAACTCCTCAGGTTTCATCTGTCCGTGACCCACTGCCACGCGGGCGTCAGGCACGTACTTCTGTATCATCTCACGGATGCGCGTCAGGTCGTTGATGCGTGGGTTGACGAAATACACCTGACCATTGCGCGACATCTCGAAATTGATGGCGTCGGCGACAATCTCCGCACTCAGCGTGTGTATCTCCGTCTGTATGGGATAACGGTTGGGCGGTGGCGTCTGGATGATGCTCAGGTCGCGAGCCCCCATCAGCGAGAACTGCAGGGTACGCGGTATGGGCGTTGCCGTCAGTGTCAGCGTGTCGACATTGGTCTTCAGCTGGCGCAGCTTCTCCTTGGTAGAGACGCCAAACTTCTGTTCCTCATCGATGATGAGCAGTCCCAGGTCATGGAACTTCACCGACTTGCCGATAAGCTTGTGCGTACCTATTATAATATCTACCTTGCCGTCTGCCAGGTCTTTCAGGAGTGCCGAGGTCTGCTTGGTGCTACGGGCTCGCGAGAGGTAGTCCACACGGACGGGCATATCCTTCAGTCGTGAGGTGAAGGTCTGGTAGTGCTGATAGGCCAGCACCGTGGTAGGCACCAACACAGCCACCTGCTTACCATCGCATGCCGCCTTGAAAGCGGCACGCACGGCGACTTCCGTCTTGCCAAAGCCTACGTCGCCACAGACCAGACGGTCCATGGGCTGTGCTTTCTCCATATCGGCCTTCACGTCGTTGGTAGCCTTCAGCTGGTCAGGGGTGTCCTCGTAGAGGAACGACGCCTCCAGCTCCTGCTGCATGAACGAGTCGGCAGAGAAGGCGAAGCCCAGCTCCCTACGACGGGCGGCATACAACTTGATGAGGTCGCGAGCAATATCCTTCAGCTTGGCCTTGGTGCGCTCCTTCATGCGCTCCCACTGGCCTGTGCCTAAGTGCGACAGGCGAGGTGGCTGACCATTGTCCTGCGCCTTGTATTTCGAAACCTTATATAGTGAATGGATAGAGACATAGATGGAGCCCCCACCCTCGTACATGATCTTGATCATTTCCTGGTAGCCATCGCCTTGCGGCATACGCACCAAACCACCAAACTTACCAATGCCGTGGTCGACGTGTACTACGTAGTCGCCCACCTCAAACTGCTGAATCTCCTTGAGCGTCAGCGCCACTTTACCAGAGCGTGCCTTGTCGGACGTCAGACTGTACTTGTGGAAACGGTCGAAGATCTGATGGTCAGTGAATACGCAGAGTCGCAGATCGTTGTCAGCAAAACCTTCATGGAGTGTCTTTTCGACGGGGTCGAAGAGGACACTGCCTTTTTCGGCAAAGATATCGCGCAGACGCTCCAACTGTTTCTTGCTGTCTGCCAGGATGCAGAGCTGATAGCCATCGGCGAGATATTGTTCGAACGACTGTTGCAACAGCTCAAAGTTTTTGTGGAACTGGGGTTGGGGCGAGATATGGAAGGAGATAGTAGCATCGGGCATACCTGACGGACGATGTCCCATCTCGATGCGTCGGAAATCAACAGCATCGCGCGAGAACTGAGCACCACTAATCAGCATGCTCTCTTTCTTCATCTGCTGCATAATCTCGTGCTGCTCCTGCTCGGTAGCACCCTCTAAGCGCTCTGTTAGTGCCTGCTCAGAGAAGCCATCCTGATAGATACGGTCAATGGCATCGTGAACATACAGGAAATCCTTGAAGACCAACACTGTTTCTTGAGGCAGGAACGACAGGAACGGCATCTTCTCCTCAGTCATCGACAGTTCTGGTACAATGCTCACCTGCTGCAACTTGTCTTTCGACAGCTGCGTCTCCACCTCAAAGGTACGGATGGAGTCGATATCGTCACCAAACAGGTCGATACGGAATGGCAACTCATTGCTGAAGCTGTAAACATCGAGGATGCTGCCACGCAGGGCAAACTGGCCAGGTTCATAGACATAGTCTACCTCCAAAAATCCCAGGTTGCGCAACTGCCGTGCCGTTTCGTCAGCATCTATCGTTTCACCCACGCTAAGCACCACCGTCCGCTCGTCCAACTGTTTCTTCGAAACAACGAGTTCGGCAATGGCCTCTGGGTAAGTGACGATAAACCCACCCCCAACCCCTCCCAACGGGAGGGGAGTTTGAGTAGAAAGTTTCGCCAGCACCTCGGTGCGAAGAATCTCGTTGGCACTGTCGCGCTGAGCATATTTGATGGCACGACGATAGCTGGAGGGGAAGAAGAGCACCTGCTCTTTGCCTAACAGCTGCGTCAAATCGTGATAGAAATAGCCCGCCTCGTCAGCGTCCTGTAGGATGAAGACTGTGGTCAAGGATTTTGTTTTCGACACCAAGCTTCCAAACACCATCGGCGCGGACGAGCACATAAGTCCTTCGAGAAAAACCGTTTTCAGCGACTTTTTCTCTAACGTCTTTGCCAGTGCGCCCACCTGCGGCAACAAGGCATATTTCTTCAGCAATTCTTGTATCGTCATACCAATTTCGTGCAAAATTACAAAATAATTGTGAATTATGCATTATGAATTATGAATTAATTAGTATCTTTGCAACAAAATTAAACGTAACCATGCATACAAGCGACAGCATTGTCATCATTCCGACGTACAACGAAAAGGAAAACATCGAGAAGATTATCCGTGCCGTATTTGGTCTGGAAAAGTGTTTTCATATCCTGATTATTGACGACGGGTCACCCGACGGTACGGCCGCCATCGTCAAGGGGCTGATGGCGCAGGAAGAGTTCAGCGACCGTCTGTTCATTATTGAGCGCAGTGGTAAGCTGGGCTTGGGAACAGCCTACATCACTGGTTTCAAGTGGGCACTGGAGCACGACTACGAATACGTCTTCGAGATGGATGCCGACTTCAGCCATGATCCCAACGACCTACCCCGTCTCTACTCCGCCTGTGCTGACGAGGGTTATGATGTGGCTATTGGTTCGCGCTACGTCAGTGGCGTCAACGTCGTCAACTGGCCTATTGGTCGTGTACTGATGTCGTACTTTGCCTCGAAATATGTTCGCATCGTCACAGGTTTCAAGGTCCACGACACCACTGCAGGTTTCAAGTGCTACAAGCGTCGCGTCTTGAAGACCATCGAACTCGACAAGATTCGCTTCAAGGGCTATGGTTTCCAGATTGAGATGAAGTTCACCGCCTACAAGATTGGTTTCAAAATCAAGGAAGTACCCGTCATCTTCGTCAATCGTCGCGAGGGTACCAGCAAGATGTCGGGTGGCATCTTCGGCGAGGCATTCTTTGGCGTCATGCGTCTCCGTTGGGACGGCTTGACACGCAAGTATCCGAAAATCGTTGACTAAAAAATGGAAGAGTTTTCACTCTTCCATTAATTTTCTGTATCGTGCGCGCTTAGGTTCGTCGAGTCCTAAACGCAGGGCTTTGTTGGCCTCATACTCGCTATAGTTACCCTCAAAATAGAATACATTACCCTCACCCTCGAAGGCCAGGATGTGTGTGCAGATACGGTCCAGGAACCAGCGGTCGTGACTGATGACGACAGCACAACCGGCAAAGGCCTCCAAACCTTCCTCCAAGGCACGCAGCGTATTCACATCGATATCGTTCGTAGGCTCATCAAGCAACAACACGTTTCCCTCCTGCTTCAGGGCAATGGCAAGGTGCAGACGATTGCGCTCACCACCACTGAGCACGCCACACTTCTTCTCCTGATCGGCACCGCTGAAATTAAAACGAGAGAGGTATGCACGTACGTTGACATCCTTGCCACCCATGCGGATGGTCTCGTTGCCCTGAGAGGCCACCTCATAAACAGACTTGTTGGGGTCGATATCCCTGTGTTGCTGGTCCACATAGCTCAGCTTCACCGTCTCGCCTACATCAAACGTTCCAGCATCGGCCTTGTCCAGACCCATTATCAGGCGGAACAACGTAGTTTTACCCGCACCGTTAGGGCCAATGACGCCCACAATGCCGTTGGGTGGCAAGATGAAGTTCAGGTCCTTGAACAGTTCCTTCTCAGGGAACGACTTCGCCACATGTTCGGCAACAATCACCTTGTTACCCAGACGCGGTCCGTTGGGGATAAAGATTTCCAATTTCTCCTCCTTCTGCTTCTGTTCTTCGTTCAGCATCGACTCATACGAGTTTAGACGCGCCTTGCCCTTCGCATGACGGGCTTTCGGTGCCATCCTCACCCACTCCAACTCACGCTCCAGCGTCTTACGGCGCTTCGAAGCCTGCTTCTCCTCCTGAGCCAGTCGCTGACTCTTCTGTTCCAACCACGATGAGTAGTTACCCTTCCAAGGAATACCCTCGCCACGATCCAGTTCCAGAATCCACTCTGCCACATCGTCCAGGAAGTAGCGATCGTGGGTCACAGCAATCACTGTACCCTCGTACTGCTGCAAGTGTTGTTCCAGCCAGTCGATGCTCTCAGCATCCAAATGGTTTGTAGGCTCGTCAAGCAACAGCACATCGGGTTTCTGCAATAACAGACGGCACAAGGCCACACGACGGCGCTCACCACCCGACAGCGTCTTCACAGACCAGTCGCCAGGAGGACAATTCAATGCAACCATCGCACGATCAAGCTTAGAGTCCATATTCCACGCATCGGTAGCATCGATAACGTCCTGCAGTTCTGCCTGACGCTGCATCAGCTGGTCCATCTTGTCAGGGTCTTCGTAATATTCAGGCAAGCCGAATTTCACATTGATGTCATCATATTCAGCCAGTGCATCATACACGTGCTGCACACCTTCCATCACGTTCTCCTTCACTGTCTTCTCCTCGTTCAATGGCGGTTCCTGCGGCAGATAGCCCACCGTATAGCCAGGCGCCCACACCACATTGCCCTGATACTGCTGGTCCAGTCCCGCGATGATTTTCATCAACGTCGACTTACCCGCACCATTCAGACCAATGATGCCTATCTTCGCTCCATAGAAGAAACTCAGATAGATGTTCTTGAGCACTTGTTTCTGGTTCTGCTGGATGGTCTTGCTCACACCTACCATCGAGAAAATCACTTTCTTGTCATCTACTGTTGCCATATCCTATTTATTGTTTTGGCTACAAAGATACAATAAATTTTCGAAACCACCAAATATTCTGAAATCCTAAACTATCCTAATAATCAGTATAAAGGTACAAATTATCATGAAATTATGAGTACCTTTGCAAGTAGAAGGAAATTATTGAGAAATCACATGACAAAGATGCTATCGACGTAAGTCGTTTGGCTATGCAAGAACTGATATGAATAAAGTACGAATCACAGCCATTCGCCAGACAATCTATGAGGACTTGATGGTGAAGTATGAAAATCCGATTGAGCACACCTGCGATGTCAGGGAGGGCCAGCAGTGGATTTCCATCGATGGTCAAATACCCGAAGGAATGTGTCCGTCGGCATGGTTCTCTATGCGCGAGTTTGTGGAATCGCTGGCCCGTGGTGAGGGCAACTTTTACGACGGATGGATGAAAAACCCCATGAGTGCGATGATCAGCTGCAACGACGGTTTCCGGCCATTCAGTTTTTATTTAGAGGTGGTAAACGAGCAAGAATAATTACAGAATATTTAGGAAGAGAGTGATGATTCCGGTATTGAGCAGGTCGGCGAACATGGCACCGATGATGGGCACGATGAGGAAGGGCTTGACGGTATAGCGGTACTTATAACATACAGCACTCATGTTGGCCATGGCATTAGGCGTGGCGCCGAGACCAAAGCCGCACATGCCAGCACAGAGTACGGCGGCATCGTAGCTGCGACCTAACAGGGGGAAGGCTATGAAGTAAACAAAGAAGTCCATCATCACTACTTGGGAGGCCAGGATGACGATCAGTGGAAGGGCCAGGCTTTGCAGTTCCCAGAGTTTCAAGGATATCATGGCCATGCCAAGGAATAGCGACAGACAGATGTTGCCCACGCTGATAATTCGCTCCATGTCCAGCAACTTATCCGCTTTCTCCCACTTGCCCTCGTCCTTGTAGCTAACGAATCCTAATATGTTACGAATAACGGCAGCAAGTATTAAGGCTCCGAAATAGGTGGGGAATGTGATGCCCGTCTTTGCCAGCAGCCAGCTCATCAGTGTGCCGGCGCCCATGACCAGGAGAATGCAATAGGAAGCCTTGGCATATTGTTGGAACTCCTGTTCGTTAGTGCTGACGCGCTTTGTACGACCCGTTGGAGAGGCCTCATCGCTCTCGATACCAGCCATTGCTGGGTCTATCTCATCGTCTTGTGGCTGCATCTGTTCATGCGTCAGTTTCCTACGGATAATCCGCTCTGCCAACGGACCGCCAATCATAGAACCAGCTATCAGACCGAAGGTGGCCGCCGCCATACCGATAGTTCCCGCACCGTGTAATCCCATGCCTTCGAGCACACTCGCAAAACCACCTGCCGTGCCATGTCCACCAGTCATGGAGATACTGCCTGCGGCCATACCTATCAACGGGTCGACGCCCATGAGGCGGGTAACACCCATGGGCATGAGGTTCTGCAGAGAAATGATGACAACCAACAACAGAAGCATGATGATTAGGAGTCGGCCACCCTGCTTCAATACTTTCAGGTCGCTTTGGAAACCTACGCTAGTAAAGAAGGCCAGCATGAAAACATCCTTCAACGTGCCGTCGAACGACACCTCAATGTTGAACCAGCCATACAATGCCAGAGTCAACAACGAGAAGATGATGCCTCCGCTTACGGGCGACGGCACACAATATTTCTGGAGAAAAGCCACCTTTCTTGTAAGAATCATACCGACAATGAGGGCCAATGCACCAATGCCGGCTGTCTGTATCATATCCAGTTGAATACTTTCCATACGTTCTTTCTTTTAATGATTAGAATCTATACTGCAGCTTCAAATTGGCGGCATGTCTGTTAACTGTTGCATCACTACAGAGAGCATCGAACATATCATGCCAGTCGATGCCAACGTTCCAATGACTTCCGAATTGTTTGTTCACAGACAGACATCCATAGACGGGTACGCTCGTTGTCTCACGTTTGGGTGAATTCTTGGTGTAATAGACCAACTGCATGCCTATCTGCCATGCAAGAGGAAGATAAACCATCGGAGCAAACCGCACAGAAGCGTAGGTGCCACTCTCTACGATATATAGATTGGAGCCGCCAACAAGACTCAGTCCATTCGTTTTCCAATATGCCGATGCACCCAGCTCGGCGAAATTCTCATTATCTTCAATAACATAGTAGCTCGCCTCCGTCTGTACCGTCAGTTTCTGCTTGCTATAGGCATAAGCCAGCTTCATCTGGTTAATCGTCTGTTCCTCCAGCCGTCCCTTGGTGATTGCCCACTCCTCATCAGAAAGCGTATTGCTGTCTTTCATAAAATCTACAGAAGGATTGTAGTATTTGCGATAAAAGCCCAGCTGCAGCTGATTACGGTTATCGGGCGAATAGACAACACAAGCATTTGCATTGTTACGGACGTCAGAATGTTTTTGACTGAGATCGGTAAACTTAAACTTGTAATCATAGAACATGACACGATTGCCGACGGTGAACTTCCAACGGGGCAAGGAATAAGTAAACTGCAGGTAGATATCATTATTGAAAGTGTTCCAACTCCAGTTGCTATTCTTATGGTTAGTCATGAGGAAATCACCCTCTACACCCAGCATCATCGATAGTTGCTCTGAGAAAAGAGGCGTATTCAGCTCGACGATGTACAACGGCAGCTTCTTGGAATAGTTCTGATCGCTGGAATACTGATAGCCACCCACCACGAGCAGTTCTGTACCCACATCATTGAAAGTGTGGAAATAGCGCGCCCTGCCCATCACCTTCCGCGACGTACCAGAAGGCAGGTCAAGATATTGCTGGGTGAAATAGGTCAGCAACTTGTTACGGTCATCAAAGCGGTTCGTCATGTGCAGCGTCAGATATTCCTCATTACCATCGTTATGGCGATAAGAGGCATTAGCATAGAGGTCGGTCGTTTTGCTACCGTACAACGCATTCAAGGAGCCAATGCCTTCAAAATTCTTCCCAAAATCACCTTGGCCTTCCACGAACCCCTTCAGCGCACCAGGCATCTGCATGTTGATATCCAGTACTCTAGCCGTTCCAATGGTTCCCTTCGCCACACCCGTATTGTCGCACACTTGGATCTTGGCAATATCCTTGGCCTTCATCTGACTCAGAATCAGTCTCGTATCGCCATTCATTGGACAGTTGTCGATGCGGAGGTTATAATTAGATATGACATCCTCATAACCGGCAATCATCAAGTCGGGCACCAACTGTAAGATATCCATCAACGTTTCCTCACCCGTCAGTTCCATGCGTTGAGGGTAAATCATTGTTCGGTCTGCTTTGATCTCGATGATGGGTAAACTATTTCCTGCGAACATCAAAACAGAGGAGAACAAGAAGCTTGTCAATAGGAGAAGATGTCGATGCATAAGTTTCAATTTAGATATTAAAAACTCGTTATTAGTCCGGTAAACTAGCATACCTCGGCAACCCGTACCTGCCTGCAAAGTTAAGAAAAAGGAGGCAAAACGCAAAGAAAAAGTCACAAAAAACAGCAATATACCAAACGTTTGGTATGCAAATGACATGCTCATGGTATTGTGAGAATGAAAAAATCACCGTACCTTTGCAGCATCGAAAGTTAACAATAACAGTTGACTGATGACAGCTAAGAAATATACATTATATTAATTAAAAAGGATAAGGATTATGACAAAGATTGCAAAACAGCTGACCGAGCTCGTCGGCAACACCCCACTCTTGGAGCTCAACAAGTATTCACAGGCAAAGGGTCTGGAGACCCCTGTCATTGCCAAAGTAGAATTTTTCAACCCCGGCGGTAGCGTGAAGGACCGTATCGCGCTGGCCATGATTGAGGATGCAGAGGCCAAGGGCATCTTGAAGCCCGGCGCCACCATCATCGAACCCACCAGCGGAAATACGGGCGTAGGACTGGCACTGGTCAGCGCCGTCAAGGGCTATCACCTTATCCTTACCATGCCTGAGACCATGAGCGTGGAGCGCAGAAACCTTGTGAAGGCCTATGGCGCTGAGGTGCGCTTGACCTCTGGAAAGGACGGTATGCCTGGTGCCATCCACGCTGCCGAGGAGTTGCGCGACTCTATCCCTGGTGCCGTTATTCTGCAGCAGTTCGAGAACGCCGCCAACCCTGCCAAGCACTATGCCACGACGGGACCTGAGATCTGGCGCGACACCGACGGAAAGGTAGATATCTTTATCGGTGGTGTGGGTACTGGCGGTACCATCAGTGGTACGGGCAAGTATCTGAAGGAGCAGAACCCCAACGTGAAAGTCATCGCCGTAGAGCCAAAGTCTAGCCCCGTGCTGAACGGCGGTCAGAGCGGTCCTCACAAGATTCAGGGTATCGGTGCAGGTTTCGTTCCCAAGACCTATAACGCCAACTATATCGACGAGGTGTTTGACGTGGAGAATGACGATGCTATCCGCACGGGTCGTGAAATTGCCCAGTCAGAAGGTCTACTGGTAGGTATCTCTGCAGGTGCCGCTCTCTACGCAGCCATCCAGGTAGCCAAGCGTCCAGAGAACAAAGACAAGAAGATCGTGGTGCTGTTGCCCGACACCGGTGAGCGCTATCTCTCTACCGTGCTCTACGCATTCGAGGACTACCCATTGTAAGATAAAAAAATAAAACTATAAACAACAGTGGGGACTGGTCTTGGTTGGCCGGTCCCCACTGTTTCTATTTGTTTATCGTGTCAATCCAATCCGAAGAGAACCTTCAGACCGCCATCAACACCCGAGAAGCCCATGAAGGCCAGTGAGAGCAGTCCGGCAGAGAGCATGACGATAGCCATGCCGCGCATGCCTTTAGGAACAGTACACAGCTCCAGCTGCTCGCGCATACCAGCAAAGACCGTCAACGCCAGTCCAAAGCCAATAGCCGTTGAGAAGGCATAGACCACAGACTGAAGCAGGTTGAAGTCTTTCTGGATGACGAGAATAGCCACACCCAGCACAGCACAGTTAGTGGTGATGAGTGGCAGGAAGATGCCCAGCGCTTGATAGAGTGCGGGCGACACCTTCTTGAGGATGATTTCGACCATTTGCACCAGCGAGGCGATGACCAGGATGAAGGCGATGGTCTGCAGATACTGCAGTCCAAAGGCATCAAGCACAAACTTCTGTACACACCACGTCACGATGGTAGCTAGCGTCAATACGAAGGCCACAGCTGCCGACATTCCCAGTGAGGTATCTACTTTCTTCGACACACCGAGGAACGGACAGATGCCGAGGAACTGCGACAGAATGATATTGTTGACGAATATCGCACTAATGAAAATCAAAATATACTCCATAACTTAACCTCTGATTTTGTTAACGATAGCGATGAGGAATCCCAGCATAATGAAAGCACCCGGAGGGAGCACGAAGAGCAGGATGTTGTAGGTCTCAGGCAGCAGCGTGAAGCCGAAGACAGAGCCAGAACCCAGAATCTCACGACAGATGCCCAGCAGAGTAAGACCCAGTGTGAAACCCAAACCGATGCCGATGCCGTCAAACAGCGAAGCTACAGGCGAGTTCTTAGCAGCAAAAGCCTCCGCACGACCGAGAATCACACAGTTCACCACAATCAGTGGGATGAAGAGTCCAAGTGCTGCATCGATATCTGGCAGGAAGGCCTTGATGACCAGCTGCAGGATAGTAACGAAGGCTGCGATGACCACGATAAATACAGGGATGCGCACCTTGTCTGGTGTAATGCTCTTTAAGCAAGATATCACGAAGTTGGTGCAGATAAGCACGGCCATTGTAGCCAACCCCATCGACATACCGTTCATGGCACTGGTAGTAGTAGCCAGCGTAGGACACATACCCAGCATCAGGACGAACGTAGGGTTCTCCTTGACGATGCCGTTTTTGATGATTTGTATTGCGTTCATATCTTATTCCTCCTTTTCTTTAGTTGTTGCACCAGTCTCACCGTCAGTCGGCGTAACTTTGTATGCGTTGTAAGCATTGTTGACAGCCTTCAAGAAGGCACGCGAGGTGATGGTAGAAGCGGTAATAGCATCCACCTGTCCACCATCTTTCGAAACGGTTAGCGGTTCAGCAGGCGACTTACCGATGATGTCACCCTTCTGACCCCTCTGGAACCACTGGTCAGCCTTGGCACCCAAGCCTGGCGTCTCAGCATGCTCCAACAGAGTATATCCGAGGATGCTTCCCTCAGAATCAAAACCAACGAGCACTTTCAAGTCGCCGCCAAAGCCCATAGTAACAGACTGAACGGCAGCACCAAGATCCTTACCCTGAGCGTCCTTCACATTATATATAATAAAGGTGTGCTCCTTGCCATCAACAGTCTGCTTGACCTCTACAGGCTCAGCAACGACTAAATCGTTGCAAACCATGACAGCCTTGATGCCATCTGCCAGCGCTTTGTCTTTCTGTTCCTGAATAGGACCTTCCGTAAGATGGTTCACAAAGGCGAGGATGCCACCCATGACGACTGCCACCAACGTGAGCACCAGCGTCATATTCAGTAATGATGATTCAAGCTTCTTCATTTTGCGACCTCCCCGAAACGTTTTGGTTTAATATAAGTGTTGATGAGCGGTGTGAACGCATTCATAATCAGAATGGCAAACGACATACCCTCAGGATAGGCACCCCAGTTACGGATAACCACCGTCAGAAAACCGATGCATACACCATAGATAAGCTGACCCTTGGCTGTCATCGGCGAGGTGACGTAGTCGGTAGCCATAAAGATGGCGCCCAGCATCAGACCACCCGAGAAGATGACGCTGACGGGGTCTGCATAGACAGGACTTGCCAGATGGCAGATGCCGCTAAGCACGAAGACCGTAGCGATGATGCTGACGGGGATGTGCCATGTGATAATCTTCTTCCACAGCATGTAGGCCAGACCCAACAGCAGCGCCAGTGCACAGATCTCACCCATCGCACCAGCACCATCAGGATGGTTACCGAGGAACAGGTCGAGCGACGAGGGCAGTTGGTCAAGAATAGAAGCGTCGCCATGTTTGATGGCATCCTGCATGATAGTCAGCGGCGTAGCACCCGTCTCTGCGTCCAGATAAGACCAGTGTTGTCCTATTTTCGGCCAAGTTGTCATCTGAGCAGGGAAAGCCACCAGCAAGGCACAACGACCTACCAGTGCAGGATTGAAGAGGTTGTTGCCCAATCCGCCAAATGTCATCTTAGCCACACCGATGGCGAACAACGCACCAATGATGATAATCCAGATAGGCAGGTTGGAGGGCAGGTTCATGCCGAGCAGCAGACCCGTCAGGGCTGCCGAACCGTCCATGATGGTGTTACGCTCGTTCTTGAGGATGTATTTATTGATGGCCCACTCGAAGAAGACACAGGCCACGACGCTCGTTGCACAGACAATGGCTGAGCCAATGCCGAAGAACCAGAACGATACGAGCAATGCAGGCAGCAGGGCGATGATGACCCCGTACATGTTCTTCTCGACGCTATCCGTTCCGTGTGCGTGAGGCGATAATGAAACGATTAATTTTCCCATTGTTTTATTTCACAATTTGACTATTTCACAATTTGACTATTTCTTAGCCGCACGAGCGCGGATAATTCCCATAACAGTAGCCTTAGCCTGACGGATGTTGTCGAGCAGTGGACGGTGGGCAGGACACGTGAACTGGCACGAGCCACACTCGATACAGCTGACAACCTCTTCCTTTTCAGCACGCTCCCAATTCTTGACAGCGGCAAGCTTAGCCAGCAGATAGGGTTCCAAGCCCATTGGACAAGCGCTGACGCACTTGGCACAACGGATGCAGGGCTGTGGTTCCTTGCGGAAAGCCTCCTCGTCAGAGATAATCGTCACAGAGTTAGTACCCTTGCAGATGGGCACCTCGACACTTGTCAGTGCCTTACCCATCATTGGACCACCAGCCAACAGCTTGTTGTCGCCCTCAGGCATACCACCGCAGGCGTCAATCAGGTCCTTCATGGGCGTTCCCATACGAACCAGGAAGTTGCCAGGGTTCTGCAGTTTCTTACCCGTAACAGTGGTATAGCGCTCAAACAGTGGCTTACGCTTCATCACAGCCTCGTAGACAGCAAATGCCGTACCCACGTTCTGCACGATGGCACCCACGTTGACAGGAATAGCGGGAGGGGCAGGCACCTGACGCTGGATGACAGCATCTACGAGCTGCTTCTCACCGCCCTGCGGATAGCGCTGTTTCAGGGGCACAACCTCTACGTTGTATTCGGAGGTACCGAACACCTCTGCACACTTACGGGTAAGTAACTCGATAGCAGGCATTTTGTTGGTTTCAATACCGATATAGCCCTTCGTCACTTTAGCACCCTTCATTAGCAATTCCAAGCCCACCAGTATTTCATCAGCATGCTCCATCATCAGGCGGTAGTCAGCGGTAATATAGGGCTCGCACTCCACAGCATTGATGATGACACACTCAGCTTTGGCCGTAGGTGGCGGACATAGCTTGATGAAGGTGGGGAAACAGGCACCACCCATACCGACAACACCAGCGGTCTTGATGCGCTCCACGATTTCTTCAGGAGTAAGCTCAGGATGGTCCTTCACCAGTTCCAACTTGTCAGAGCGGTCGATAGTCTCTTCCCACTCGTCGCCCTCTACATTAATAATAATAACTGGCTTGCGATAGCCTGTCGCATCGATAGCAGTATCAATCTTGAAAACGGTACCGCTAACCGATGAATAGATAGGAGCCGACACAAAGCCACCTGCTTCGGCAATCATCGTGCCCACCTTTACCTTGTCGCCCTTCTGGACAACAGGTTTGGCAGGGGCACCAATATGCTGACCCAATGGAAAAATGGCCTGTTTGGGAAGCTCAGCCACCTTGGTAGCCACTTCATGCGTCAGCTTGTTCTCTTCGGGGTGTACACCACCGATACTAAATGTCTTTATCTTCATGCTTCGGCCTCCTTTTCTTCTTTAGGTTTAGGTGCAGGGAAATTCACGGCGTGGATAGAACCTGTGGGACAAACAGCCACACACTTACGGCACAGACGGCACTTTGTGTGGTCGATGTACGACACGTTGTTCTCGACGGTGATAGCACCAAACGGGCACTCCTTCGCACACTTGCCACAACCGATACAAGCAGCCTTACAAGCCTTCATGGCTACAGGTCCTTTGTCTTTGTTGACACAAGACACGAACACTCTCCTACCCTTCGGGCCCTTCTTACGCAGCTCAATGATGTTGCGTGGACAAGCCTTGACGCAAGCCCCACAAGCCACACACTTCTCCTCGTCAACCTCAGGGAGTCCGGTCTCTGGGTTCATGTGGATGGCATCAAACTGACAAGCGGCAACACAGTCGCCACAGCCCAGACAGCCGAAACCACAGGCTGTCTCACCAGCACCACAAGAGTTCATCGCTGCACACGTGCGCAGACCGCTGTACTCCGCAATCTTCGGACGCAGGGCACATGTTCCGTTACAACGCACGACGGCAACCTGCGGTTCACCATTGGCAATAGCCATTCCCAACAAGTCGGCTACCTTGCCCATTACTTCTTGTCCGCCCACAGGACACATCAGCCCGTCGAGGCTACCAGCGTCAGCACCTTTTACCAGTGCATCAGCCAGACCGCCACATCCTGCGAAGCCGCATCCGCCACAGTTGGCTCCGGGCAGTTGCTCCGTCACCTGGGCAATGCGCGGGTCTTCATAGACGTAGAACTTCTTGGAGCAGACAAACAGTACTAAGGCAGCTATCAGTCCGATGGCTCCCAATACTGCTACTGCAATTAACATAAAATCCATAAATCTTAAAATATTTGTTTTAGTTTGTTATTTATTCAATCCGAAAGGCCAGTTGCTCGCGCATTTTGTCACGCAACAGCCATAGCACTATATAATAAGGTGCAAGCACCATCAGAGCACCCAGTGCAGCCCATCCCTCATTGTTCGTCAACAGCAACACCAGTACCAACACCACTATCAGCAGCACGAAGGGTACACCGAAAGCCCACAGCAACGCCTTGGCAGCCACCTGTCCAGAGGTAGAAACGGTAACTTGCTGTCCGACTTTATATGCTGTAACTGAATCGCAAAACACATCAATCATCTTCTCTTTCGACTCGGCGGCATTACAATAGCCAGCAACCTTACAGGCTGCACAAGCAGAAGTCTGGACGATACGCACATGTACGCAACCGTCCTCCATGCTGTCAACGACCCCCGAATGAGTGATTCTTTGATTCATTAGTATTGCAATCTCGAGTTTGCAATTGCAAAGATACGAAGAAATCACGAATAATGAATTACTAATTACGAAAATTTTGAAAAAAAAGTCGTAATCGTTTGCAATTATCCCATCTTTTGTGTACTTTTGTATCGTCTAAACAATCCAAAGCTCATGAAAGCAACCGAACAAACATTTCAAGAGGCAGAACGTGCCATCCGTAAAACTATCGAGAAATTTCCTCCTGCCGAGGAAGCAACCCTGCTGACCGATATCCACTTGCGCGTCAATCAGGATACGGGTGAATTGATGTCTTTTGACGATGATGACAACGAGTTGAACCGTTGTGTCGTGGAGCAATGGATAGATAACAAGGACGATAATTTTTATCAGGAGGTTGCTGCCACGTTACGTACCACCCTGCACAAGCAGAAGAGCAAGATTGAGCAGATGGCAATATTGAAGCCCTTCTCGTTTGTGCTGGAAGACGAAGACAAGGAGAGCCTCGAAGAGCTCTATCTGGTAGATGACGATACCGCCATTCTGCATGAAGAGCTGATGGTGGACCTCGACAAAGACCTCGACGACTTCCTTGACAAGTTGCTCAAGGAATAATACACCCTTTTGCTTATCTGATTCTCAACGGGTCACCAACTTGAATGACGTAGTCGGGCGACAAATTGTTCATTTTATACAGATTCTTTAGGCGGATGCCGAAGCGCTGGGCGATACTGTACATTGACTCGCCAGCTTCCACGCGATAGACATATCCCTTGTATTCCTTGGGTGCATGACGGCGCTTTTTCTTCAGCCATACGTACTCGCCCTCTTCCAGCACATCATCCTTATCGCGCTCATTGAACTTAGCCAATTGGCGATAGTTTACGCCAACATCAGCACCTACAGAGCGGAAAGTATCTCCCTTACGTGCAATAACATAGAGATTGTCATTAAACTTATTTACCTTATGCAAAGCGACTTGTGATGAAGACTGACGAGCCAGTGATGGCAACACCTCAACGGTAGCACTACCACCCTTGTCATACTTGTGTAAGTCATAGAGCTCGATAATTTCTATCAGACGCGAAGCATAGGTCGGACTGGTGGCATAGCCACAGGCTTTCAATCCCTTAGCCCAGCCCTTGTAGTCGGTCTTCTTCAACTGAAACAAGCTACTATAACGCTTACTATTCTTCAAGAACAGCGAGTGGTCCAGATAACTATCCAGCACGTTGTCATAGGCACGAAAGCACTCACCACGCTCGTCATCGTCATGATAGACTTTTCTACCCGTCCACCCGTTGCACTTAATGCCGAAATGGTTGTTACTTTTTCTGGCCAGCTCGCTATTGCCCGCTCCCGACTCCAGCACGCCCTGTGCCAGCGTGATACTGGCAGGGATGCCAAACTCATGCATCTGACTAATGGCAATATCCTTATAATAGTCAAAATAGTCCTGATAAGTTTTGTTCCAGGAAATAGCATGGGAAGAGGCAGGAAACAGCCCCCAAACGAGCATACAAACAAAAAATATGGTGCGATTCATACTTTTTTCTTCAATTTTTGTGCAAAAGTAAAGAAAAATAATTATATTTGCAACAAAAATCGAAGTATTATGAAAGAACTATCCCTAAAATCTACTATCTACTCAGCCGATTTCTCTGAATTGACCGATCAGGAACGTGAGCTTATTGAGCAAGCCAAGGCTTCAACCTATAACTCCTATGCCCCCTACTCTCACTTCCACGTGGGCGCTGCCCTTCTATTGAAGAATGGTGTCATCGTTCCTGGATGTAATCAGGAGAATGCCGCCTTCCCTGCTGGTATCTGTGCCGAGCGTAGCGCCTTGTTTGCTGCTGGTGCCCAGTATCCCGACCAGCCTGTTCTGATGCTGGCTATTGCCGTCCGCAACAGTAAGGGAGAGTTCTTGGCCGAGCCAGCCAGTCCGTGTGGTCCCTGCCGCCAGGTGCTCATTGAGACAGAGACGCGCTTCAAGCACCCTGTCCGCATCTTGCTCTACGGTACAGACCATACTTACGTCATGGATGGCATCAAGGAACTGATGCCGTTATCGTTTACTCAGATTTAGCTTCAGCCATCAGTCTGTCGATGGTGTGCAAACCTTTGTCGGTACAAAATCCACGCAAGGCTATCATAAAACAGTTGGAGAACAATTCTTCAACGGTATATTGCTGTACCAGGCTGTTGGAAAGGATATACTGACCAAGGGCATCAAAGATGTGGGGCACCAGCTCGTAGTTGACATCCTTGCGAAAATAGCCATCCTTGACTCCGCGCTCCATAAATGTCAGGAATCCCTCGCGCGACTTCTGCTGCGCCTTCTTCATGTGCTGAGCCAGCTTCGGATATTTCATCAGATCGAGATAGAAGTTGGGATTCACCGCACGCACTTCCTCCACCTTCACACGGTAGGCCTCCATAATGATGTCTATCACGTCATGCCCTTCCTCTGCGTAGCTTTGCAAATACTCTCGCTTACGGTCGCCATAAACCTTGATACCTTCGAATAGCAACGTTTCCTTGTCTTCAAAGAGTTCATACAACGTGCGCTTTGAGATACCTAGTTCAGTAGCCAAAGTATCCATCTTCACGGCACGAATGCCATTCGTCGAAAAATCCTGCATGGCTTTCTCAATGATGCGCTCACGTAAAGCGGTTCGATAGGCTGTTGTTTCTCTCAAAACTTGCATATTTATCAATTTTACGGTGCAAAGTTACTAAAAAGATTAAAAAACGGCACGTTTTTGCAGAGTTTTTATTACTTTTGCGTCGAATTTTTGATTATTCTCAAAACTACAGTAATAATACACACAACAACTAAAATGGTAAAGATCTCGAAAGAAGCAGCTTTGGCTTATCACGAAGCTGGCCGTCCAGGTAAAATTGAAGTAAAGCCCACCAAGGCTTATCGTACGCAAACAGACCTTTCGCTGGCATATTCGCCGGGCGTCGCCTACCCCTGTCTGGAAATTCAGCAGAACCCCGACGATGCCTATAAATATACCGACAAGGGCAATCTGGTGGCTGTTATCTCAAACGGTACAGCAGTATTGGGTCTGGGCGATATTGGTGCCATGAGCGGCAAGCCTGTGATGGAAGGTAAAGGACTGCTCTTCAAAATCTATGGCGGCATCGACGTCTTCGATATCGAGGTCAACGAGAAAGACCCGGAGAAGTTCTGCGAGGCCGTAGAGCGCATCGCTCCCACTTTTGGCGGTATTAACTTGGAGGACATCAAGGCGCCTGAGTGCTTCTACATTGAGGAGCGCCTGAAGAAAACCCTCGACATCCCCGTCATGCACGACGACCAACACGGCACGGCCATCATCTCTGCCGCTGGACTGAAGAACGCTTTGGAGGTTATCAAGAAGGACATCAAGAAAGTGCGTATCGTGGTCAACGGCGCTGGTGCTGCCGCTATCTCGTGTACCAAACTGTATATGGCTATCGGTGCCCAGAAGGAGAACATCGTCATGCTCGATTCGAAGGGCGTCATCTCCATTGACCGTCAGGACCTAAACGAGCAGAAAAAATTCTTTGCCACCTCGCGCACCGATATCCACACACTGGCAGAGGCTGTGAAGGATGCAGACGTCTTCGTTGGACTGTCAAAGGGTAACGTGCTTAGTCAGGATATGGTTCGTTCGATGGCTAAAGACCCTGTTATCTTCGCCCTCGCCAACCCCGTACCCGAAATCTCTTACGAGGATGCAATGGCCGCGCGTCCCGACGTGCTGATGTCAACGGGTCGTACCGACTATCCCAACCAGATTAACAACGTCATCGGCTTCCCCTACATCTTCCGCGGTGCCCTTGACGTTCACGCTACAGCCATCAACGAGGAGATGAAACTGGCCGCCGTTTACGCCATCGCTGACCTGGCCAAGAAGCCCGTACCCGATGTCGTCAACGACGTCTATAAGGTCAACAACCTGAAGTTTGGCCGCGACTACTTCATTCCAAAACCCGTTGACCCACGACTCATCGTTGAGGTCAGTGCAGCTGTTGCCAAGGCAGCCATCGAAAGCGGTGTGGCTCGCAAGCCGATTAAGAACTGGAGCAAGTACAAGCAGTCGCTCACCGTACTGCTGGGTCAGGAGACCAAGCTGACACAGAAGCTTTACGCTACCGCTGCTGCCCATCCACAGCGCGTAGTCTTCGCTGAAGCCGTTCACCCCACCATGCTGAAAGCCGCCGTACAGGCTAAGAGCGAGGGCATCTGTCTGCCCATCCTGCTGGGTAATGACGAGGTCATCGCCAAGATGGCCAAGGAACTGGACCTCTCGCTAGAAGGCATCGAGATTGTAAACCTGCGCCACCCATCGGAGCAGGAACGTCGTGAGCGTTATGCTCGCATCCTGGCTGAGAAGCGCCAGCGCGAGGGTTACACCTATCAGGAGGCTAACGACAAGATGTTCGAGCGCAACTATTTTGGTATGATGATGGTCGAGACGGGCGAAGCTGACGCCTTCATCACCGGTCTCTACACTAAGTATTCGAACACCATCAAAGTTGTCAACGAGGTCATTGGTATCCGTCCGGAGTTCAAGCACTTCGGCACTATGCATATCATCAACTCGCCCAAGGGAACGCTCTATATTGCCGACACCCTAGTCAACGAGAATCCCGATACCGACGCCCTTGTCGATATTGCTAAACTGGCTTCCACCAGCGTACGTTTCTTCAATGAGAAACCCGTTGTCGCCATGATGAGCCACTCCAACTTCGGTTCCTCACAGAGCGACGGTGCCAAGAAGGTGCGCCGTGCTGTGGAAATCATGCAGCAGCAATTCCCCGACCTGCCCATCGACGGTGAGTTGCAGTTGGGCTTCGCCCTCGATCAGGAACTGCGCGACGAGCAGTATCCGTTCACTCGTCTGAAGGGCAAGAAGGTCAACACACTCGTTTTCCCCAACCTGACGTCAGCACGCTCCTCTTACAAGATGTTGCAGATGCTCGATGCCGACGTGGAGATTATTGGCCCGATTCAGATGGGACTGAACAAGCCCATCCACTTCATCGACTTTGGTGCTTCCGTCCGCGATGTTGTCAACATCGTCGCTGTTGCCGGCATCGATGCCTACGTCGACAAAATCAAGAGTCGCATCAACGCGAAGAAATAACGTAACACAAAGGATTCCTTTGTTCTTTATTTATCAGCCTAATACGGTTGCGTATCAGTCTAATATGCGCACGTATTAGGCTGGTTTTTGATGCTTATTAGGCTGAAAATAAGTTATGCATTCACCGTGCCACAATGGGGGCAGGTGCCCTTCTGCTTCAGCTTGGCCCCACACTGGCCGCAACGGTAGCGGTAGTGGGGATGACGCAGGTAACACCATACGGCAAAGGCAATGTATGCCACAAGCAGGAGATAGCCGACGTAGTAAAGTGTAAAGATGCTAAAGACCACATAGTCGACGGCACAGACAGCAGCGAGTCCTGAGAGGTACAACAAGGCATCGAGTGTGGACAACTGGTGGCGGACATCGTCGAGAGCCGCAACGGCTACGATGATGATAGCCCACACGGAAGCAACAAACAAGCCTAGGTGGAACGGCAGGGCGAAGGGGTTCAGCGAGGGATGGAAATAGTAGTGTCGCCAGGACTCGGCGCCAAACATCTGGATGCTGGCATAGAGTGCAGCGGACATCGCTATGAGCAGGCAGAGTATGGTGGGATACCACGAATCGATGTCGTGGAAATGGACAATATAGGCCTTACGACGCAACAGTTTACGCATAGCGTAGGCTCCACCCACGAGGACGCAGATAGCGAGGAACACGAGGAGGTGGACATCGGAGAATACATCAATAAATTGTGAGATGGGATCATCAGGCGAGACACCTGCCAAGAGTTCGCTCTCACGAATCCAGCCCTGCGTAATCTGGTCGCGCGCCACCTTGACCCATACTGAGTCAATGGTGTCGGCAGGAACTTGCTGGATGTCAGCCACCACAATACGCTCGCCACGCACCACATACAGCGTGTCGAACGCCATATCAGGCAGCGCATCGGCCAAGGGCAAGCGCTCTGCATTGACCATAAAGTTGTAGTTCTGCGTATAATGATGCGTCGTGGAGAACGAGATGGAGTCTATCTGGTGCTCCGTCAGGTCCCAGGCGTCAGGCGTCTGCTGACCGCGGTTATAGCACGCAGTCAGCAACAGACACAGGACAATATATATCACACTTCTACTCTGCATAGACATTCATCTGACAATGTTTGCAATCAAACTCCAAGCGGAAACGACGACCATCACCCAGGCGCAGATAGAGTGGAAACTTATAGGTGGGCTTCTGACCACCATGCTTCACGCAGTAGCCCATCGCATACTGCAAGCAATGGCGGCATTGCATCAAAGGGCCATCGCCTCCCTGTAGTTCGAAAGCGGTCTTCTCCTTCATGCCGTAGAAGTCGGCAGATAGGTGATTAGCGATGTTGTAAAGATAGGAGTGGGTATAGTGAGGAGCACTAATGGGACTAATGGGGTCTATAGGCGTTATAGGATTGAGAGGCTTAGTCTTCATTGCCTCCACCAACTGGCGACGTAGTTCTGCCAGCATGCTGCTAGGGATAAAGGCGTTGAAGTCGGCGGGCATCTCTACCCCACTACATTCGTAGGGTGTACCACCCAATTTAGAAAGTTGGCGAATAATATTGTCACGCTGAGGTTTCTCGGCCTGTTGGTGCTCACACTGGATGGTGGCTGTGGCACTCTCAGCAGAGAGAGAATAGCCCTCGGCAGTAGGTTCCAGATACATCGTAATAGGTATCTTACGTACACTGCTCTGACGCGCCAACAGGCGTTCAAACTCCATATCGTTATTGCGATAGAGAGCCATTCCCGGACGCAGGTTGCGCGGCATCTGCTGAGGATAGAGGCGGTTGCCCTCCGCACGATTGACGCGGAAGCCCTCCAGGTCGTGTTCTTGATTAATGAAGCACAGTCCGTCGCCATTGGCAAAGGATGCCGTACCTGCCACGTTGAACGAGTCACGACGCAACTCCTTGACGGTACCCACAAATTCACCCATCGCCTTGGGAGTGTCGGGCGAAAAGATGTCAGGCTGACGGCCGTGCAGGAAATAGGTTGTGAAGCCACGATTGAACGTCTTCTTTAGGTTGGGCGTAAACGTATAGGTGCAATGCCCACGCGACGCACGACAGTACTGGTCTGGATGACGGGCAATAATGCTATCCAAACGCTGACTATAGGCCGCCACCACGTTCTTGACGTAGGAAACATCCTTCAGACGACCCTCTATCTTGAACGACGCAGCACCCGCCTGAGCAAGTTCCTCCAAGTGGGCAGACAGGTTTAAGTCCTTGAGCGACAAAAGGTAACGCTGATGCTCCAGTTCACGGCCATCGGCATCGACGAGGTCAAACTTCATACGACACACCTGTGCACAGGCACCACGATTAGCAGAGCGTCCAAAGCAATACTGCGAAGCATAGCACTGACCGCTATAGCTGACACAAAGGGCACCATGAACAAATACCTCTAACTCCACATCAGGCACTTGCGCATGAATCTCGGCAATCTCCTCGACAGACAGCTCACGAGCCAGCACCACTCTTTTGAAACCAATACCAGCCAACCAGCGAACCTTCTCTACGGTGCGGTTGTCTGTCTGCGTAGAAGCGTGTAATGAGAGGTGAGTGGTGAGTGGTGAGAGGTGAGAGAATAGCGAAAGAATGGCCATATCTTGCACGAGAATGGCATCAACACCAGCATCAGACATCTGCTGAAGAAGTTGACGTGTTGCCTCCAGCTCGTCGTCATAGATAATAGTATTGACGGTGACATAGACTTTGGCCGAGAACTGGTGAGCATAGGTACAGAGCTGACGGATGTCATCCACGTTGTTGCCTGCTGCCACACGGGCACCAAACTTCTGGGCACCAATATAGACAGCATCGGCACCGTGGTCAATAGCCGCGATGCCACACTCTAAATTCTTGGCAGGTGCCAGCAGTTCCAATGCTCTCATCAATTCCGACTATCCAATTTGGTTAATATCGTATGGAGTCTCCTGATAGACGTAATAGTTTATCCAATTGCTATACAGCAAGTTAGCATGTGCACGCCACGTCACCTTAGGACCTTTTGAGGGATCGTCGTTCTTATAGTAGTTGATGGGCATATCGACATCGTCACGCACATCCTTGTCGCGACGATACTCCTTGTCCAGCGTGTCTGGCGCATACTCCAAATGACCCGTAATGAAGAACTCACGACCACCACGCGCCATCACCATACTAACGCCACACTCCGGCGACTCAGCAATCAGCTGCAAGTCGGGATTGGTCAGAATATCCTCACGATGCAACTCCGTATGGCGGCTGTGAGGCATCTGGAACTCATCATCGAAACCGCGGAAGATAGGCAACTGCGGATTCAGCGTATATTGCGAGAAGATGCCAAACATCTTCTTAGGCAACGGATATTTGGGAATACCATAATGGTAATACAATCCAGCCTGTGCAGCCCAACATATATATAAGGTACTCGTCACGTGCGTGCGCGCCCACGCGAAGATTTCGGAAACCTCAGCCCAGTAGCTGACCTCCTCGTACTCCAGCTGCTCGACAGGAGCACCCGTAATAATCATGCCGTCGTACTTCTCATTGCGCATCTGCTCGAAGTCACGATAGAACATCATCATGTGCTCGATGGGCGTATTCTTGGGCGTATGACTCTTCAGCTTCATGAAGCTCACCTCCAGCTGCAACGGGGTGTTCGACAAGAGACGGATAAGGTCTGTCTCTGTCGTTATCTTCAGCGGCATGAGGTTGAGAATAGCTATCTTCAGTGGACGGATGTCCTGCATATGGGCACGCGAATCGTCCATCACGAAGATATTCTCATGCTTCAGCAGTTCTATGGCCGGCAAACGGTCTGGTAATCTTAAAGGCATCGAAGTAATATAATATTAACTATTGGTTTTCGTAGCGAAGTACGCAAACTGACACATTATCATACCCCCCAGCAGTAATAGCCTCCTCGCAAAGGTCATTGGCTGTAGCACCTTCCTGCAACATACGAGCAATGATAACATCAGGCACCATATCGTTCAGACCGTCTGAGCAGAGCACATAAATATCACCAACCTTAAAATCGTCCGTAAACTCAATCATATCGATATACGTATCATTGCAACCTGCTCCGATACAGTTGGTGATAACGTTCGAGTGTTTCTTCTCACCATCAAGATTGAACAGCGAATGGTCTGTGGTGAGCTGTTCCAACTGTCCGTCGCGCAGACGATACAGACGGCTGTCGCCACAGTTCATCCAGAAGTAGCGTTTACCGTAATACAGCAGTCCTACCAACGTAGTTCCCATATCAGACATCGACTTGTTGACACGACCTCGCGCGTTAACCGTCTGATGGACAGACTGCAACCAGTCATTGATGGCCTCCTCCAGTTCGCCTGAACTCAGCCCCTTGGGCAAGTCATTAACATAGAATTTCAGGCTCTGCATGACCAGTTCACTGGCCACCTCGCCTGCGTTATGTCCACCCATACCATCGGCTACGGCCACGATAAAGCGGTCGAGATTCTCCGGTGCTAACACAGTCTGATAGATATCGCTTCTAATGAAACGGTCGAAAGCCAATATCATATCCTCATTATTACTTCTAACATTGCCGACACGACTGGCGGCAGTCAATACAATCTTATTCATGTATATTTTCCTTTATTAACTAACACTAACCTGTAAATTTACGTTTGCCAACGTAACAATATCACCATTCTTCAGCGACATAGGTATATCAGGCAACAAGTCACGCTGGTTCAACTTTGTACCGTTTGAGGAATGCTTATCAATGATGCACCAGCCCGCATCAGGCTTATAGATAAGCTGGGCGTGCAATCCTGAGACATACTTATTTTCCGCAAACAATTGCTGATACGGGCCTTGTTTGCGACCTATCACCGCACCATTGACACCCACCATGCGGATATCCAACGAAGGATTAAATAACGTCAAGGTTGGTATACCGCTCATCACAGGCATATCGTGGCCCTGAGGCTCTCTATGTGACTGTGTGAGGTTGTTCACGATAGATACGGCAAGGTCAGCGGCGCGTACCGACATAGAAACCTGACGGGCTGCCTGCAACTTCTTCTGCGCTTCCTCGGCACTAATCATCAAGCCGCCACACTGTGTGCAGCGTCGACCCATGCCTACCCGACCGCAACTGCTACAGTATACCAATTCCTGTCCACACTGGTCGCAATAGTGTGAATTCTCCTCTATTTCTTCTCTGCAACTTGGACAAATTATCATAGTACTTCCTTAATATCTTCTGGCATTATCAACTGATAGGTCTCCTGCGTAATAGCATCCTGTGGCAGGTTGCTCACACGCATTGACAACTGCTGGATAGTAGCATCGAGCATGTTGCGCATCTCACGGGCATTGCCGAACGACTCGTTCTTGTTGACAACCTTGCGGCAAATGAGATCCATGAGCTTGAACTCTGCCTCAGGCGACAGCTTGTAGTTATCCTTAGCCGCCATCTTCTTGTAGATAGCCAACAGCTCGTCCTCATTATAGTCGTCAATGTGCATCTTATGGCTGAAACGACTGGCCAGTCCTGGGTTGACAGACAGGAAGGTCTCCATCTCATCCTTATAGCCAGCAGCGATGACCACAAACTTACCGCGGTCGTCCTCCATGCGTTTCATCAGCGTATCGATGGCCTCCTTGCCGTACATGTCGTTGTCTGACGACAGCGTGTAGGCCTCGTCGATGAACAGGATACCACCCATAGCCTTGTCACACATGTTGTTAACAATCTTCGGTGTCTCACCCATGTACTTACCAACAAGCGTAGCACGACTAGCCTCGATGACACGACTGGTAGGCAGGATATCCATTGCCTGCAGCACCTCACCCATCTTGCGGGCCACACTGGTCTTACCTGTACCAGGATTACCTGTAAGGATGAAGTTCATAGCCATCTGCTGTACACTTCCTGCACCCATAGCGGCACGCTGTTTCATGAACATGCTCTGTACGGCCAGACGGCGAATCATGTTCTTCACAGAGCGCATGCCGATGAACTCGTCGAGTTCGTTGAGCACCTCATCGAGCGGACGTGCCTTTGCAGCAGCCTCCACAGCAAGGTCGGCAGAGGTAATGCGGTACATATCCTCGTCCTTGAAGTTGGGATCACCCATCATATTGACGAGACGCTGGCTCTGCTTCTCAACAGCCTGGTCGAAGATACGACGTGCCTCACGAGCGTTACCGAAGTTCTTGTCGCGACGCAGGTAGAGCTGTTCAAACTGACGGTGGATAGTACCCCTGGTCTCCTCGTCAACAGTAAAGTTCTTGCCTTTGGCGAGATTGAGGAATATCTGCGTCAGTTCGTCTGGCGTATAGTCGTCGAAGTGGATGGTCTGTGTGAAACGGCTCTTCAGACCTGGGTTCGTATCGATGAAGTCATGCATGTTGTCCGTATAGCCGGCAACAATACAGATGAACTTACCACGATCGTCCTCCAAGCGCTTCAACAGTGTATCGATAGCCTCAGCGCCGAAGGAATCCTGGTCGTTCGACTTCAGGGTATAAGCCTCATCGATGAACAGCACGCCACCCATAGCCGAGTCAATCAGCTGGTTGGTCTTGATTGCTGTCTGTCCTGCGAAGCCTGCCACCAGTTTCGAGCGGTCGGCCTCTATGAGTTGGCCACGCGACAGGATGCCCAGCGTGCGGAAGACGTCAGCCATAATGCGTGCGACGGTGGTCTTACCCGTACCGGGATTACCCGTAAAGACGTAGTGCTTGCCTTGGAACGTATTGGTTTCGCCACGACGTATCTGGAGGTTGAGGAATGCTGCGAGATTCGAAATCTCTTTCTTGACACCAGCAAGTCCAACCATACCGTTGAGCTTGGCCAGACACTCAGTGTAGTCGACAGCCTGAGGAGCGTTATAGGGAATATCCTTCACGTCAATCATCATCAACTGCTCGTTAGAGAGCGTCGAGATATCGACATTCTGCAGACGCTCAGCCTGCTTGGAGCAAATCTTGTCGAACAACTGGCGCATAGTACGTCCGTTGGCGAAGTCCTTGTCGCGCGAATTGTATAGCTCGGACACCATCTTCTGCGTCAGGTCCTGAGCCTCCTGCGTGAACTGGTACTTTTTCTCCTTCGCGAAGACCATCATAATCTGGAACAGCTGGTCTGGCGTGTAGTCGTCGATATTCAGGAAATAGCTGAAACGACTACGCACACCAGGATTGATGCGGAACAGGTTCTCCATCTCCTGGCGATAACCTGCAGCAATGACCACGAACTTGCCGCGGTCGTCCTCCATACGCTTCATCAATTGTTCCAGTGCCTGTGTACCCTGTTGGTCCTTGTCGCCACCACTGCTCAGCGGAGCCAGCGTGTAGGCCTCATCGACAAACAGAATACCACCCATAGCCTTGTCGCACAGGCGGTCCACCACCTTTGGTGTCTCGCCCTGATAGGGGCTTACCATCTTCGAGCGGTCTACCTCTACGACGTGTCCGCTGTCCAGATAGCCGATAGATTCCAGTATCTCACCCAGCTTGCGGGCAATAGTGGTCTTACCAGTACCGGGATTACCAGTCAGCACGATATGGATGCCCACCTTCTCCTGTTCACCCAGTCCGCGTTGCGCGCGCTGTATATTATTATGTACAGTAAAGGCAATTTCCTTGACAGCTTTCTTGACTTCGTCCATACCGATGTAGCGGTCGAGGTCGCTGAGTATCTGCTCCAACGAGCGCTCTTCTGGCACATAGCCACGAATGTCGTGGTCTTCTACCATTACTGCCGCAGAGCCGCGACTAATGAACGAGGTGAAGATATCCTCTGCAGTCTTGATGGCTACATGTGCATAGCCAAATGTGTCATCCTTGATTTTAACCTGATACTGGAAGAAGCGCAACAACTTATGGTCTGCCTCCTGCGAGAAAGCAGTAATACCATATTTGGCACGCAGTTCCATCTTACAGATGTCGCACAACTCCTGATAGCCTGGTGTGGGCAGACGGAAGGTGTACTTGAAACGATTCTGTGCTGCAGGGTTTGCGGACAGGAAGTCGTCCAAGCCCTTGGGCAGACCAGCCATAATAACAATGGGGTCTTCGTCCCATTTGTCCATCTCGACAAACAGCTTATCCAATGGATTCACCTGATTAGAGTAGCGATCCGGCAACAGCTTCTGGACATTATCGAAGAAAAGGATGCCGCCTTTGGCATTACGCACGTTCTCGTCCCATTTATCCACAAAGCGTTGGTAGTCGACGGCATCGACCATCGTCAACTTGGGTTTCGATATGATTTTATGCTGATGGAAATAGTCTCGAATCACCTCTGCTAAAGCGGTCTTACCTGTACCTGTCTCACCAATGATAATGGTGTTCACGCTCAAACGGACATTCATCACGTCCCTGCGCGAATGGAGATAGGTATAGGTATCGACAACGGTTTTCAGCTGCTGCTTCACGTCGCCGAGACCTACCAGACGGTCCAGAATATTCTGAGACACCAGCGGGTGTCCACAATACTTACAGAACTTGGCTATCGAGCGGTTTTCCTTTTGACAATGCTCACAAACCATATTTATTCAACGTCCTTTTGTAATTGTTCAATGACTTTATTTGGAGAAAGACTTATCTTGTCTTTTTCTGGAATCTTGTAATTCACCAGCTTGGGGTTGAAGAGAATCATCTCAATCAACAGCAAGGCCACCATCAGCGTCCAAACACGATAATGCAGCACTGACTCGCCACTGATGGAGCGCACCTGATTGGTGACGTCGTCGAGCAGGGCGAACTTAGAACCCTTGAACTTGAACGACTTCTGCTTGAAGGTGTAGATAAGCGGTTCCATCAGACTAGTCTTCACATCGCCTTCCATCACCTCGTCAATGAGTTGATCGTCCGACTTCGCATTCCTGCGATAGTCTGTAATACGACAGACAAGCATGTAGCCCAACGAAATTCCTATGATGGCAGGAATGAACAGACTTGGATGCGTATTGTAGAAATACTTCATCAAGACGATAGGTATCATTGCTGTTAACAGTCCAAGGACACCCCACAGTGCACTCAGCACGAAGCCATAGCCTCTGAAGAATGCTCTCAAACCCACGATGAGTGCCGACACACCACCTACAGGCAAGAGAATCAACAGCGAGGTATGATGCATAACCTCGTCACGATTGTCGATGCCGAATATCACCAGCAAAGCAATCCATACTGCACAGAGTCCATAGAACATAGTACGCCAGCGATGCTCTCTGAATCGTGCCCTGTCATATTCCTTCTTGACATTCTTGTATTTGCGTGCCGTCTCTTCCTTTGCAGTTGTGAGACGCTTGTAATATATCTGGTTCTGGTCAACCTCACCTAGGTTCATAACCCAGTCATCCAGACGATGCTCATAGCTGTATGGCTCTTCAAAGTTCTTATGCGGATCTTCGTGGAAGAAGACAGACATCCACTGGCTCAGCGCACCACGTCGTATAGCACCCAGCAACAACGGACGACGTGTCTGTTTCTCGAAGTTGGTACCGTCATTCAGTTCCGTACCATCCTCCAGCACATAGATGGGGATAGCACCAAGAATACGACAGAAGCGATAGGCCGCCGTTTTCAGGTCATAGGCGCCCAGACGTTCTTTGTTTTCCTCGCTATTGAGGTCGAAGCAAGCCTTAGCCTGTGCCAACTGCTCATACCAGCCGTGCAACTGGGCGAAATAGTAGAAGCGTCCGTTGGGGTCAGCAAACTCACCCACCTCTTTTTCGAATTCCTCTGGTGATAAGTCCTGCCACGTTTTCAGTTCGTCACGCATAATCTCACCCACCTTGTAGGGGTTGTCAGCATCACGCAGGTCGTAGGCGGCCTCACGGTCGAGGTTATAGAGCACCTTGTATCCCAGCGAGCGCGTATGCTCCTGACCTTCCGTCATGATGCGCAGAGCCTCACAAGCCATCAGGTCTTCGTGGCTATACATCCACGACAACAGACGTCCGTCACTCAGGCTGACCCACTCATCCTCTGAGCAGTTCTCGTAACCGAAGGAGTGAACGATATCCTGCACATTGCCGGAAGGATATTTCACTAGGAACGGAATCTCTGGGTCAATCTCATATACCAGTCGCAGGATGGCCACACGCTGTGTCAACTTAGTGTCTGGCGCAAAGTAGCTACGCAGACGGTTGACATCCGCCTTCGTGTGTGCCTCTACATATAGGAATACGTTATCATTAGGATTTCTCAGCGCGAAGGCATATTCCTCCATATAGCTGAGTATGGAGATAGCCACACTGTGGATATCGTCACACTTGTTACCACGCAAATCCGTATAGGGATAGGTTGGCTCCATCACATAGACAGATGCCATCAGACCTGCACGCTGGTCGGCAGGATAGCGATTGACGATGATGTCCTTGACGGCCGAGCTCAACTTCACGTTACCGCACTGCTCCAACCATCCAGGAATACGTCCGTTATACAGATAGCTGGTAGCCAGTCGCTCGTTGTCCATCAACAGTGGTATCAACTCATGGACGTTATCTGCTACAAGGTTGCGCTCTGGGTCAACGATGAAGCTACGGTATTTCAGCAGTGGTGACGAGATATCCACATGGACATCCTCGCCCAGGAACCAGCGCTCCACCTCGTCATACTTCCATCGGCTGGCAGGATTGACAGCTGTCAGACCCTGCACAATCATCTTCACACGGTCAGGCAGTTCGTTGATGCGTGGCAGACGACCCTCGTTCTTCTTACGCATCATGACACGCTCGTTCTGGCTCAACGGATTCTCACCCAGCCAAAGTGTCATCAGCGTGATACCCAGCGAGTAGAAGTCGGCAGCTGGTGTAATCTCCACCTCGCCATCGATAACGTCGTTGTACATCTCAGGCGCAGCATATACTGGTGTACGAGCCTGTGTGGTTCTATGCAGACGACCTTCTTCTTCAATGATACTGGAGATACCGAAGTCACCCAGCACAATTTCCTTGTGCGCCTCATCGCGGAAGAAGTAGTTGCCAGGCTTGATATCCTTATGGATAATGTTGTTGTTATGACAGTAGGCCAATGCTGCAGCACACTGCAGGGCTATACGGCGGAACTGGTTGAAGTTGCCGTCGAGGTCGTAGTCTGCCAGCGTACCACCGCGGAGATACTCCATGAGTTCGTAGTCGCGGCTCTTACCCTCCACATAGGTCTTACCATAGTCGGTAATCTTGACGATCATCTCCAGATTGAAATTCTGGATAATGCGCATCAAACCCTTCTTGATGGTGAAGTTGGGGTAATACACTTTCAGCACACGCTCGCCCTCGTCGCCTTCTACCAAGAACACCTGAGCCTCACCAGAGTTGTCGCTCAGACATTTGATACCACGATAGAATCTACCTTTCAGCACGAAGTCGCCATCACGGAACTCATCATCGTCACCAGCCGGCATCTTAGTGCCTGGTCTGACGGTGATGTCAGGAGCACCAGCCTGTGCAGCCTGTGGAGCATTCACTCTGATGGTGGCTTCCATATCAGCAGGTTTCGTTGGCTGACTGGTCGCATTCGTAGTCGGCTGATTGGTTACATCCATATCCGGTCGATTGGTCACATCCAAATCCATATATTATTTGTCGTCTTTAATTTCGTCAGTACTATTCTTTCCTAAAATCACCCATTTTCCACCCAGGTGAGGCTTTGCACATCCGCAAGGACTGCTATGCATAGCGTGCTTGAAGTTGCAGACCCACGCCAGACGCACACCGACAGGCTTGCTGGCCATTGCGAAGTTACGAGCCTGGACGGGCGATGTCGTAGGCGGTACGGCGAGCTTGTCGAGAATGGTCGACAGCATCTTCATCTTCACCGCCTTGATCTCTTCCAGTTCCTCACGCGTCATGCGCTTTGACTCCACCTTGGGAATAATGGGAATCTCTACACCTTCGTCCTTCTGCAACAGCGAGAGCACGCGCTCACGCAACTTGGCGTTCTGCTGTTCCTTGACGATGTCGCGCTCTGAGTTGTAGGGCAGTGCATTCTCCAGCTTCGAATAGTCTTGCACTATCTGCAGCAACTGCTGGTAGTCAGGATTCTGCTGCAACTGCTTCACCAGCTGGCGAGCCTCTTTGGTCAGCGCCGTGCCACACTTCTTGCAGAACGCGAAGTCGTTCAGCGTGTGACACGTTGGACACACCATACCACCTCGCGGACTACCGCACTCAGGACAGTAGGCTTCGCTACCTTCCAGATGGGCACCGCAATAGGAGCACACGTCTTTCTTGATATAGTGATGGCAGACCTCACAGAAGTCTGCGTCTGGGTCTATCTCGGCACCACAGTGCGGACAGGTAGCCTTACTGATGGGCTGACCACATTGCGCACAGAACATCGCCTCTGGGTCGTTGATGGCTCCGCAGTAAGGACAAGCCTTTCCTGCTGCCTGACGCTGTTGGGTCTGATACATGGGCTGCTGTGGCGCATAGGATTGCGGCTGTTGCGGCTCCTGTGAATGCATGGTTCTATTGAGCGTCTGCTGCGGTCTTACCGTGCGCTCAAAGATGCTTGATTGGGGGTTATTTTCGTCTATCATTATGCAGTAGTTAAAATGTCAGTTGCAAAGATAGCAAAAAAATTATAAACGCACAAAAAAAACCGCCGTAAATTTTATTTACGACGGCATTTTTCTTATTTTTGTCTATAACATCACCAAAGAGGCAGACGTTCAGACTTGGGTAAATACATCTTATCGCCTGCTTTCACACCAAAGGCTTCATACCATGCATCAATGTGTGGCAGAGCACCATTTACGCGCCAACGACCCAGTGAGTGGGGGTCGCTCTTGGTACGGTTGCGAATCTCTGCTTCCGTAATGTTACCAGCCCACACACCTGCATAGGCAACGAAGAAGCGCTGAGCGGGTGTCAGACCATCGATAACGGGCAATGGGTTGCGCTTGGTGGCATTCAGGAAGGCGGTATAGGCCACCTGCAGACCTCCGTGGTCAGCCAGGTTCTCACCCAGCGTCAGACGACCATTGGCATTCAGGTCGGGCAACACCTTTATCTTCGAGAAGAAGTCAGCATACTTGTCTGTACGTTCTGTAAAGTTTTTTGCATCTACATCCTTCCACCAGTCGTGCATATTTCCATCCTTGTCATACTGACGTCCCTGATCATCAAAACCGTGCGTCATCTCGTGACCGATTACGACACCAATGGCACCATAGTTAAAGGCGTCGTCTGCTGTTGGGTCAAAGAACGGAACTTGCAGAATACCAGCTGGAAAGCAGATTTCGTTCGTGGTAGGGTTATAGTAGGCGTTCACCGTCTGTGGATTCATGTGCCAGTCGTCTCTATCAACAGGTTTTCCAGCAGTATGTTCAATGCGCCACGCTATCCAGAATCGACTGCACTCCTTCATGTTCTCGTAGTAAGATTTTTTCGCATCAATCTTCAGTGCTGAAAGGTCTGTCCAGCGGTCAGGATAACCAATCTTCACATAGAAGGTATTGAGCTTCAACAGGGCATTCACTTTCGTTGAATCGTCCATCCAGTCCTGAGCAGCAATACGCTCACCAAGGGCAATGCGCAGGTTCTCCACGAGGGTCTTCATGCGCTCCTTAGACGAAGCAGGGAAATACTTCTTCACATAGATGCGACCAAGAGCCTCACCCATCACGCTCTGCACCTGACTGGTAGCACGGCGCCACAAGGGATGATCCTCCTTACGACCAGAGAGCACCTTGCCATAGAAGTCGAAGTTAGCAGCACGCACCTCGTCGTTCAGGTAGCCTGTATAACCGTCTATCTGTCCCCACTCCATCACGTCGCGATACTCAGCAGGCGTCATCGTCTCGAAAATCTTGTCTGCGGCCTTCATAAACTCTACCTGACCAACGACAACCTCCTGTATGTACTGGCTCTTGATGCCCTTGGCGTTCATCTGGCGCTCAATCTGCAGGTGCGGACACAGGGCGTCGAGCTCCTTCAGCGCCATCTTGTTGTAGTTGGCAATGGGGTCACGCATCTCTGTACGCGACTTCGACGCCTTAGCCAACGCCGTCTCTACCTTCAGGATGTTCTTCATCTTCTTCTCAGCAACGCCCTTCTTGAAGCCATAGAGCTGGAACATACGGACGATGTGCTTCTTGTAGGCCTCACGAATCTTCACCGTAGCCTCGTCATTCTCCACATAGTAGTCCTTCTGACCCAGCGTCAGACCACCCTGCATGAAGTTCAGGATGTTCTGCGTAGCGTTCTTCTCGTCAGCACCGATATAGGCTACAAACAGTTCTGCGTCGCCATAAGGCATCATCTCCAGCTGGATAGCGAAGAGCTGCTCTTTGGTCTTAGCAGCTTCCATACGCTGAATGAGCGGCATCACAGGGGCTAAGCCGTCCTTCTCTCTACGTGCTGAGTCCATTGCCAGCTTGTAGAGGTCGCTGAGTTTCTGTTCTACCGTACCTGCTGGATAGCTATTCTCCTGCAGTTCCTTCAGAATACCATTGATGCGCTTGTTGTTATCCTCGCCCAGACGGTCGAAACTGCCGTAGCGCGAATAAGCGGCAGGAAGCGGATTGGCTTTCATCCATCCGCCACAGGCATACTCATAGAAGTCGTCGGCAGGACGCACGCTCTGGTCGAGGTCACCCATGTTGATGCCTGACTTCAAGGTCTCCTGTGCCGAGAGTGAAAGTGAAAAAGCCGATATGGCCATCATCATAATTGTCTTCAGTTTCATTTTATCAATAATTAATAATTATTCATTTCAGAGTGCAAAGGTAATACTTTTTCTTTCATAGCTCCAAATATTCTGTCTGCTTAACAATTTTTAAGGGGTATAATCAGGGATATTTCGGCAATAAATCATATCTTTGCAACAATAATTTACATTATTAACCTAATTAACACGTTCTATTATGGAAAAAGAATTTAAAAACCCGTTTGCTATCAAGCAGTCTCCCGCTCGTATCATTACCGCTCAAGCAGTAAACATAGATGATTTCGTTCAAGAAATGGTGTGTAATGGTGATGTGCCTCGTTGTGATAATTCAATTGCCAGAAATAGCCATTAAAGCCACGAAGAGTGTCTCACAACTTATCAGCTGAAGGAATAGCCAAGATTAATGCGACCATGCCTTTGCAGCTCGAATCACATGGTGATTTGGGCGTAGTGTTTCGTAACAAAGCAGGTCGCGAGCATGCCTTGTACTTTGTTGAAGTGATGGAGGTAGGTGACCACAAGGTGCTTTATTTCCTTTTGACATTGTTGTCGGGTGAGCGTGGCGGTAAGGCCGATAAGGAAACGGGAAGGATGATAGTTAGTGTGATTGTGCAGTATCTGCAGGAGCACCCTAACTATCTTCTTTGTTATTCACATGCAGACAACAATGTCTCCAATGCCCTCAGAAGAGTATTCCATCGCTGGATGAATGAAAACAGCGATTTGTTCCAGGGGAAGGTTGAATGGTTTGAGGGTACTGACATCCATGACAAGGATAGTAATTTTCACTTTATGGTGATGATGAACAGCCAGTGCTCCGATAAAGCAATGCTAAAGGAGTTTATACTGGAAAACAAATATGAGTTTGCTATGACAGTCAAAAACCAGATGAATCTCTTCTGGGAAATCAAAGAAAAAAACATCAAATCGAACCGTCAGTAAAGATTAAAGCAACAGGATGAACGTATATTATCGACCACAGTTTACCTGCGGAGCATTCAACAAAGAGGCTGTAACAGCCCTGATGTATAATACAGCCAACGGTACTTGTCACTACTTTGAGGGTATCTCGGCCGTTCTCGTTAGGGAACTGCTCTCGTGTCCGCGCGAGCAACAGGTGAATACTGCCCGTATTGCCGAACTGACGGATACGACGGTGGAGCAAGTAGAGGAATTCCTGAGGGGACAGCTCATGCCTTTAGGACTGATTCATGACCACGTCTATACCGACGCAGAATGGCAGCAATATCACCAGGACAATCTGCCCAGCATCGCTGCAGTAGGATATGCACCGAAGGGAAACTATGATGAGAGCCGGCCACTCATGCACCGTGTATCGATACAATTTGAGCTGACTTATGCCTGTAGCGAGCGTTGCCTACACTGTTTTAACGAAGGAGCGGCACGTAGTGACCTGCACGAAGAGAACCGTCTCAGCCACAACATGCTGAGGCTGGAGGAATACAAGCGGATCATCGACGAGATGGTAGAACTGGGAATCCCTGATGTCACCGTCACGGGTGGCGACCCCTTTAGCTATCCAGACTGTTGGGCCTTGCTGGACTATCTGCACGAGAAGAACATGGCCGTCAATCTTTTCACCAACGCCTTAGCCCTGAATACCCCCGAAAAGATAAGACGGGTAGCGCGTCTGGGCTTGCGCCAGTTTCATGTATCCATCTACAGCAGCGAGGCGACCGTACACGACCAGATAACGCGTCGCGAGGGTTCGTGGCAAAAAACCACCAACGCGCTACGGGAAATGTCGAAGTGGCCAGTACCGCTAAACGTAAAAACACCAGCATTCAGACTCAACTCCCGCACTTACTATGGTGTCAGAAAACTGTGTCATGAGTTGTGTGCCGAGAGCCAGTTATCGGGCATGCTGCAACAAGGAACAGACGGCGATATCTCTATCCTTGAAGAGCTGATGACACGTCCCGACGCATATCGTATCATGTTAATGGACACTCGCATGGATGCATGCGTTGCCAAGCATGAAGGTAAGCCCGACGGTTTTGAACTCGGCAAATACAAGGGAATGCCCTGCTCGGCAATACAAACCATCATCATCAATCCCAGCGGCATTGCAAAGCCTTGTGCTAATTTACCCATCAAGTTAGGTAACATGCACAAGGATTCCCTGAAACAGGTATTGGAAAACGAGATTCGCGACAAGCTGATAAACGGCGACCAACGGGTGATGACGCCAGCATGTGGCAAGCACGACTACTGCAGCTATTGCAACGCTCCCTGTTTTGCTGGCCAACCCATTAGCTGGACGGCAGACGGACTGCCGGTGTTTGAGAAACCTGCTCCAGTGGTGTGCGACTCAGTCAAGATACGTATGGAGGTGGGACGCATGCTGCAGCAAGGAATCGACCCGCTAGGAGGCAAGACCGTAGAGGAATGTCTTGCTGCACTGCCAGTAGAGCAGGTTCCTGTGTTCCGCAAAAAAATAGTTGACTGATGCCTGCCAATATCTCTCATAATGACTATGTGTTGAAAAACATGTTCGGGTCGTTCTTTCTGGCGACCTTGATGTCGGCACTGATGAACCAGCTGGGTTCCATCACCGACTCCATCATTGTGAGTCACCTGATATCTCCCGACGCGCTTTCGGTGACACGACTGTGGGGACCCTTTATGAGTGCCATATTCATCATCATTAGCCTGATAGGTGCTGGCGCAGACTATTTAGCCACCAGAGCCATCGGAGGACAGGACTATCAGAAGGTGAACCGCGTATTCAACAGCGAACTGTTCTATACTGCGGCAACATCGCTGCTCATTGTCTGCCTGCTACTGCCCTATACCGACCAGCTATGCCACCTGATAACCACCAACGAACGACTGTCACCATACCTGAAGTCGTACATCTATGCCAACTACCTGTCTGTCGTAGTCATCATGTTGGCAGGTGTGCCGGTATCTTATGTCATCAACAACGGAAACCCTAAGCTCATAACGCGCAGCATTATCATCTCTCAGGTGCTCAACATCGCGTTCGACCTGCTGTTTTGCGGTGTATTCGGACTGGGACTGGCAGGTGCGTCGCTGGCCACAACGCTGAGTACGCTGTTGGCTTTCACGTCGCTGACGAAGTATATTACGAAGCATGCTAACATTTTCAAGGTGAGACGGCCTACGGAGGTGTGCTCCATAGCACTGTACAAACAGATGGCGGTGGTGGGAGCGCCCATGATGATTGCAGCAGTATTAGATCCCGTGTCCACTTACCTCATGAACACGCTCATTTTGAACAGGATGGGTGCTGATGGCATGTATACATTCACCGTCTATTTCCAGACTATCGGCATCTGCATGCTGGTATTGGCAGGAACCAACAGCGCCATCGTCAGTATTGGCGGAATACTGCAGGGTGAGAACGACCACGACAGCTTCAAGATGCTCACAAAGCGGATTTTCCGACTCCTGCATTTCGTCATCATACCTGTGAGCTTACTGATATTCATCTTTCCTGACATACTCACAAAGCTGTTCGGAGCCTCTGAGGAGCTGGCTGCACAAAGCAGGACGCCGTTGCGCCTGCTTAGCCTGTTCCTTTACCCTATGGCAATGACATCCACCCTGCAAGGTATGTACTATGTGGAGGGTCACCACAAGCTCTGCAGATGGTATCAGCTGATACTGAACCTTGGAACCCTCGTATTCATCTGTCTGATGGCCCTTTTCAGCCCAGAGTTGCTGTGGTATGGAATGCCCTTCATAGGATGGCTACTGCTGGCGTTGCTGCTATCAATGGCGTATGCGGTGTCCAGAAAGAGAAAAACAATCTTATGGCCTACGCTACAGAGCAAACTACCCACAAACGTAGCTGTGGCGGTATCGGTGCCTTACACCAAAGAGGGTGTGGAGAATCTGTTGAAAACCATCAAGCCGTTCATACAAGCTTGTGAACTGAAGGAAGGCCTGAGCGTAGAGATTGCACTGGAGGAACTGCTCTACGAGGTAATAGAGGCGGACTCGAAACACAAACCTAACGAGACGTTCGACCTGAGAATAGTGGACACCGTCGACAAGTTCACCATCGTCGTCAAGAGCAAGGGAACACCGCTAAACCCCATTTACAAATATGCCAACAGCGAAATCGAGACGATAGACAACAACAACTTCCGACGTGCCATTCTGACCAGGCTGTGCGACGACATCACACATAAGTACATGAACGGCATCAACTGTATCTATCTCAACTACCAGCGGCAAGCGTCTCCAGCTCCTCAGACAGCTGCTCCCAGCGCTCCACCTCCTCATCAAGAGCTTTCTTAGTCGTGGTGTACTCCGTGACGAATTCCATATTAGAGGCATTCTCTGGCACCATCAGCAAGTCGTCGAGCTCTTTTAGCCTGCGTTCCATATCGCTGATTTTACGCTCTGACTGCTCTACGGCCTTCTCAGCCTTGCGCAGGAGCTTCTGCTGCTCCTTGTGTGCGGCATAGTCGTTTTTGGCGGTATTGGTGGGGTTTGTGGGTTTAGTGGGTTTAATGGGTTTAGTGGGCCCATTAGACCCATTCACCCCATTAGACCCATTAGACCCATTACCCCCATTCGCCTCCCCGCGCTTATGGCTCTCAATCCAGTCATACACGCCACCCAGGTGCTCTCTGACCTTGCCGCCACCAAACTCATAGACCTTCGTAACCAGTCCGTCGAGGAACTCACGGTCGTGAGAGACAACGATAGCGGTACCGTCGAAGGCTTTGATAGCCTCTTTGAGCACGTCTTTCGATGCCATATCGAGGTGGTTGGTGGGCTCGTCGAGGATAAGCAGGTTGACGGGTTCCAGCAGCAGGCGAATCATCGCCAGACGACTGCGCTCGCCACCGCTGAGCACCTTGACTTTCTTGTCTGACGCCTCGCCACCAAACATGAAAGCACCGAGTATATCGTTGATTCTCAGGCGAATCTCGCCCTTTGCCACGTTGTCGATGGTCTGGAACACGGTGAGCTCCTCGTCCAGCAGCTGTGCCTGGTTCTGAGCGAAATAGCCTATCTGGATATTGTGCCCCACCTTCAGGTGACCGTCGAAGGGAATCTCGCCCATAATGCACTTCACCAGCGTAGATTTACCCTCGCCGTTCTTACCCACAAACGCCACCTTCTCGCCACGCTTGATGGTCAGGTTGACATTCGAGAAGACGGTATGGGCACCATAGTCCTTGCGGACGTCCTCGCAGATGATGGGATAGTCGCCTGAGCGCAGACAAGGCGGAAATTTCAGGCGCAGGGCGGAGTTGTCGACCTCATCGACCTCGATGGGCACTATCTTCTCCAACTGCTTTACCTTCTGCTGCACCTGCACTGCCTTGGTGGCCTGATAGCGGAAGCGCTCAATAAACTGGCGCATCTCCTGTATCTCCTTCTGCTGGTTCTCGTAGGCACGCAACTGCTGTTCGCGGCGCTCCTTGCGCAGCACGACATACTCGTCGTACTTCACCTTGTAGTCGACAATCTGACCACAGGAAATCTCCAGCGTGCGGTTGGTGACGTTGTTAATGAAGGCACGGTCGTGAGAGACCAGCACCACAGCCTTTGCCGACTGTGCCAGCCACTGTTCCAGCCACTGTATAGACTCAATATCCAGATGGTTGGTGGGCTCGTCGAGCAATAAGACGTCAGGTTTCTGCAACAGGATCTTGGCCAACTCGATACGCATGCGCCAACCTCCTGAGAACTCGCTGGTGGGACGCTCCAGGTCAGAACGCTCGAAGCCCAGACCCATCAAGGTGCGCTCCAGCTCTGCCTCGCAGTTGTCGGCACCCAACATCATATAGCGCTCGTGCTCCAGCGTAAACTTCTCAACCAGTGCCAGATAGCTCTCGCTCTCGTAATCCGTGCGCTCAGCCAGCTGCTGATTCAATGCGTCGACCTTGGCCTTCAGCTCCGTCACGTTGGAGAATGCCTTCTGAGCCTCTTGGCGAACGGTGGTGTCATCTTGTAATACCATCACCTGCGGCAGGTAGCCGATGGTGGTGTCAGAGGGTATGCTCACCACACCCTCTGTGGGTTTCTGCTGTCCACAGAGTATCTTCAGCAGTGTAGACTTTCCTGCACCGTTCTTACCCACGAGGGCTATGCGGTCGCGGTCGTTCACCACAAAACTGGCTCCTGCAAACAGAGGCTTCACGCCAAATTCTACGCGTAAGGACTCTACTGATATCATTTCTCTATACCTTATTCTTTTTTGAACGTGCAAAGTTACGAATAAGTCAGCGAAATGCCAAATTTATCGTGATTTTTTCTGATATTTATACTATTTTTCAAAATGCTGGTAGTCTTTCAGCGAGCGCCATGCCCCACCCCAGCGGAATCCATGCTCCGTAAACAGTCGGTAGCAGAGGTCTTGACGGGTTATCTTGTATTTGAACTTCTTGCTACGGTCCACATAGGGTTTGCCTGTCGCAGGCTGAATGAGCAGGGTGCCGTCTTTCTTACGTCTGACACAGGGGTTGTAGAGCGGATTGATGTCGATGGCCAGACCCTGCGCATGCTTCGACAGTTTTGTACTGCCTTCCACCACGCGATAGCAGTAGCACGAGGTATTGTTGGCACGCATGGAACGCTCGTCATCGTTGCCATATTCCGAGATAGGACGGATGCGCTCTATGGGATATTTTGCCTTATAAAGTTCTTCAAAGATTTCTCGCAAATCACTGGCTATCACTTTATTACAAATCAACTCTCCACGCTGCTTCTTCCCCTGAAAATCCACATACTGAACTCTCAGCGTATCCAACTGCACCTGCTGACCATACGCGCAAACGGCCACCAGCCACAGCCCTACAGTTCCCAGCAACTTCCTCGTTTTCATTGCTACTGCAAAGGTACAAAAAATCTACGAGATATGCAAATAATCAGGCCATTATTTTCAGTACATTTTTATAGTACACGGTCTGTCCGTGTGTCATTAAGGTCACGATGTCAAGAGTGTCATTAAGGATTTTGATATGAATGGGCGATTTTATGCCCATAATAATATAAATTATAATTTATATTATTATGGAGGTTTCCGCGCCCCGAATTGCTTAATGACATTCGTGACACATGACACTCGTGACCTACCCCCACCTGAAAAAAAATCGAAAAAAAGTTGGGGAGTTATTCGAAGACCGCAATACCAATGTCGTAACTTTGCACCATCAACCAGAGGCATTGCTCACCCCCGACCGCGGCTCAGCCTGATACGCGCACAGGCAAGCCTAATACGGGAGCGTATAAGCCTAATACGGGAGCGTACAAGCCTAATACGGACGCGTATAAGGCTATTAACGGCGAGAGCGCTGAATCATGGTACGCAGCTTCGTGTTGAACTTCGTGGCCTGGAGGAGTTCTTCGATAGTCAGGTGCATGCGGTACTGCCAACGGTTGTAGGCGTCGCTGGGCGTGTTGACACGCTCCTCGTCAGGACGCTTCGAACGCAGCTCGCCATCCATGGCCAGCCAATCCTGAAGCTGCAGGATGCAGAGCATGGAGGGACAATACAGATGGCGGGCGATGATTTCCTCAGCAAGGTGGGCAGGCAACTGCTCTGGCGCCCTACCCTCCTTCTGCAGCATGGTGACGTAGTAGCGCTGACGACGCTCCGGCTGTTGCTGCCACCAGAGGCGCAGAGGCGTCATGTCGTGGGTAGCAATGGTACAGACAGAACGGATGGGGTTCGCCTCCAGGTGGGTGTATTCGAAGCCTTGCTGCTTAGGCATCTGTTGGATTTCGAGCGTCAGGATGCGCAACTGGTCAAGAACGGGTTCCACGCAGTCGGGCAACATTCCTAAGTCTTCCGCACAGAAGAGCATGCGTGAGTCGCCCATCATAGCAGGCAGGCGGTGCAGAGCCTGCTGTCCCCAGAAGAACGAGTGGCGCTGGTAGAAGTAGTTATTGTAGAGTCGCAGGTAGGCATCGCGCTCCGTATCGCTCAGTGCCTCGAAGACGGGTTCCTGCGTAGCACCGCTGATGCGAGTCCTCCAGGAAGAGGACGTTGCTGGCCAGCCGCATCAGTCCGTCACGTATCCACAGACTATTCTCGTCGCGACGGTCGGCAAAGAGTGTAGCAATGCGCCGCTGGGTGGCACACTGGTCGGCAAGGTCGTAGAGGTTATAGGCCTTGCGCACGAGGAAATTCTCACGCACATAGGCCGCATGGATGCCAAACAAGCGATCAACGATTCTGTCGTTGATAAACGGCTTGGTAAACAGCTCCTTGCGGAAGGTCAATCCGAAATATTCTATCTCATCAACGGTCAGCGGCAAGGCGGGCGAGAAATGGCCCAGCACGCCATCGATAGCCTCGACAGGAATCTCCCAGATGCGGAAATAGCCCAATACGTGGTCGATGCGCAGAGCATCGAAATACTGCGAGAGGCGGCTAAGACGGAGCCTCAGCATACGCAACAGGTCCTCGTTCCAGTCATAGGTTGGGAAGCCCCAGTTATGGCCATGTTGTGAGAAACTGTCAGGCGGTGAACCAGCCTGTGCATCGAGGTGGAAGAGTGCGGGGTGCTTACTCGTCTCAACGCTGTCGCGATGGACACCAATGGGCAGGTCGCCCTTCAGCACTACACCCTGCTCGCGGGCATAGTCGGCAGCAGCCGTCAGCTGTTGGTGCAACAGGTACTGCACAAAGCTCACATAGTCGAGCGCCTCGTCACGATATTCTGCATAGTCGGCAAGCCAGTCGGCATTAGCCTCACAGAACGCCTTAGACTCCTTCGTTGCCAGCACCGTTTTCCCCTGCTCGTCGAAGAGCTCACGCAGGTATTCTGACTTCACGCGGTCCACAGCCTCATAGTCGCTATAGTGCAAGGCATTGAGTTCCTGACGGCGACGCATGAACTGCGTCATCTTCGTCTTTGAGCGCAGGGTTCCTGCCGCCTCCAAGTCAATATAGTGCGGATGCAGGGCAAAGAAGCTGACGATGTTATAAGGACAGGAGTCTGACCAATGGTGGTCCGTCGTGGTATCGTTGACAGGCAACAGCTGGATAACCTTCATGCCCGTTGCCACCGCCCAGTCCACAAAGCGTCTGAGGTCGCCAAAGTCGCCCACACCATAGCTGTGTTCACTACGCAGGGCGAAGACGGGCACACTGACACCAGCCAGTCGCCACGAGGCTTCACAGAGGCGCAAGGGTTCACCATAGAGCACCAGCACCTGACCATCAGCCAGTTCATCGGAAATAACGCGGTTGTCACCCTCTTCCCACGCCACGAGTGCATGCGTCGCAGTGTCCACCACCACATATTTATATTCGATGGGCATCAGCCAGCCCAAGGCATCGACAGACAACACCCACTCGCTATTGCCCACATAGTGCATCAGCTGGTAGCGCGACGTGTTCCACGAACCAATGGCAGGATGACTGCCACAGACGGCCACAGCCTGTCCCTTCTGCAACTGGGGTGCAGAGACACGGAAGAGTACCGTGCGACGGAACAAGGGCACACGGGAAGCCTCGACCTCCTCACCACGCGGTGCGTGCTGAGTGGTGCGATAGGCATCGCTATAAAGATGGTAGGCCAACGGACGATCGCGCCACTGGTCTGGGAAGATGTAGTTCTGCGAGGCATCAAAGAAATAGACTCTGGGCACCATATCCCACTCCTGGCGCAACACCTCGCCGTCGGCATTCTCCACCTGATAGCGATAGCTGATATGCGACAGCGGATGGTGACGACTGACCAGTGCTGCCGTCTCCAGCGTCCACAGTTGTCCGTCATCGGTCAGCATGATGAGGTTCTGCTGTCGTTGAGTGCCATCCTGACTATGGTAGCTGATGACTACATGCATGCTTTCACCCCATGCTGTATTATAGTTTATCGTGAATTTCAGTTTCATGGTTTGCAAACTTTTCTGCAAAAGTACAAAATAATTATGAATAATGCATTATAAATTATGAATTATTCGTACCTTTGCAGCGGAAAATACCAAGAAAGATGAAAAAGTTTGATTCACACACCTATTTATATATTGCTGCGGCAGGAATCGTCCTGATTCTCGCACTGGTAGTCATCTACATGCTCACGCCCGTTTCCAAGGCCGACGTGACGCAATATGTCTATATCGATGACGACGATACGCAGGACTCTGTCATCGCTAAAGTGGGCGCCATTGGCCACACGGCAGGCATGACGGGACTGACCACCCTGATTCGCCACAGCAACTACGGCGAGCGCATCCGCACAGGTCGCTACGCCATTGAGCCCAACGAGGGTGCCTTCGTGGTGTTCCGCCACTTGAAGCAAGGCCGTCAGACCAGCATGATGCTCACCATCCCAGAGGTACGCACAATGGACCGTCTGGCTGGTGTCCTGGGAAGAAAGCTGATGCTCGACAGTGCCACCATTGCCACAGCGCTCTACGACCAAGAGGCCTGTCAGAAGCTGGGTTACGACACCTGCACCATTGCCGCACTGTTCGTGCCCAACAGCTACGATATCTACTGGAACATCTCTCTGGATAAGCTCCTGCTACGCATGCAACGCGAGCACGACCGCTTCTGGAAGGGCGACCGCGAACAGAAAGCCGCCCAGATGCAACTGACGCCCAACGAGGTGTGTACGCTGGCCAGCATCATCGATGAAGAGACAGCCAACAACGCGGAGAAGCCCATGATTGCTGGTATGTACCTGAACCGTCTGCACGAGCCTATGCCCCTGCAGGCTGACCCCACCATCAAGTTTGCCCTGAAGCAGTTTGAGCTGAAGCGCATCTACAACAAGTTGCTAGACGTCAATAGTCCTTACAACACCTACCGCAACGAGGGTCTGCCTCCTGGTCCCATCAAGATTGCCTCTGTCAAGGGCATCGATGCTGTGCTCAACTACGTTCGCCACGACTACCTCTACATGTGTGCGAAGGAGGACTTCTCGGGCACCCACAACTTTGCACGCACCTACCAGGAGCACCTGAAGAATGCCGCCCGCTATAGCAAGGCGCTGAACGAAAGGAATATTAAATAATTTTCATTATATCGTTATAACGAAATACAAAAAAGAAATGTCCCCTACTTCACAGTGGAGGACACCTATCTCATTTAGGTATTAGTCTTTTTAAGGTAAAAAGATTGTATTCAGGATAACGAGTGCAAATATACTTGATTTAAATCAATCCACCAAGCGTTTTTATAATTTTAACACTACAAACTTGAAGAAAACTAAATTTCTTCAACAACTATTTGAATAAAAACACAGAAAAGATAACAAAATTTTCTCTTTTCACTTTTCTCTTTTCACTTTTATTTCGTACCTTTGCAGTCAAATTACACATTATTTATAAATATGGAAGAAAAAATCATCAATAATGGCGAGGAGAAGAAAAGCCTCAGCTTTGTAGAACAGTTTGTAAAAGAGGACCTGGAGGCAGGCAAGAACGGTAGTAGACTGCAGACCCGTTTCCCACCAGAGCCCAACGGATATATTCACATCGGACACGCTAAGGCCATCTGCATGGACTTCGGTGTGGCAGAGGAGTTTGGTGGTGTCTGCAACCTGCGTTTTGACGATACCAACCCCACCAAGGAGAATACCGAGTATGTGGAGAACATCATGAGCGACATCAAGTGGCTGGGATTCAAGTGGGGCAACATCTACTACGCCTCAGACTACTTCGAGAAGCTGTGGGACTTTGCCACCTGGCTCATCAAGAAGGGGCTGGCATACGTCGACGAGCAGACCTCAGAGCAGATTGCCGAGCAGAAGGGTACGCCCACACAGCCCGGTACCGCCAGTCCTTATCGCGACCGTCCCATTGAGGAGAACCTGCGCCTGTTTGAGCAGATGAA
>ONCH01000065.1 GCA_900316265.1 uncultured Prevotellaceae bacterium | reverse complement strand
TAAAGCCGGTGATATAGGCAAGTATCTGACTGGATTTGAAGTGTTAAATCCCGATTTGGTGATTTGTCATTTAGATTCCAAAGCTTCGATGCAGATTGACCTGACTATCAATAAAGGCCGTGGTTATGTTCCCGCTGATGAGAATCGCGAGTTCTGCACCGATGTCAATGTGATAGCTATTGACTCAATCTACACCCCAATCCGTAACGTCAAGTACAGCGTTGAGCCCTATCGTGTCGAGCAGAAGACCGACTACGACAAGCTCGTGCTGGAGGTGACTACGGATGGTTCCATTCACCCGAAGGACGCCTTGAAAGAGGCTGCCAAGATCCTCATCTATCACTTCATGCTCTTCTCTGATGAGAAGATTACGCTGGAGAACAATGATGTTGAGGGCAACCAGGAGTTCGACGAGGAAGTACTGCACATGCGCCAGTTGCTGAAGACCAAGTTGGTTGACATGAACCTCTCTGTTCGTGCCCTCAACTGTCTGAAGGCTGCTGATGTAGAGACCCTTGGTGATCTCGTTCAGTACAACAAGACCGACCTCCTCAAGTTCCGTAACTTCGGTAAGAAATCGCTCACTGAGCTTGATGATTTGCTCGAGAGTCTGAATCTGTCGTTTGGAACCGATATTTCAAAGTATAAACTGGACCGCGAGTAATTCTTGATTCCGTTAAGAATCCTCTGTCCGAAAAGAAAAAACAAAAATGAGCCGTACTGCTGATCACCGCCGTGCCATGCTTGCCAACATGGCCATCTCACTGATCATGCACAAAAGAATCACTACGACCCTCGCCAAGGCAAAGGCACTCAAGAAATATGTTGAGCCGCTGATTACGCGCTCAAAGGACGACAGCACCAACAGCCGTCGTGTAGTATTCAGCTATCTCCAGAACAAGGAGGCTCTGAAGGAGCTCTTTGGTCCGGTAGCACAGAAGGTAGGTGACCGCCCCGGTGGTTACACCCGCATCATCAAGCTTGGCTTCCGCCAGGGTGATGCTGCTGAGAAGGCTTTCATCGAGCTTGTTGACTTCGATGAGAACATGCTGAAGACCGCTAAGGCTGAGAAGAAGACCCGTCGTTCACGCAAGGCTGCTCCTAAGGCTGAGGCTGCTCCCGCTGTGGAGGAGGTTAAGGCTGAAGAGGCTCCCATTGCTGAGGCTCCTGCTGAAGAAGCAAAGGCTGAGTAATATTTCGATTGAACACGATAGAAACAGGGTGTTGCTGAATGGCAGCGCTCTGTTTTTTTATGGTCTATGTTATCGGTAGCGCCCTGTTTTGTTGTCGATATTACACCAATGTTACACAAAACAAAGTATTGTATATATACGGTAAAGCCCATTTTGCAGAAATGTCGTACCTTTGCAGCCTGAAAGTAACTTAAAACATGCATAATGAATAAGACACTAAAACGAAATCTTCTGCTTATAGCAGTATGTTTATGTGCACTCCCTGTAGCAGCACAGTTATCATCGAATCCCTACAAGTTCTTTGGTAATATCACCACCAGAGGAGCAGTTGAAGCCGGAGGCGGCGTTCCCAAGTATTACACCCTTTGGAACCAGATTACCTGTGAGAACGAATCGAAGTGGTCATCTGTAGAAGGCACCCGTGGCAATTTCAACTGGGGTGGAGCAGACAATGCTTTCAACTATGCCAAGCAGCACAACTTTACTTATAAGTTCCACGCATTGGTTTGGGGTGCCCAGTATCCTGGTTGGTTGGAGAACCTGTCTCCTAAAGACCGCTTTGCGGCTTATGTGAATTGGTTTGACCATGCTAAGGACCACTACAAGACCCTGCCAATGATTGACGTTGTCAATGAAGCTGTCGGCATGCACCAGCAGGGTAACCCCATGGTGAAAGAATCATTAGGAGGTGGCGGTAAGACTGGTTACGACTGGCTCATCAAGGCCTTCGAGATGGCTTATGAGCGTTGGCCGGATGCCATTCTCATCTATAACGACTACAACTCTATCCAGTGGGATATCGATAACTACATCACCTTGGTAAGAACTTTGCGTGATGCAGGAGCACCTATTGATGCCTACGGTAACCAGTCGCACGATATTACTGACATCAGCAAAAACAATTTGGAGAACGCATTGAAGAAACAGCAAGATGCGCTGCTGATGCCCATGTTCATCACCGAGTTGGATATTGACAAGGCCAACGATGCTCAGCAGAAGACACAATATCAGAATGTCTTGCCGACAATGTGGGAAAAGCCCTATTGTGCTGGCGTCACCCTGTGGGGCTATGTTCATGGTGCCACTTGGGTTGACAACTCTGGCCTTTACAAAAATGGTGAAGAGCGTCCTGCTATGACCTGGATTAAGGAGTATATGCAGACTGATGCTGCCAAGAATGCTGTTGGTCCCTTCCCTGGCACCAAGAAAGAGGCATCTATCTATATTCGTCCCGCTTCTCAGAAGGTAGCCAAGAACGATGTGCTGCCCATCATGGTACGTGCCCGCATGGCCACCAAGACTATTGAGAAGATCGACCTTTATGTTGGTAATGAGCTGATTGCCACCATGACAGAGGCTCCTTACTACACAGAATATACAACAAGTTCTACGGGTACAAAGACCTTGAAGGCTATTGTCACTACTACCGACGGTACTACTTACGAGCGTTACGGTCGTTTCCAGGTACTCTCAGGAGATACCAAGCGCGAGCCTTATAATGAGGTACTGCCTGAACTGCCTGGTACTATCAATGCAGGAGAGTTTGACAATGGTCTGTCTGGTGTTTCTTACTCTGGCGTATCGACTACTGTATATAAGTCACGCGATAAGTTCAGCACTACTGCTACCCAAGACGGTGCTTGGATGGAGTACACCGTTGACGTGAAGGAGGACGGCCTCTATACGATGGATGTTGAGGTTGCCTCTACGAAGGATGGCGGCCGATTCCATCTGGCTGAATACACCTTCGACAACCTCCATTTCCTCACTGATTTCACCGATGTTCCCAAGACCGGCAGCGCTACCGACTTCCAGACCGTCCGTTGCTCTATCAAGAAGTACCTTACAGCAGGCAAACATGTATTTACACTGCTTGTCGAAAAGGGTGGCTTCTATCTGAAGAGCATGAAGTTCAATCTCCTGCCCACCTTCGCCCTGCCTGGTACTGTTGAAGCCGAGGACTATGTAAATAATGAGGGTGGTACCATCATCTCAACTGCTGATGGCTTTGCTTGGGGTAATGCTGCCAAAGACGCTTGGGCTGAATATTCAGTCAAGGTTGATCAGGCTGGTAAGTATGCTTACGAGGCTACCGTCTCTTCGGATGTTACTGGTTCTAAGCTCACGATGACGCTGATAGATGCCAACGATAAAGAGATCAGCCTACCTATGGTGAAGGTTCCGAGCGATGGTAAGGATGCTTACGAAGTAAGGACGGGAAATATCAAGGAAGCACTCAAGGAAGGTCTGCATACCTTGCGCATTAAGGTTACCGGTGGCAATTGCAACGTCGACAAGATTAAGTTCAACTGCACTGAGCCTGTTTCAGGTATTGATGAGTTTACTGCTGAAGACATTGTCACAGGTGGTCCATCCTACAACCTGTCAGGTCAGAAAGTAGGTACAGGATATAAGGGTATTGTCATCCGCAATGGTAAGAAGATTGTATTGAAGTAATCTCACTTCTAGCTTTTCACCTCTCACCTCTCAAATAATAGGGGATTTCCTAACGAAAAATCGGGAAATCCCCTATTATTGTTTCAGGAAAGTTCGTAAATTTGCACCGTGAACAATTAGCATTGAGGATATGAAGAAGACGATTTTTGCATTTTCCATGTTAGCCCTCCTGCTTACCAGCTGTGCTACATATACGGGTCAGGGTGCCTATGTCGGTGCCCAGTTTGGTACCATCCTTGGTTCAGCTGTCGGTGGTATATCGGGTGGCTGGCGAGGCAGTGACATCGGTACCGTAGTAGGTATGGCCGGTGGTGCAGCTATTGGTGCAGTCATTGGTGCTGCTGCCGATCAGCGCGAAGCTGAACGCTACGACGAGTACCGTCGTGAGCGTACTGCTCGTCGCAGTAGCAGATATGGCACAGAGACTTCTTCTGCCGCCAATGACTCCGGTTTTGACAGCACTAACAGTGGCGACGACCGCGTGGACTTCGGCATTGCCGGACCGACTGCTGAACAGTCGGGCACACGGACTGCGACAACTGCTGTTTCTGCCCAGAAGACCGTTTCTTTAGACTCGCTGACCCGTCGCTCAGCACAGCGAGCAAAGCGAAAGTAGCATTTTTCTTGCAAATTATTTGCTCGGTAAGATATTTTTGCCTACCTTTGCGTATCGAATAAATCATTTAACTTTAACACAAAAGCAATGGAACAACAAAAGGTCGACATGTTCATGATGATGAACAACAAGTATCTCCCCGAGTCACAGATTCTTTTCATCCGTGAGCGTCTGCTTGCTGCCGATGATAGTAAGGAAGGGCTCCTTCATGCCATTCAGTTCAAGGACCCCATCATCACCCTTGTTCTCAGTCTCTTGACAGGACAGTTGGGTATTGACCGTTTCTTTATTGGCGATACTGGTTTGGGCATCGGCAAACTTATCACCTGTGGTGGCTTGGGTATTTGGACCATCATCGACTGGTTCCTCATCATGAATGCCACCCGCGAGAAGAATTTCGAGCGCCTTTTGACTATTCTCTGATGCGACTTAGCAGAGGACGACTATACCCCCTACTTCTATTATTGACTGCTTGCGGCTATCTCTGGCTGTCTGTCAGTAGTGATAGCAGTAGGGTTTTTGGTTGGAATGGATGTCTGATACGCTATCTCTTCCACATACCGTGTCCCTCGTGTGGCTCCACCCGTGCTGTGCAGGCTGCCTTTCATGGTGAGTGGCTGTCGGCGCTGTATTACAATCCGTTGGGTTTGCTGTTGGCAGCCCTGATGGTAGTCGTCCCCGTTTGGATTGTCATCGACCTCCTCACTGGTTCGTCATCCTTCCTTCGTGCCTACCGTCTGGTTGAACAGCAACTGCAACGCTGGCCATACGCCCTGACAGGTATCCTGGCCATACTGATTAATTGGATCTGGAATTTTCAGAAATATATGTAAATTCCCGCGGATTACTAATTATCTTATTCTTTTTTTTTCTTATTTCTCACACCTAAAGGTATGAGTGTGGCGTTGCAATCTCTAGGAAATAACAGCAAAATGCATGTTTTTTTATGTTAAATATAAGAAAATGGCGTTTTTTTTGATTTTTTTGTGAAAAAACTTTGCAGTTTCACAGATTTTATTTACCTTTGCTCCCGAAATGCCTGCTCATGTGAGGGTGGGTACGTTAAACTAACATCGATGGAACGAGACCTCAGGCCAGTTGTACGGCCAGTCTCGAAAGGACGTTTTCTTAACGTTACTGTCTGTTTGCTCAAATCTCGCAAATTTGAATCTACTTACAGCGGTGATGCAACGAGAGACGTCTACGTGGGTTGATTTTATATCTCTCCTGCGGCTATCATTCCCCTTTATATATATAATAAGGTGTACACCCTACAAAGGTGCACGCTCTTTGCA
>ONCH01000022.1 GCA_900316265.1 uncultured Prevotellaceae bacterium | reverse complement strand
TCACCATAGCGGCTCATGATGCGGTCGGAGAGGGAACCGTGGTTCACACCGATGCGTACGGCGGTGTGGTGCTCCTTACAGATATTGATAAATGGTACGAGCTTCGCCTCTATCTTCTGCAACTCGGCCTGGTACTCCTCGTCGGTATATTCCAGGTGCTTGAAGGTACGTCCTGGGTCCACGTAGTTGCCTGGATTGATGCGAACCTTCTCGCAGTATTGTGCGGCCACGTCGGCTGTATGAGCGGTGAAGTGCACGTCGGCCACCAACGGCTGGTTGTAGCCATCCGCCTTCAGACGGGCAGAGATATTCTTCATGTTCTCTGCCTCACGGGTGCCCTGTGTGGTGAAGCGAACGATTTCGCCACCAGCATCGATGATGCGCTTGGCCTGTGCTACGCAACCTTCCGTGTCGTTGGTGTCGACGGTAGCCATCGACTGGATGCGGATGGGGTTGTTGCCACCAATGGCGATATTGCCCACGTGGGCAACGCTGCTAATTCGTCTTGTACTCATATTTTACTTCTGCTAAGTCCTTGTTGGCCTTCTCAATCTTTGCCTTCAGGCCCTGCTTGTAGTCGCTGAGGCGTTGGGCAATGGCCTCGTCGCTGAGTGCCAGCATCTCGACGGCGAGGATGGCTGCATTCTGTGCGCCATTGACACCGACGGTAGCCACAGGAATGCCCGGTGGCATCTGGATGATAGAGAGCATGGCGTCGAGACCGTCGAGCATGCCCTTGATGGGTACGCCGATAACAGGTAGGGTGGTGCTGGCGGCAATAACGCCAGGCAGAGCAGCTGCCATACCTGCAGCAGCGATAATCACTTTCAGGCCACGCTCCTTGGCACCCTTGGCGAAGGCTTCCACAGCCTCTGGTGTGCGGTGTGCAGACAGGGCGTTGACTTCAAACGGTACCTGCAGCTCGTCGAGCAGCTTGCAGGCTTTCTCCATAACGGGCAGGTCGCTGGTGCTGCCCATGATAATGCTTACGAGGGGGGAACCCACCCCCAGCCCCTCCCCACGGGAGGGGAGTTGATTACTCTTACTGATATTTTTATCCATTATACTATATTATTTTTATTATTATAATATTCGCTTAAACAATTCCAATTCCCCTCCCTTTGGGAGGGGGTAGGGGTGGGCTACAGAAACAGGATGGCTACTGCTGCGCAGAGGAAGCCGACCCAGAAGCCACCGACGACCTGGCCCAGCGAGTGCTGGCGCAGAATCATGCGGCTGGTGCCCACCATGCCGGCAATGACGAAGATGAGACAGAGCCACCAGACGGGGTTGAAGTCCAGGTATTCGGCAAAGGCAAACAGCGCGCCTGCCACACCACCGATGGCTGCTGTGTGTGTGGAAATCTTCCACCAGACGTTGATGAGTGCACAGACAATCTGTACCAGCAAGCCTGCCACGACGATGGCTCCCATGAAGTGGGGCATGTGCATGCGTGACATCACATAGACACACGTGAAGTAGCAGATGATGGAGATGACGTAGGGCACCATGCGTCGTTCGCGGTGTCCCAACTCTATGAGGTTCCATCCCTGATAGCGGCGGTAGAGGTGAATCATCACCGTGGGCATGAGGATGGTAAAGAGGTAAACCATCGTGAGCACCTGCAGCTTGTAGGGCCACGGGAAGATGCTCAGGTAACTGAACAGGAAGAGCGCCACCAGTCCGACGAAGGGCAGGTAGAACGGTGTGAACAGCATGCTCATGATGCGAGCAGCCAGGATGATTTCTTTCTCTCGTTTCATCTTTTTATTCAGGCGGGGAAACCGCCTGACGCAATTAACGATTAACGGCGCATTCGCGCTATTGGTATTCCCATCTGTTCGCGGTATTTCGCTACCGTACGGCGCGCGATGGGGTATCCCTTTTCTGCTAACAGCGTCTTCAGGGCATCGTCGCTCAGTGGGTTGTGCTTGTCTTCTGCATCAATAAGGTCGCGCAGGGCCATCTTGATTTGTCTGGTGGACAGTTCCTCGCCTTCTGCTGTCTTGTAGCCGTCGCTGAAGAAGTGGCGTAGCGGGAACGTACCCCAGCGGGTCTGTGCATATTTTGAATTGGAAACGCGCGACACAGTGCTCAGCGCCAGTCCCGTCTTCTCGGCAATATCCTTCAGAATCATGGGGCGCAGGGAAGCCTCGTCGCCATCCTCAAAGAAACGGTGCTGCCACTGGATGATGGCGCGCATGGTGATGGTCAGCGTCTGGCGACGCACACGGATGGCCTCGATGAAGCCTTGGGCGGCATCCACCTTTTTCTTGGTATAGAGCAGCGCCTCCTTCATCTGGCGACTCATGTTTTCCTTGTTGGTATGATATTCGTTGAGGGTATCGGTGAACGACTGCGACACATGCAACTCCGGGACGTCGCCCATGTTCAGCGAGAACGTCACCGTGCCGTCGTCCTGTGTGTCGATGATGAAGTCGGGCGTAATCTGCTGGATGCTGCGTCCTACCACTTCGCCCATCGCCGTTCCTGGTTTGGGATTCAGCTTGCGCAACTCGCGGATGAGTGCCTCGCACTGCAGGTCAGTGAGCTGTAGTACCTGTCCGAGGCGGTTCCAGTGCTTCTTGGTGAACAGCTCGAAATAGTTCTCCACCGTGCGAATCATCAGGTCCTTCAGATGTGACGGTTCACGACGTTGTATCTGTAGCAGCAGACACTCTTGCAGGGTGCGTGCGCCAATGCCGGCAGGGTCGAACTCCTGTAGTTTCAACAGAACCTGTTCTATCTGTTGCTCTGTGACATCTATATTATGGTAGATGGCCAGCTCGTCGGCAATGCTGTGAAGCGGCTTGCGAAGTAGTCCGTCGTCGTCGAGCGAGCCAATGAGGTATTCCATCACGTTACGCTCCTCGTCAGTGAGGTCGAAGAGGTTCATCTGCTCCATTAGCTGGTCGTAGAACGACTGCGTCTGTCCGTAAACCATATCCTCGCGCTCCTCCTGATTAGACATGCCACCCTGATAGACGGGCAAGTCCTCGTCGTCACGGCCGATAGACTCCAAAGCAGCATCGAGAGCCGACTGGCGCTCCTCCTGTTCGAAGCTGTTCTCTGAAGACTCCGTATTGTCGGAAGCCTCTGCTGTATCAATGTATTCCGGTTCTTCTGTCGATGGCTCCAAGGCAGGGTTGTCGTCCAGTTCGGCGGTGATACGCTCCATGAGCTGTGTGACGGGCAACTCAATCAGTTGCGCCTGCAACAATTGCTGCTGCGTAATGCTCTGCGCCAGTTTCTGTTGCTGCGTCAGTCGTTGTTCCTGTATCTGCTCCTGTGCCATAAACGGCTGCAAAATTACAAAATATTTATCAATTGACCACCATCAATTGCCAACTATTTGAAGTAGTCCTTCAACTGATTGGCATACGAGGCCAGTTGACGGGTGTCGATATTGCCATAGCGCTTCCATATTTGCTGGCAAGGCGACAGCAACGGACTGATGATGACATCGCGCCGGTTCAGATAGGGGTCACAATGCTGGTAGACATACATCACATCGGTGACCAACGACACTGGAATGCGCAGGAGACGGGCCAGCTGCTGTACCTCTGGCGTCTCTTCCACCATGGTGATGGGTGTCAGACGGAAGTATTGGTCAAGAATCAGTATCAGCATGACGGGCGTCAGTCGGGCGTCTTCAGCAATGGGACGGAAGTCGCGCTCGAAGGTCTCTTCCACCTCCACGCCCTCGTAGAAACCGCCACCGCTGTTGAAACCCATCATGTTGCGCAGCAGTTGCACGGCACGTGTCAGTCGTTTGGGGTTGCGGCTGTATTCCTGCCAGATACGCTCTATGCGGGGTGTCTCCAGATTGGCAATCTCGCACATTCTGGCAAAAAGCTGCTGCGGAGCAATGTGTAGCTCAATACTCAACTCCACCATCTGACGACTGTACATAGGCTTCACTCCTACCGGTTTGTGAAGGTACAACTGCATCAATAGCAGCCAATAGTCGTCGTGCCATAACTGATTCTTAGCCATAACTTTTGGGTTTTAAAGCGCTTTTGTCTGCAAATATACAACTTTTTTATCAATAACGTATGGCTTTTCGTAATTTTTTCGTATATTTGCAGGCGATTATTGTTGAAGACCTTATGAAACGATGGGTACTGGCGACTGTCATCTCATTACTCTTAGCACCGCTTTACGGACAGTCTGCCTTTGATGAAATACGCGAGAATATCCTGCTGTCGGCCAGCAACTATATGGCCTATCCAGGACCGGCGCAGCAAAAGCTGACGCCAGCACCTCGTGGCTACAAACCCTTCTACATCAGTCATTACGGCCGTCATGGCTCCCGCTTCCACAGCAAGCCCAGTTTCTATAATGCCCCCTACCACGTATTGGCCAAGGCCGACAGTCTGGGCAAGTTGACGGCTACAGGTAAAGATGTGTTGCACCGTCTGGATGTCATCCGCAAGGATGCTGAGAACCATTGGGGCGACTTGACATGGAAGGGTGCCCAGCAGCTTCAGGACATTACCCGTCGTATGTATGAGCGTTTCCCGGAAGTCTTCCAGGGCAATGCCGACGTCGATGCCCGTAGCACAGGTGTCGGCCGTTGTGTGTTGTCAATGGAGTATGCGCTGATGCAGCTGACTCGTCTCAATCCGGCGCTGAACATCCGTATGGAAGCCACCCACCGCGACGGCTCCTATCTTAATCTGCAGGACAAGGAACTCTTCAACCTGCGCAAGGACAAGCAGGCCATCCAGCTATACAAGGACTTCAGGGCGCAGAACAATGATAACCGTCACCTGATGCAGACGCTGTTCAACGACAGCGTCTACGTCCGCCAGCATATCAATAGCTACAATTTTGCCGAACAGCTCATGCTGCTTGCCGCCATCATGCAGAATGTGGAGCTGGGCAAGCAGATTACGCTCTACGACGTCTTTACCAGTGATGAAGTGTACCGGATATGGAAGAATGGCAATGCCTGGTGGTATATCGGCTGGGGCGCCAGTCCTGCTACCGGCAGCAAGATGCCCTACCTGCAGCGCAACCTGCTGCGAAAAATCATAGAACAGGCAGACAGCTGCATCCAGTTGCCCAAGACCAATGTGCATCTGCGCTTTGGCCACGAGACGGTGGTGATGCCCCTGATTTGTCTGCTCGACATCAATGGCTTTGGAATGGTGACCGACAATCTGAACGAGCTGACGGAGAAAGGCTGGGTGAACTACCGTGCCTTCCCGATGGGTAGCAACATACAACTTGTGCTCTATCGGAGAACGAGGCTACGCTGCCGTTGCCCGCCAAGCAGGCCCCCTACTATCGTTGGAGTGACTTCCGTAACTATTACCTCAAGAAACTCGATGCCTATGAAGATTAAGTCATTCCTCTTGCTGCTGGCATCGTGCCTCTTGTCGCTTGCAACGCTCGCCCAGTCTGCACGCTCATTCATTGAGCGCGACTATAACTTTGCGGCAGGCAACTATGCACTCTATCCTGAGAGTGACATGCCACAGCTGACACCAGCGCCTCAGGGCTATACTCCTTTCTACATCAGCCACTATGGACGCCATGGCTCGCGCTATCTGAACGACATGAAGGGCTTTATGATACCCTATAATACGCTGCATGAGGCCGACTCGCTGGGTAAGTTGTCGGAAACGGGCAAGAAAGTCTTAAACGAGCTACGCCTCTATATTGCCGATGCCGAAGGTCGTTGGGGCGACCTGTCAGAGAAAGGCAAGGAGCAACAGCGCCAGATTGCCCATCGCATGCTTCAGAACTTTCCTGAAGTGTTCAGCGACGGAGCCTTTGTCGATGCGCGCAGCACCATCGTCACCCGCAGCATGCTCTCGATGGGCAGTTCCGTGTTGCAACTGGTGAAGGAGCGTCCGAACCTGCAGGTCTCGATGCACAACTCCTATAGCGATATGTGGTATATGAACCACCAGAACAAGATGCGAGACATAGCCACCAGCGGTCCGAGTAAGGAGGCCGTCAACAAACTGGTGGTGAGCAAGTGGCATCAGGATGCCAAGATGAACACCCTCTTCACCGACACCGCCTATACACGCCAGCATATCAATATGCCGTGGTTTGCCTATTACCTGATGAAGGCATCCGTCACCCAACAGAATACCGACCGTAGCGAAGAACCCAGTTTCCTGTTGCAGTTCTTCTCGGCAGAAGACTATTACCTTTTCTGGCAGATGGAGAATGCGTGGAGCTATCTCCAGTCGGGCTTCTGCATGCTGAACGGTGCCAAACTGCCATACCTGCAGTCCTACCTATTGGGTAAGATTATCAGCGAGGCTGACAGCATCGTTACCAACAACCTGCATGGTGCCTCATTGCGCTTTGGTCATGAGACAGTGTTGCTGCCTCTGGTCTGTCTGATGGGTATCAACGGCTATGACCTCCAAACCGACAACCTGGAAGAGCTGGAACAGAAGGGCTGGTGGGCTAGTAGTGTGTTCCCGATGGCTGGCAATTTGCAAATCATCTTCTACCGCAAGAACGGCCAAGACCGCCAACCACTCATCAAGGTGTTGCTCAACGAAAAAGAGGCTACGTTGCCCTTGCCGAGCGACTTAGCCCCTTATTATCGATGGAGTGATTTCCGTGACTTCTACCTTCGGAAGGTTGCTGAAGGTGAATCAACTCTTAGCACTGCTAAACGCTAACGCGTAGACGCGCATCTGCTTGACCATGGCCAGCAGTCCGTTCGAGCGGGTGGGCGAGAGGTGCTCCTTCAGTCCTATCTTTTCTATGAAGTAGAGATCCGCATCCAGTATCTCCTGTGGTGTGTGGCCTGACAGCACGCGGATCAGCAGGGCCACGATGCCCTTGACAATCAGGGCATCACTCTCGGCGGTGAAGTTAATCTTGCCATCCACATAGTCGGCTTGCAGCCATACACGACTCTGGCAACCATCAATGAGGTTGCTCTCTATCTTGTACTTCTCGTCCAGTGGCTCTTGCTCGTTGCCGAGGTCGATGAGCAACTGGTACTTGTCCATCCAGTCGTCCAGACCAGAGAACTCGTCAATAATCTCGTCTTGTATCTCGTTAATTGTCATCATTGTTTTTCGTTATTTCGTAATTACGTTATGTCGTTATAACGACTTGATTATCTTGAACAGCTTGTCGCTGGGCCTTACCTTCTCCGGCACCTTGATGCTAACGCGCGTGCCTTGCTGGGCGGTCTGGATAGATGACGTGTCATCGTGTATCTCGTCAACGGTGACGTAGAGCGCTCCTGTCGTCGGACCCGTAATAAGCATCTTGTCGCCTACGCTGAACGTGGCGGCCTCTACAGAAAACTCTGCCACGCCTAACTTGGAGAAGTATTTGACACCCTTGCCGATATACTGCTTCTTCTCGGTGGCGTTCGAGCCGTAGTTCGAGTTCCACTCGCCCAACAGCTGCCCCTGGTAGTAGCCATTCCAGAAACCACGGTTGAAGACCGTTGCCAGGCGCTCGTCCCACTGGTCTTTCTTCTCTTCCGTGAAGGTCCCGTCGAGCACGCTCTGGATGGCCTCCTTGTAGCACTGCACTACGTTCAGCACATATTCAGGACCACGTGCGCGACCTTCTATCTTAAAGACACGTACACCCGCCTGCATCATCTTGTCGATGAAGCGGATGGTCTTCAGGTCCTTGGGTGACATGATGTATTTGTTGTCTATCTCCAGCTCCGTACCCGTCTCACGGTCGGTGACGATATAGCTGCGGCGGCATATCTGCATGCAGGCACCGCGGTTGGCTGAGCGCCCCGTGTTGTCGAGACTCATATAGCACTTGCCGCTGACCGCCATGCACAACGCACCGTGGCAGAACATCTCGATGCGTACCAGCTGACCGCTGGGACCGCAGATGTGCTGCTCCTCTATCTGGCGGTAGATGTCGGCTACCTGTTCCATCTTCAGCTCACGCGCCAGCACCACCACGTCGGCAAACTGCGCATAGAACTTCAGCGCCTCGATGTTCGAGATGTTCAGCTGCGTGGAGAGGTGTACCTCCATGCCCACCTTGCGGCAGTAGGTCATCACGGCAATGTCACAGGCAATGACGGCCGTAATCTTCGCCTCTACGGCAGCATCCACTATCTGGTGCATCGTCTCGATGTCCTCACCATAGATAATGGTATTTACTGTGAGGTACGTCTTTACGCCAGCTTCATTACAGGTAGCGGCAATCTCGCGCAGGTCGTCGATGGTGAAGTGGTTGGCAGAGTGTGAACGCATATTCAGCTGTTCCACACCAAAATACACCGACCCAGCACCAGCCTTCAACGCTGCAGCCAACGAGTCGCGGCTACCCACAGGAGCCATTATTTCATAGTCTGTTATTTGATTCATGGGTGCAAAATTACGAAGAACTCATCAAATAGCCAAATTTTGCAAACGTTTACGAACTATTTTGAGGTGTTTTTCATGTGTATTTGAATTATTTACCCTACTTTTGCATTGCAAACCAAAACAAACGAAGTAAATGAAGAAGTACTTACTCGGTCTGATAGCAATACTCATGGCACTAACGTCAAAAGCAGCAACTCCCTCTTTTATACAAGAGTATGGCGGCTGGTTTGAAAGTGCCTATGTCATGTGGGACAAGACGGAAGGATATGATTATCATGTTTATATCAGTCCGGCGTCCAGTGATGCGTGGGTGAAGCTGGACGATGAGTTGGTGCGCGAATACCCAACTTATGGACGTGCTGATGCATTAGGTCTGCAGGCTGGTAGCTATCAGTTCAAGATTGTACCCATCTCTGGCGGTAATGAAATGGGTTCTGGCGTTACTGGTGCTTTTGAAGTGAAGGCGCACGACCGTTCTGGTTTTGCCCATGTTGGTGTGACTGACGGTATTGGTGCCTATAAAAACGACGGTACATTGAAAGACAATGCCAAGGTGCTATACGTCTGGGCGGACAATGCGAAGACTGTCACTTGCGATGTGGTAACCAGCAGTAAGGGTGCCAAAACGACAGGTCATGGTTTACAGGATATCATTACCCTCTATCAGAAAGGTTATGATACCACACCACTGGCTATCCGTATTATTGGCACCATCAAAGCTGACGACATGGACCGTTTCGACTCATCAGCAGAGGGCTTGCAGGTGAAGGGAAAGAGTAACTACTCGCAAGTACCTATTACTATTGAGGGCGTCGGTTTCGATGCGACACTCTATGGCTTTGGCATTCTCTGTCGCAATGTTTCTCGAGCGGAGTTCCGCAACTTCGCCATCATGTTGTGCATGGACGATTGTCTGTCGTTGGATACCGGCAACTCAAACGTCTGGGTTCATAATATGGACTTCTTCTATGGTAAGCCAGGTAGCGACAGTGATCAGGCCAAGGGCGATGGTACGGTTGATATCAAGGGAAAGTCAATGAATATCACTGTCAGCTATAACCATTTCTATGACTGTGGCAAGACCAGTCTGGGAGGTATGAAGAGTGAGACAACAGACTGTTGGATGACCTATCATCATAACTGGTTCGACCATTCTGACTCTCGCCATCCGCGTATCCGTACCGCTTTCTATCATGTCTATAACAACTACTTTGATGGCGTGTCTAAATATGGTGTGGGTGTGACCACTGGTGGCTCGTCGTTCGTTGAGGCTAACTATTTCCGCAACTGTAAGTATCCGATGCTGATTTCCAAGCAGGGCACTGATGCTGAGGGCGACGGTACGTTCTCTGGTGAGCCTGGAGGTGTCATTAAGGCTTACAACAACAAGATGGACAACCCACGCAAGATCCAGTACTATACGGAGGGACAGACTAACGGCAAATGGGATGCCGTGAAGGTTTCTGATCGTGACGCCATGGTAACAGCGACAGCGTATGCCGGCGGTACCAGTTACAATAATGAGGCAGACCAGCAGGCCCGCACCACCTATGTTGAGAATAAGATGGACAATCCCGCAGATGTTAAGGCCATTGTCAAGGGTGCTTATGGTGCAGGTCGCATGCAGCATGGCGACTTCAAGTGGTCGTTCAAGAATGCAGCACAGGACGAGAACTATGGTGTCGTCGCTGAACTGAAGACAGCCTTGCAGAACTATCAATCTACGCTCGTCGGTTTCTTTGGCGGTGTGACCATCAGTAACGGTGGTGCTACTGCTACAGTCGATGGTGGCGACGGCAAGGGTATCTCTGAGGAGGAGAACGACAGCTATATTCCCAGCTATGCTGGTAGCGGTACGGGTATTCATCAAGTGATGAATGATGAGTCACAAATAACGAATGGCGTCTATGACCTCATGGGACGTCGTGTAACCATTCCACAGACAGGTAAGATATACATCCTTCATGGTTCAAAGGTTGTTTTTAAATAAAGAGGCATAACACTACAACAAGACTAACTACTAAAATGAAGGCGGATGGGACGCGATGTCCTGTCCGTTTTTTATTGTTAAAAAGACAGCAATATCAATAATATTTTGTACTTTTGCATCCATGAAGATGAAACGACTGTTTTTCCTGTTCCTGCTGGTCGTAGTGGCTAATGTCTCAGCGCTTGCACAGTACGACTTCCTAACGGCTCATCGTGGCGTTATCAAGGGTGGCTACGACTTCTGGGTTTATCAACCAGAGGACTACTACTATTCTCAGGAGCATACGCCAGTGGTTATCTTCCTGCATGGTGCCAGCCTTTGTGGTCGTGACATCAACCGCTCACGACGCTATGGACCGTTGGATGCCATCGTTCGAGGTCGTGAGATTCCTGCTTTGGTCATTGTGCCCCAGAATCCTGGTGGCTCGTGGAATCCTAAGAAGGTGCTCGACGTGTTGGACTGGACGCGCCAGCACTATCCTTGCGACTCTACCCGTGTCTATGTGCTGGGCATGTCGCTGGGTGGCTATGGTACGATGGATTTTGCCGGCACCTATCCTGACCGTGTGGCAGCAGCCTTGGCCATGTGTGGCGGTAGCACACTACGCGACGTACAGCCCTTGGGTCAGGTGCCCCTGTGGATTATCCACGGCACTGCCGACCGTGCTGTCAATGTCAGGGAGTCGAAGAAAGTTGTCTCCGCTTTGGAGGCTGAGCATAACGACAGTCGCCTGCGCTACGACTGGTGGCAGGGTGCCAACCACGGTGCTCCAGCCCGTGTGTTCTATCTGAAGAAGACCTACGAATGGCTCTTCTCCCATTCGCTTACCGATGAGGGGCGTCCGTTGAACCGTACCATCAGCATTGATCGCAGTGAACTGAGAAACGCCTATAATGATATGATGAAGAATGCCCCTAAACCAGAGGTTATTGATGGAGAGGAGGATGAGTTATGACGCGTAGAAAGAAGATAATAGTCACCATCCTTGTGATGGTGCTGGTATTCCCAATCCTTGCTATTGCGACTCTCGGCATTTTAGCCACCTTATTCTCTTCGGAAAAGCATACCTTTACCAACGAACTGCTGCTGCCCATGACACCAGTCAAGGATCAAGGTGACACAGAATTTTGTTGGGCCTATGCCATGTTGGCCACTATTGAGACGGAGCATATTTTGCGTGGTGATTCCGTCAATCTCTCTCCCCAGTATCTTGGTCGAATGCTGAAGAAATACCAAAAACAAAAAGTCAAGACAGAGCGCGCCATGGGACAGACCGCCCTCAATCTGTTGGAACGCTATGGCGTGGTGGGTTACGACGTGATGCCTGACGATGCTACCGACAAACTGCCTACCCCTAAGAATGTCTATATGTTGGGTGCTAAGTACACGCCGTTGGAGTTCGCCCATAGTGTCTGTGCACCAGATGAATATATTGGTCTTACCAGCTTCCCTGATTCACCTTATTATAAAAAGATTGACGTGCCCATCCCAGACAACTGGGAACACAACTGCTTGCTCAATATTCCTATTGACTCCTTGCGCCAACATGTTAACCAGGCATTGCAACACCGTCATCCCGTCTGCTATGAGAGTCGTTCTCACGCTATGGCTATTGTTGGTGTGGCACATGACGAGGAGAATCAACCTTATTATATAATGAAGAACTCGTGGGGTACCAATCAGCCATACGATGGTTTGGTTTATATGCCAATGAAGATATCTTTGAAAGATGCCGTAGCTATCTACATGACCCGCGATGCTTACGAAGGCAAATAAAAAACCTACTCATTGCGAGTAGGTTTTTCTTTATGTATAGGATGATTACTTATTCAGTTTCCAGGTAACACCGTCCTTGGTGTCCTTGACCTCGAAACCAGCAGCGGCAAGCTCGTCGCGGATCTTATCGCTGGTGGCCCAGTCCTTATCGGCCTTAGCCTTAGCGCGGAGTTCCAAAACCATATCCATCACCTTGCCGAAAGCAGCCTCGCGCTCATCGTTGGTGCCGCTCTTCTCGGCCTTCAGACCGAGGATGTCCTCAGCAAAGAGGTGCATGACTTCCTTCAATTCAGCAAGACAGTCAGCACAAATACTGGCCTTGTGGTCAACGAGCTTGTTGATAACCGTGCAGGCCTCGAAGAGGTTGCTGATAACTTGTGGTGTAGCGAGGTCATCGTTCATGGCGTCATAGCACTTCTGGCGCAGAGCCTTAACTACCTTCTCAGTCTCGGCATCACATTGCGGCTGAACCGTAATGCGCTCTAAATCGGAGATGGCATTCATCAGCTTCTCCAACCCCTTCTCAGCGGCCTGCAGGGCCTCGTTCGAGAAGTCGACGGTGCCACGATAGTGGGCACTAAGTACGAAGAAGCGGATGGTCATGGGAGAGTAGGCCTTCTCGAGTAATGGATGGTTGCCTGTGAAGAACTGCTCCAGCGTGATGAAGTTGTTATATGACTTACCCATCTTCTGACCGTTGATGGTCAGCATGTTGTTGTGCATCCAGTACTTAACGGCGGGATGACCCATCGAGGCCTGAGCCTGTGCTATCTCGCACTCGTGGTGAGGGAAGATGAGGTCCATACCACCACCGTGGATGTCGAACTCTTCACCCAGATACTTACGACCCATAGCGGTGCACTCACAGTGCCAGCCTGGGAAACCGTCGCTCCAGGGTGAGGGCCAGCGCATGATGTGTTCAGGCTGTGCCTTCTTCCACAGGGCGAAGTCGGCTTGATTGCGCTTCTCGCCAACACCAGCCAGTTCGCGGCTCTCATCCTTGATGTTCTCCAGCGAACGACCAGAGAGGATGCCGTAATGGTACTTCTTGTTATATGCCTCGATGTCGAAATAGATAGAACCATTTGACTCGTAGGCGAAACCGTTATCAATAATCTGCTGTACGAGCTGCTGTTGTTCGATGATGTGCCCCGTAGCGTGAGGTTCGATAGAGGGGCGCAATACATTCAACGCATCCATATACTGATGGTAGCGGTTGGTATAGTACTGGGCAATCTCCATAGGCTCCAACTGTTCCAAGCGTGCCTTCTTGGCAATCTTGTCCTCGCCCTCGTCAGCATCGTGCTCCAAATGACCTACATCTGTGATGTTGCGTACATAGCGTACCTTGTAACCCAGATGTTTCAGATAGCGAAACAGCAGGTCGAAGGTGATGGCAGGACGGGCATGACCCAGATGAGGGTCGCCATAGACGGTGGGACCACATACATACATGCCCACATTGGGGGCATGCAACGGCTCGAAGCGCTCCTTCTGGCGCGTCAGCGTATTATAGATAACCAGTTTTGATTCCATATGCTTTCGTTTAACTGGGCGCAAAGGTACAAAAAAAAAGTGAAAAGTGACTGCTGAGTAGCAATTTTTCACTTTTCACTCTTCACTTTTCACTTCCTCACTCGTCCATCGGATAGCGAACGTTCCATTTCTTGCGCAGGTCGTCCATGAGTTGCATGATGTAGAGCATCTCGGCATGTGGCATCTCACGAGGTTCCTTCAGTCCGTCAATGAGTGCCATCTGACAAGCCAGGAACTGGTATTCATAACCAGTAATCTGCTTCGGCACATGAATGGTCTCAACATAAATGCGGTCGGGACCGTTGACGGTGATAGTTTGTGGATTGTTGACGTTGTCAATGATAATATTCCCCTCTGTACCAGCAATGACACCGATATTGTCGCCTACACACGAGGCGCTGGACTGCACATTGGCCACAATGCCGTCGCTAAGCAGCATGGTGATGGTGTTGGTGAGGTCCATACCTGTATCGGACTTCACACAGTGGCCGTCAATCATCGTGATGTTGCTGTCAGTAAACATGCGGACGAAGTTGATGACATAGACTCCGAGGTCGAGCAAGGCACCACCACAGAGGTCAGGGCGCATGATGCGTTCCTTGTTGCCCATGGAATAGCCCAGTGTGGCGGTAATCAGTTTGGGGGTACCGATGCGCCCGTCGGCAATCAATTTCCTGACGATGCCTACGGCTGGCTGATAGCGTGTCCAGATAGCTTCAGCCAGAAAGACGCCATGTTCGTGTGCCAAGTCGATAATCTCCTTGGTCTGTCGGGCATTAGCCATGAATGCCTTCTCCACCAGACAAGGCTTACCGGCAAGAATAGCCTCCTTGGTGACGTCATAATGGTGGGAGTGGGGCGTACCTACGTAGATGAGGTCCACATTCGGGTCAGCTATCAACTCGCTGTACGACCCATAGGACTTCTGAATACCCCACTGCGCGGCGAAAGCCTCCGCAGACTCCTTTCTCCTGGAGCCTACGGCATAAGCCTCGCAACTATCCATTCCTTTCAGGGTGAGAGCAGCCTTAGCGGCTATCCATCCTGTTCCAATAATACCTACCTTCATCCTCTGGCCATTTTGTAGATTGCTTCCATGTCCTCAGCCTTCAGTACCTTCAGGGCACCGCAGGTAGAGGTATAATCGCGACTGCACTTGCGTGTCATTTCCTTGATTTCTTTGTCGGAGATATCCTTACCGATGAGTTCCTTGATGTTGATAGGCATGCCGATGGCGTGATAGAAACGTTCCATGGCCTCGATACCTTTGTTGGCGGTTCCCTCAGGGTCTGTGAAGTCATTGGGTACATCCATCACGTTGACGGCAAAGCGCACAAAGCGGCTCAGGTTCTCGTGCATGCAGTAGCGTGCCCAGCTGGGCCATACGGCTGCCAAGCCAGCACCGTGGGTGACGTCGAACATGCCGCTGAGCTCATGCTCCAACTGATGGGTAGCCCAGTCTTCCTGGACGCCCTTGCCCAGCAAACCCCAGTGAGCCACACTGCCGCCCCACATGATCTGGGCACGATAGCGGTAGTCTTTAGGATTCTTCAGTACGGCAAACACGGCATCCTTGATGGTGCGCAGGGTGGCTTCTGCCAGATTGGTGGTCAGGTCCATATCGTCGTCCTTGGTGAAGTAACGCTCGAAGATGTGCATCATCATGTCGGTGACACCTGCTGCCGTCTGGTAGGGAGGCAACGTGAAGGTGCGCTCAGGATTCATGATGGCGAACTTGGGGCGCGATAGGTTATTGGAGTAGCCCAACTTCACGTCACCATCCTCATTGGTGATAACACTCGACTCGCTCATCTCACTGCCTGCAGCAGGAATGGTCAGCACAGCGGCTACGGGCAGCATGGATTTGGGCTCTGCCTTGCCCAGATAGATGTCCCATACGTTGCCTTCGAAGGGTACACCATAGGCAATGCACTTTGACGAGTCGATGACGCTACCGCCACCCACAGCCAGAATGAAGTCGATACCCTCCTTGCGGCAGATGTCGATACCTTTCTGTGCCAAAGAGAGACGTGGGTTAGGCACCGCACCACCCAGTTTGATGAACTCAACGCCACCGGCTGACAGCAGTCCGCAGATTTTGTCGAGTAGTCCTGACCTCTCAGCACTCTTGCCACCATAGTGTACCAGCACCTTCGTGCCACCATACTTTTTTACCAGTTGAGCAACCTGCTCTTCACTCTCTTTACCAAATACCACCTCAGTCGGTGCATAGTAATTAAAATCTTTCATAGTTGTATTGTTTTATAATTTGATATTTGTTTTCTGTAGGGTATTGTCGGCACTCGATGAACCAGCCATCAGTTGGTATTGTCCGGATTGGAAACGCATAGTGTTTGACTGTGCATCCCACGTTTCCAGACGCTGACGAGGAATGGTCATTGTTACATTGCGCTCCTCTCCTGCCTTCAAGTAAACCTGCTGATAGCCGCAAAGGGTCTTGAGGGGACCTGCTTGGTCAGCGGTGCGACGGAAATAGAGTTGAACGGTCTCTGTACCATCCATCTTACCCGTGTTCTTTACCTTGACGGTAACGGTGACAGAATCGCCCTTTGATTTGACCTTAGGCTTAGAAATAGAGAACGTTGTGTAGCTCAGACCGTGACCGAAGGGGAACAGCGCCTCACCCGTGAAGTAACGGTAGGTACGGTTCTTCATGGTGTAGTCGAGGAAGTCAGGCAACTGGTCAGTGCTACGGTAGAAAGTAACGGGCAGTTTGCCAGAGGGGTTATAACGTCCAGTGAGTATATCAGCCAATGCTGCACCACCCTGCTCGCCGTCGTACCACCACTGGATGATAGCGTCACAGGTCTCCAGTTCTGGTGTCAGTGCCATAGCTCCACCAGAGCAGTTGACAAAGACCACCTTCTTGCCCGCCTCGCGCAAGGTGCGCAACAGGTCACGCTGTGCCTGTGGCAGTTCGATACTGGTGCGGTCGCCACCACGGAAGCCGGGTTCGTTAACACGCATCTCCTCACCCTCCAAGCGAGGCGAGATACCACCAATGAAGATGACGGTCTCCGCATTACCCAACTGTGCCAGTATTTCTTGTGGCGTGGGCGATGCCTTGTGCTGGATATCAAAATTCAATGCGCCGTAGCCAGTCTCCTGTACATATTCTATCTGTATATGATAGTGCTCACCTGCCTTTACGGCTATCTCCTTCTGTGCCAGTTGGATGCGTTGGCGGGCCTGCCAGAGATTGACGATGGTGTCACCATTGACCAGCAGGCGTAACTTGTCATCGCCACTAATGGTGAAGATGAGTGTCTCGTCGCGGGTGGGGATGAGTGTACCTTCAAGACTGGCTGAGAAGTTCTCCAGATTGACACCTGGAGCAAAGACGGTATTGCCACCATTGCTCAGTTTAATAGGTTCTGTCAGTGTAACGGTGGTGGCAGGTGTACCCGTCATCTCGGTATTGTTATAGTAGAGCGCCTGGATGCCCTGACCGCCTGATGGAGAAATGATCTCCTTGAAACGGCTCTCGTAGCTCTCATTACGGGTTAGTCCACAGCCTTGCACATAGGGCACATCACCCAATAGTTGGCGGATACCCTCCAAGGCGGTGACGGTCTTGGTGGGATAGCCGGCATAGTTGCCCCATTGCATCACGGAGTCGTTGGCGTTAGGGCCCATGACGACAAGTCTGCTTGTGGGCTGAGACATTGTCGCAGCATTGTTCAACGGAAGAATACCGTTGTTCTTTAGCAGGACAATGCTTTTACGTGCCATGTCGAGAGCTAACTGCTTGTGCTCTTCAGAAGCGACGACCGAAGACGGAATCTTCGTCCACTCTACTAAGTCATCGCTGTCGAAGTCGCCCACCTCGAAACGGGCAATAAGCAGACGACGCAGAGAACGGTCGAGATCACTCTCCTTAATGTCACCACGACGGACGGCTTCAGGTAGGTGACGATACTCCGAACCACATTCTACATCGGTTCCGGCAAGTACAGCTTGGGCAGAAGCCTCTTCGCTGTCCTTGGCGGTATTGTGCCAACGAGGCAGGAAGTCACGAATGGCTCCGCAATCGCTGGTAATCAGTCCTTGGAAACCCCACTCATCACGTAGAATCTGCTGTTCATAGCGGTGCTGGCTGCAACATGGCTGACCATCGATACGCTGGTAGGCACACATCACCTCAGCCACCTCTCCCTCCTGCACCAGACTCTTGAAAGCGGGCAGGTAGGTCTCCCAGAGGTCGCGCTCTGGCAAATCCTCCACGTTAAAGGTGTGGCGATTCCACTCTGGTCCGCTGTGTACGGCAAAGTGCTTGGCACAGGCCAGCAGTTTCTTGTAATTGCCTATCCACTGACCATCATAGGTCATTCCTTGCAGACCACGTACGACAGCCAATCCCATCTGAGCTGTAAGGAAAGGGTCCTCGCCATAGGTCTCCTGACCACGACCCCAGCGTGGGTCACGGAAGATATTAATGTTAGGTGTCCAGAACGACAGACTCTGGTAGCGACGGATGTTTCCTGAGGCTTTCGCCTGACGAGCTTTTACGCGAGCCTCGTCACTCACGGCCGTAAAGACGCGGTGCAGCAGGGCATCGTCCCATGAAGCTGCCATCGCCATCGTGATGGGGAAGACGGTGGCATAGCCGTTGCGCCCCACACCGTGCAGCGCCTCGTTCCACCATTGGAACTGCGGTATCTGCAGACGGTCAATAGCTGGTGATGTATCCATCATCAGACTGACTTTCTCTTCTAATGTCAGCCTTTTCAATAAATCATCAGCGCGCTGTTCAGCTGTCAACTGTGGATTTTTGTATGGCAGTGTCTGTGAAAGTACAGGGAGCACGCAGACTGTTGCCAACAGACAAATAGTGATGAGTTTTTTCATATAATTATTTTTCGGTTTTAGTCGCCAGCAATCCGGTGATGAAGAATAGTAGCTTTCTCATGTTGAAGTCTTGATTGGTATATAGTTTTTGTGGGTTTTTATTTTGACGTTTCTAAGGGCTGTTTGTCAAAAAGAGAGGGTTTGTTATTAAAGAACATTAACAAAAAAATGGACTACGATGTGTACCGTAGCCCATTTTTTATAGATAAATGTGGAATGTCTTTTTACTTGACGTACTCTGCAAAGTCAGTCAGGTGCATGTCGCCCTTGCGAGCCAGTGTGTCGTGCATGGCGAAGGCGGCAGTCAGGTTGTGACGGGTCTGTCCCATCTTGGCAATCTTCAGATAGTCCCACAGCAGCTGCTTGTAGTCGGGATGTGCACAGTTCTCGATGATGCACTCAGCGCGCTGTGCAGGCGACTTGCCACGCAGGTCGGCAACACCCTGTTCTGTCACGATGATGTTGACGTCGTGCTCTGAGCTGTCCTGGTGAGAGACAAAAGGAACGATAGACGAGATGACACCGCCCTTGGCAACTGATGGACAGGTGAAGATAGAGAGGTACGCGTTGCGGATGAAATCACCCGAGCCTCCGATACCATTCATCATCTTCGTACCGCTGATGTGGGTAGAGTTGACGTTACCATAGAGGTCGGCCTCGATGGCCGTATTGATGGCGATAACACCTAAGCGACGGATGATTTCAGGCGAGTTGGAAATCTCGCTCTGGCGCAGGGTCAGGTGCTGCTTCATGTAGTCCATGTTGTCGTAAACCTGCATCAGACAGTCGTTAGAGACAGTCAGCGAGCAAGCTGAGGCATCCTTTACACGACCGTTGAGCATCATCTCGATGACGGAGTTCTGGATGACCTCGGTGTAGATGTTGAAGTCGGGCACGTGCTTGTCCTCACCCAGTGCACCAAGGATGGCATTGGCTGTTGAACCCACACCACTCTGCAGGGGCAGGAACTCCTTGGGAATACGACCCTTGTGCATCTCCTCTACCAGGAACTCAGCAGTCAGAAAACCAATCTTATCAGTAACGGGGTCGCTATCCTTGAAGGCACGGGCCTCGTCGGGGATGTTACACTCTACAACACCCACCACCTTCTCTTTGGGAATCGAGACGTAGGGCTTACCGATGCGGTCGCCAACATGCTCAATGGGAATAGCCTTGCGGTAAGGGGGATCCAGAGGCTCATAGACGTCGTGGATGAACTTAGCATTGGGGTTGTGGAAGCTGTTCAGCTCCAGAATGACGTGCTTAGCCAGACGGGCTGCTGTAGGACTGATACCACCAGCGGCAGTCAGATAGACATGATAGTCGTTGCCTACTTCCTCAATGTCGCAAATCTCCAAAATAGCCCAATCCAACGGACCATAGAAACCATAGCGCAGCTCCTGTGCCATGTGGCTCAGGTGCAGGTCGTTGTAGGGAATCTCGCCCAGGTTGACGTGCTTGCGGAAATCGGGGTTCGTGGTGTAAGGGGCACGATAGAGGATGGCCTGTGCATTTGCCAGGTCACCATCGGTGCTCTGTCCTGTAGAAGCGCCTGTGAAGATAGCCACTTTGAACTCGCGGCCAGCTTCGTGCTCAGCGACAGCAATCTTTGCTAACTCCTTGGTTGTAGCCTTAGCCACACCGGCAGGCGTAAAACCACTCATGGCGATATGGTCGCCATTCTTAATCAGTGCTGCAGCCTCGGCAGCAGTCATACGTGTATAAGCCATAATCAGTTAAATTTGCAAATTTGCCTGCAAAGGTACAATATTTTCAGCAATCAGACAAAGAAATGAAAAAGTTTTCTGTGCAAAAACACTTAACCTATTAACATAACATGCCTCAAACCCTTTGCACATCGGTGTTTGAGGCATGTTAAATGCCTGCTAAGCTATTATCATTCATTTAATTATTTGCAATTTCTGATTATCCATTCCTTGAAGAACGGATCTTCTATTTCGTAATCGTTGACACGTATCACGTAGCCAGCCTTCATCAGACGTTTGATAGCACTAAACGATGTGCTAGTCGCTATTTTTCGGTTTTGCATTGGGTTGGCCCCTTCACTTAAACTTAGCATAATGGAACGGTCTGTGCGATTGAAATTCATCCAAAGACGCTCAAAATCTAAATCATGTGTACGGACTATCTTGTTGATTGCTTCTGTAAGAACACCTTCTTTGAGATTATCGTATGACATCAATTCCCAGACTTGAGCAGATAATTGCTGGGTATAATAGGGATGGAGATTGGTAAATGAGAGGATTCCCTCCACAATATTATCCAGCATTTCTGATTCATTTAACGGTAAGCGTGAAGCGATGTATTCCTTGAAATCCTCATAAGGAATCTTATCTAAATGCATGAGTTTTCCGAAATGATAGAAAGGTGACTTCTTTCTTTCAAAAATCTCAGTCATCATCGATTCCTGACTGCCTAAAAGAATGTAGTTCAGTTGTTTTTGTTCTTGCATGATAGAACGTAACTGCTTGTCTAGGCCTTTCCTAATGTTTATAATCTCCTGAAATTCATCAAACACCACCACAAGCCGTTTTTCTTCCGTACTAACCTTTTCTATCAATGCCATTGCATCTTCCAGAAGTATTATGCTATTCATTACTGGCTGGAAAGAGACATCAATGCCATTGGTTATGGGGTTAGTAGAGACTGTGGGAATAATCCTAAAGTGGGTCATCAAGTGTTTGATTCGTTCCATCGGATATATGCGGAATAATTCGCGCAACAATTTGGAAGCAAAATCCTCAACGCTTAGGATGTTTTGCATATTAAGAGATATGCAGGGACGACCAGACTCCTTGATGGCTTTTGCTACAAGGCTAGATTTACCAAATCTTCGAGGACTGATAAGTATCAAGTGGTTTTCGCTATTTAGCGTCCACAACACTTCCTTTAGCTCATTGATCCTGTCTGTAAAAAACTCGTCATCGACAAGTACGCCAAACTTAAAAGGATTCATCATTTATACCAATTTTATGCTGTTTACGGCACAAAGATACAACATTAATTTGAGATAAGCAAATGATACCAAAAAATTATGCGAAATTTTTCGCAACGAAATTTTTCGCAATCAGACAAAGAAATGAAAAAGTTTTCTGTGCAAAAACACTTAACCTATTAACATGACATGCCTCAAACCCAGTTCACATCGGTGTTTGAGGTATGTTAATAGATGCTCAACTATTATCGTTCATTTACTTGAATGGCTGAAGTGCGAATCAAAAACCTGACCCAGTGATTGACTTTTCATTTATATTATCTAGATAGTCCAGCTTTCCACATAACAAATAGAACAGGAAGTGTGAATAGTAAACAAATAATGGCACCAATAATATAAGCTTTTTCTCTGACAGACCCAAAATAATCGTCATTACTGATCAAAGCTATATTTGGTTTTCCTACCCTCTTTTGCAACTCAAAGACAGATGAGTAATAAGTAACCTTGTGAATCTTGGTGTCTAAAAGAAAGTATTTATTATTCGACAGCCCAATTACAGAGTCTCCGATCACTTCTAATTGCCGAACCCCATCAATACCTTCTATGCGATGGTCGTCATCTTTATAAATACTTCCATTATCTGGCATATCAACGGATACTAATTGATAACCGTTTGGAAGTGGAGCTTTCCAAGAATCGCCAAATCCAATATCAACATTTAGTAGTTCCGATATAAGAATCATAGCTATGACACTGCTACCTACGTAGCTTACTATTCCTACTATAGGCGTAAGGAAAGTCAAAAGCAGTTTCCTTTTTCTTGTTTTTTTTGATAAAAAAGGATAGACAACAGCTACCCCGATCATGCCAAGTATCGCTGCGATGACAGTAAAAATAACTAGCCATATTACAAGAAATATAATTCCCATCTTTCTCTTCGATTAAATATTAAGCAATCACGAGGTTTTTGATTGAATCTCGTTAAGCGTCTCATCTATTCCATATCTCCATTTTGATTTGATTCTTCTCGGGTTATCTGAATTATCCTGCAAAGATACATTATTTTCAACAGACAACCAAATTATCTGAATACACTTTATAAACCTTACAGAAGTTTTTTTCTTAAAAAATGCCTTCACATTCACGCGCAATCTATTGATGGATTGCGCAATAAGTTTGAACCCTATTTTAATGGGTGGGCGTCAATGAGGAATCAAATCTGTCCCTGTGATTCCTGATTCATAGTCCTTTTCTTTTCGGAATACATAAATAGAGATAAAATAAACAAACACACAAATGTATAATACAAAGAGAGAGATAAAGTCTTGTAACGGTAACAACGCTAGTAAACAACTCTTTTCCAAAGATCCAGATGGGAAATCGAAACAATGAATTGTCTTCATTAATAATGCCACTATGTATTCTTGAAGAGATATAAAAACTTCCCCATAGCATACACGACATGATTAGGGTAAAATATGTAAACGCAATTGTCAAATCAGATTTGTTATATTTTCTTTTATGCCTTTTCTTTGATTCAATAATCAGCACAATCATATTGACAACAATTGCAACAATTATTGTATTATATACTGTCTCACTTAACGGAATTGTCGGTAGCCCCATTCTTGATAATATATTGTATTCTTCTTCTAATAATGGTTCATATTGTATACGACCTTCATACCATAGAATCCAAAAGACAATGGCAATATCAAATACACATAGAATCAAAATCATATGATTAACAAGATGTTTTAGGATTGATTTCATGTTTAAAATCTCCTTTATTTCCATTATTCAACCAATAATTGCTGTGCCTTTCTGATACATTTATATTGAATTTAACCCATTGATACAGTAGGGTAGTAGAATTTCCATGTAGTATTTCTTCGCGTTTTCATCAGTAAACTGTGCATAGAACCCGTCCTTCTTCTCAATGATTTTTGAGTACTTTTCATACTCATGAAGCATGATTCCGATTGGCTTCTTTTTCCCTAAGTAATGCATTCTGTCTTTTTTTATGGGATACAGACTAATCAAATAGACTCCACTTCCCCAAGTATAACTCGCCAAGGTGTCGTGTTTGAGATTATGAGGAATATGTTTCCTTAGCCAGACATGAGTAATGAACTCTGTCTTATCAACAGGATAGTTACTTAAAACATTATTAATATCGTCAACGTCAATAGGGAAATAGTAGTCCCTTGATGTATTCTCTACTATAAATATGGGAGTCTCATCTAAATCGGTAGGAGCAGTAAAAGAATGCTCTCTCTTAAAGATGTTGTCATGAAGCTTGAGCCTCATGCGCCCACCCATCTTATCGCCAAACCTACGATTCTTTTTCCAGGCTGTTTGCTTTTGTCTTATGTTTCTACTCATCTATTTATGATTGTATAGAACAGACTAAATTATTCTTTTGCAAAGGTATCTACTTTTACTGAGATATGCAAAGAAAAGATATACATTTTTTTCGATGACACTTCCTATGTATTAGTTCATCCCATCGCTGTATTAGATTATCCTATCTCCGTACTAGCCTATCCCATCGCTGTATTAGCTGTACTTTTTTATGCGACGGATGTCGAAGATATTTGCGACGGCTTTCGAATATATGTTCGACGGCCGTCGCACGAAGATAGAAAAGCTGGATGGGGAGGTGGGGGGAGCCTAGGTCGGAAGATAAGTGTGTGTGTTGTGTAACCTGCAGAATGTGAGACGGTTGCGAGAATGAATTGCGCAAAGAAAAGCGAGTTTTTTACGTGCATTACAAGGCTTAAAAGAGCGAAAAATAAGCCAAAATTAACATTAATTTTGATTTCATGTAAAGAAATCGGAACTGGCTGGGAATATAAAAAACAAGTGTCACACTAAACGCGCTGTAAGACAGTGACTTACGCGTGAATGTGAACCCTTTTTTTAAGCAAAATCTTTTTATAGGTATTCCATTAGCACATCCCAGACGGCAATGATGTGACAGATGCTGCCTGCCAGGACAAAGAAGTGGAAGACGGAGTGCATATACTTCTTTTTGTTCCAGCTATAGAAGCCTGCTCCCGTGATGTAGCATACACCCTCGGCCACAATCCAGACGAAGGCAGCTGTTGAAACGCTGTCAATCAAGGGCTTAAAGGCCACCAGCACGCTCAGACCCATGCCGATGAAGCAGAATGTCTCAATGTTGGAGTGCTCTTGCAACTTCACAAAGCTGACAATGGTGCCAGCGATGGCACACAGCCACACAAACGAGAACAGCGACCACCCCCAATAGCCTTGTGTAAGCAGTGCTATCAAAGTTAGAGGCGAATAGGAACCGGCGATGTGCCAGTAGATGGCGGCATGATCCCAGTGGCGGAAGCGTTCGCGCCATTTGGAACGCAGGGGTAGGGCATGATAGACGGTAGAGGTGATATAGGAGCTGAGCATGCCAAACAGATACAGACAGACACCCAGTCGTGCCCACGGATTGTCGCCTCTGAATGACAGCCACAGGAATATCGCACCAAAGACGGCTCCCATGACGATGCCTCCAGCATGCGACCATGAGTTCCATAATTCTTCTTTATGTGTGTACCTGATAGCCATAATGGGTGCAAAGGTACAAATAAATTGAGAATTCAGTATTGAGAATTGAAAATATTTCGTAATTTTGCAACACAAAAAAGGAATAAAGGATGAAGATATGTGTTTTTTGTTCTGCAAATAGCCAAATTGATGCAGCTTACTTCCAGTTGACAGAGGAGCTGGGACGATGGGCGGCAAGGAATGGTCATGTGATTGTCTTTGGCGGTGTGAACCAAGGACTGATGGAGTGCTTGGCAAAGGCTGTCAAGGAGGCTGGTGGTCAGACGCTGGGTGTGGTGCCCTCGATTGTTGAGAAGACAGGGCGCACGTCGCAGTATAATGATAAGGTGTTGACGTGCGACAACCTTAGCGAACGCAAACAGCTGATGCTCGACGAAAGCGACGTTTTTATCGCGTTGCCTGGTGGTGTGGGCACTCTCGACGAGGTATTCACCGTAGCAGCATCCTACACTATCGGCTATCACCAGAAGCGCGTCATCCTGTATAATATGCTGGGCTTCTGGGATGCTACCATCCGCATGCTCGACGACTTACAACAGCGCGGTATGGTGCGTGGTCGTTGGCGCGACTACATCTGTGTTGCAAACAATCTCGACGAAATCGAGCAACTTATTATATAATAGGTAGGGAGATACCGTTAATCTTTTGATAGACGTCGAGCGCATAGACGTCGGTCATGCCAGAGATATAGTCGATGACGGACATGAGGCGCACCTCCAAGTCGGGGTCGTCGATGTGGTACTGGCTGGATACGCGACCGATGAGCTGCTGTGAATAGTAGCGGTCGGGATGCATAACGGCCTCGACCATCTGCTGCATCAGCGTCTCCATAATCTTGTAACCAGACAACTCTACGTCGAGCACTGGGCGACTGCGATAGATTTTCTGCACGGAGATGTCGGCACAACGACGATAAGCCTCGCGTTGCAGGGGACTGATATGGTCGATGAGGCTACCCGTGAAGGTACCGCTGAGTATCTCGTCTTCATGTGCCACGAAGGTGTTGACGCACTCGTTCTCTAGTTTGCCGATGACACAGGCACGCAGATAGACAATCTGCTCGTTTTTATCGGTGAGCTGTTCGCTCTCTATGCGTTGCAGGATATGCTGCTGTGTCTCTGGGTCGAAGAAGTCGAGCATGAGACGAGAAGCCTGTTCAAAGGTAATGATTTTCAACTTATGAGCATCCTCCAAGTCCATAATCTCGTAACAGATATCATCGGCGGCTTCTACGAGATAGACCAGCGGATGGCGCACATAACGGAGAGGCTCGCCAGGCTTTGAGACGCAAAAAATGCCCATTTCATCGGCAATTCGCTGGTAAGTGGCTTGCTCGCTCTGGAAGAATCCGAACTTACCTTTCTTGCTGGCGGCAGACGAGGCAAAGGGGTATTTCACGATGCTGGCAATGGTGGAGTATGTCATGACGAAACCACCAGGGCGGCGACCCTTGAACTGGTGGGTCAACAGACGGAAAGCGTTGGCATTACCCTCAAAATGAGTGATGTCGTCCCAGAAAGCTGGCGACACCTGCTTTTGCAATTCCTTGCCAGGTCCCTCAGTGAAGAAGGTCTGGATGGCCTTTTCGCCAGAATGACCAAAGGGCGGATTGCCTAAGTCGTGGGCCAGACAGGCGGTAGACACTATTTGACCTATCTCCTCAAACAGCGTGCCGCGCAGTTCAGGACGTTTTTCCTGAATAATGCGCTGTGATACGTCATTGCCTAACGACATACCTACGCTGGCCACCTCCAACGAGTGTGTCAGTCGGTTGTGTACGAAGACGCTGCCCGGCAAAGGGAATACCTGTGTCTTGTTCTGCAGACGGCGAAACGGTGCCGAGAAAATCAGTCGGTCGTAGTCGCGCTTGAATTCTGAACGGTCGTCGTGGCGCTCTGTGTGGCGCTGTTCCTGACCGAGTCGCTTGTTCGATATGAGTTGCTTCCAGTCCATAACGACTGCAAAATTACATCTTTTTCAGTTAAAAAGCGACATTTTCCACAGAAAATGATGGCTATTTGAAGAGAAATGACTACTTTTGCACATTATTTAATATAGAAACGTTTCGAAATGATAAAAATCAAAGTCGTAAACCGTGGGCATCAGCAGTTGCCTGCATACGCTACGCCACAGAGCGCTGGCATGGATTTGCGTGCCAATCTGGATGAACCCATCACGCTGCATCCGCTGGAACGCCGCCTGATTCCTACGGGTCTGCACATTGCCCTTCCAGAGGGCTATGAGGCACAAGTGCGCCCTCGCAGTGGACTGGCTCTGAAACATGGACTGACGGTACTGAATACGCCAGGAACCATTGATGCCGACTATCGTGGTGAGATTGGCGTGGTGCTGATCAACCTGTCGCAACAGGATTTCGTTGTCAACGATGGTGAGCGCATCGCTCAGATGGTGATAGCCCGTCATGAGCAGGGCGACTTTGTGGTTGTCGAGGAGCTCGACGAGACCGAGCGTGGCGAAGGTGGCTACGGACATACAGGAGTTAAATGAGGAAGGCAGTAAACATATTATTACTGCTGTGCATGATGGCTATGCAGGTCAATGCACAGGATACGGACAAAAGTCGTCGCTATGACGCCTTCTTCCTGGATGCTATTTGTCAACAGGAGAAAGGTAATAACGATGCCGCTTTTGACCTGTTCCGTCATTGTCTGGAGATAGACTCCACACGCTCGGAGGCTTATTTCTACCTATCGCGCTACTATCTGGCTCTGAAACAGAAAGATACGGCGCTGCGCTATTCTCAGAAGGCAGTAGAACTGGAGCCCGACAATGAGACCTATTTAGAGACGCTGGCCAACCACTACCTGAGTCAAGGAAAATACCCTGAGGCCATTGCCACACTGGAACGCCTGAGTGAGAAGAACCGCATGCGTGACGATGTTATCGGATTCCTGGTACAGCTCTACGAGCAGCAGGCCGACTACGACAATGCCATCCGCACATTAACACGCTTAGAGACTATTGAAGGCAAGAGTGAGCGCTTGTCGTATGCCAAGAGCAATCTTTATTCGCAGAAGGGCGACAAGAAGGCTGCCATTGCTGAGATGAAAACTTTGGCCGACCAGTATCCTAACGACAACAACTACCGTTGCCTGTATGCTAACACGCTGTATATCAATGGACAAAAGAAGAAAGCCGTAGCTATCTATGATAAGGTGCTGAAGGAAGAACCTAACAACCGCAATGCTCAGATGGCATTGCTGGCTTACTATAACGACCAGAAAGACACGCTGAATGTGAACAACATGATAGAGCGTGTGCTCTTCAATAAGAATGCCTCGACAGAAGACCGTGTGGCGCTGATGCGTCAGGTTATTGGCGAGAGCGAACAGCATGGTGGCGACTCTACCCGTGTGCTCCAACTGTTCCACCGCCTGCTCGACACGCCGCAGGCTGATAGTGACCTGGCGCTGTTCTGTGCGTCGTACATGAATTTGAAGAAGATGCCCAACGACAGCATCCGTCTGGTGTTGGAGAAGGTGCTGGAGATGTCGCCCGACCATGCTGCTGCCCGTTTACAACTGGTCAGCTACGCTTGGCAGGCTGAGAACCGCGACCGTGTTATCGAGCTGTGTCGCGACGCCCGCCAGTATAATCCTGATGAAATGGCGTTTTACTACTACCAGGGCATTGCCTACTATCAGAAAGGACAGTTGGACGAAGCCCTCAACGCTTTCCAGAATGGTATTGGAGTGATTAATTCAGATAGCGACCCTTCTATTGTCAGCGACTTCTATGCTGTATTGGGCGATATCATGCACCAGAAAGGCATGGAGAAAGAAGCCTTTGAAGCCTATGACTCCTGTCTGGTTTGGAAAGATGATAACATTGGTTGCTTGAATAACTACGCTTACTACCTCAGCGAGAAGGGTATCCGACTGGATGAGGCCGAGCGTATGTCATTCCGTACTATCAAAGCCGAACCGAAGAATGCCACCTACCTGGATACCTATGCATGGATACTCTTCATGCAGAAACGTTATGAGGAGGCTCGCAAATACATTGACCTGACGCTGGAGAACGATAGCGACACCTCGGCAGTCCTGTTAGAACACGCTGGTGACATCTACTATCACGCCGGCGAGAAAGTGAAAGCTGTTGAATTCTGGCAAAATGCCTTGAAGTTAGCTTCGGAGGAATCGGAGATTAAGGACGACCGCCGAGAGATATTGATAAGGAAAATAAAACTTAAAAAATACGTCAAAGAATGAAAGCACTACGTTATTGGAAGATGACCGCGCTGGTTGTTGCTGCCGTACTGGTAGTAGCCTGCGGAAGCAGTCGCGGCTTGGGACGCAAGTCGGGCAAGTTACAAGACGAAGCATCGGGAGTGACGAAAAAAAGCAAGCAGAAGGGCAAGTCTATGGAATTGCTCGATACCCTGCAGAAGGATGTCTTCCTGCAGAGGGTGACCGATAATGCACAGACTACCCGTTTTGTCACATCGAAGGTGAAGTTCTCAGTAGAGGTGGGTAACCGCCAGATGACGCTCACTGGTAACTTGAAGATGAAGCGTGACGATGTTATCCGTCTGCAACTGATGGCTTTCGGCTTCGTGGAGGCCGGACGCCTGGAGTTCACACAGGACTATGTGCTCATCGTTGACCGCATCAACAAGCAGTATCTGAAGGTGCCCTATGCCCAGCTGGAGTTCTTCCGCCATAGCGGTATTGATTTCTATATGCTGCAGGCCCTGTTCTGGAATGAGCTCTTCCAGCCTGGCAAGTCACGCCTGACGGACAGGAATCTGAAGAAGTTCACCACCGATACTGGTATTGACAACGATGTCGTCGTCTCTTTTGAAAACGACGTGCTGTCGTATCGTTGGCTGACGGATCGTGAAACTGCCCGCATTAAGATGGCTAACGTACTCTATATCAACCACCTCCGCGGTAATTATCAGATGAACTGGGACTACGACGACTTCAAGGCCAGCAATCGTAAAATGTTCCCCATGAAGCACAAGGTTTCTTTCAATACGCCCGACAAGGAAGTGAAATTGGAAATGATTCTCAACTACATGGGTAACGATGAAGACTGGGAGCCACGTACCACGCTATCAGGCAAGTATCGTCAGATGCCAGTCGACGAAATCCTGCGTCGCTTTATGTCACTCTAAACCAATGTGATGAAGCGAATAGGAATTATTCTTTTACTCTTTCTGGGCTTTGCCCTTGCTCCACAGGCACAACAGCGTCGTAAGCCTGCGGCCAAGAAGACTGTGGTAACGAAAAAGACGGGTAAAACCAATAAGAATAGTCGAACAAGTAAAACCAACAAGTCTGCCAAACAGCCTACCACCGTGCAGGCCTTGGAGAAACAACGCAAGCAGATTCAGCAACAGATCAAGGAGCAGGAGCGTCGTTTGGCGAGTACGCAGCAGGACGTCAAGAAGCGTTTACAGAACCTTATGATTCTGAATACGGAGATTGCCGGCAAACGTCGTACTATAGACACTATCCGTCACGATATAAATAATCTGGAATCAGAAATCGAGACGCTGAGCATGCAATTGGAGGAGTTGCAGAAGATGCTGGCAGACTGTAAGCAAAAGTATGTCAAGTCGATGCGCTACATGCACCGCAACCGTTCGTCGCAGAGTCAGCTGATGTTTATTTTCAGTGCCGACAACCTGACACAGATGTATCGCCGTCTGCGCTTCATGCGTGAATATGCTGCCTACCAGCATGTTCAGGGTGATGAAGTCAAAGCGCAGCAGGAGGCTGTCAACAGGAAGTTCCAGGAGATTGCCCAGGCCAGAGAGCAGAAGACTCAGCTGCTGGCTAAGGGTGAGCGCGAACGTGTAGCTTTGGAAGGCAAGCAGACTGAGCAGCAGAACGTGGTGAAGACGTTGCAGAAGGAGCAGAAGACGATTCAGAATATCATTGCTCAGCAAAAGAAGAAAGATGCTGCGTTGAATGCCCAGATTGACCGTTTGATAGCTGAGGAGGTGGCTCGTCAGAAAGCACGTGCCGAGGCTGAGGCTCGTCGTCGTGCAGAGGCTGCTGCCCGTGAGCGTGAATTGGCTGAAGCCAGAGTCCGTGAGGAGAAAGCACGTGCTGAGGCAAAGGCTGCTAAGGATAAGAAATCACGTGAGGAGGCTGAGCGTCGTGTGCGTGAGGCTGAGGAGAAGCGTGTTGCTGCTCAGCGTAAAGCAGAGAGCATGCCGATGACGCCACCTTCAGAGGATGTCCGTATCAGCGGCAACTTTGAGAGCAACCGTGGTCGTCTGCCGATGCCTATCACTGGTGCTTACCGCATTGTTAGCCATTTCGGTCAGTATAACGTGGAGGGTCTGCATAATGTGACACTTGACAATAAAGGCATCAATATCAAGGGTGAGAACGGTGCTCAGGCTCGCAGCATTTTTGATGGAGAGGTGAGTGGCGTCTTCAGTTTTGGTGGTACGATGGTCGTCATGGTGCGTCACGGTAGCTACATCTCTGTCTACTGTAACCTGGCCAGCGTCAATGTGCATCGTGGTCAGCGTGTTAGCACCCGTCAGGCTTTAGGACGTGTGGGAACTGACAATATTCTGCAGTTCCAGTTGCGCAAAGAAACCGCAAAACTTAATCCTGAGAGTTGGCTGGGACGGTAGTTAGCTGTTAGCTAATAGAGAAACATACGTCTCTATGGCATTTGCCATCTCGCTGATGCATATATATTCGTCGGCACTATGACTGCGTGCGCTGTCGCCAGGTCCTAACTTGAACGATGGGAATGGCATAAGTGCCTGATCGCTCAAGGTAGGAGAGCCAAATGGCACCATACCCATCTTGATGCAACGCTGTACCAGCGGATGTCCTACAGGAATATGCGATGAGGACAGTCGGAACGAACGAGCTTTCAGCTCACATTTCTTCATGTGTTTCTGCAAGAAGTTGAATAAATATTCATTCTGGTAGAATTCGTTGGGACGTACGTCAATGATAAAACGACACTCGTCAGGTACGACATTATGCTGTGTACCGCTGTTCAACACCGTTACCGTCATTTTCGTTTGACCTAATAGCAGACTCTTCTTGCGGAATTGGTGGTCGCGCAACCATACCAGATCATCCAAGGCTTCATAGATGGCGTTAACACCTTCATTGCGGGCGGCGTGGCCGCTCTTTCCATGTGCTATGCCATCGATAACCATCAATCCTTTCTCAGCAATGGCGGGTTGCATACCAGTAGGTTCGCCGACAATGGCTACGTCAATCTTTGGCAGATGAGGTAGTGCCAGCGAGAAACCGTTCTGTCCACTGACCTCCTCTTCACACGATGCCAGATAAACTAGATTGTATTTCGTGGTTTTCCCGCGAAGACAGCGATACGCCTGCAGCATGCTCACCAGTCCACCGCCACAGTCGTTGCTCCCCAGTCCGTAAAGGCGGTCACCCTCCACAGTTGGTGTAAACGGGTCGCGTGTCCAAGTGCTGACAGGTTTCACCGTATCGATGTGTGCACAGAGCAATACGGTGGGCTTTTCTTCGTCCAGCTCCTCTCGGACGAGCAGATTGTTACCGATGCGTTCACATGGGAGGCCACATTTCTCGATGAAATCGGCCAAAATGTTTGCTGCATCCGTCTCTTCACGACTGACGGAAGGGGTGCTGATAAGCTGTTTCAATAGCTCAACGGCTTCGTTGGTATAGTCTTTGTTGTCCATATTCTCTGCAAAGATAAAAAATATTTCTTAATTCTTAACTCTTAATTCTTAACTTTTTTGTACCTTTGCACCTAATTAATAAATAGAGAGAGTTATGCAGGCTAAATGTCACATGTCAGTGCTGGTGCACGAACAAGCGAAAAAGTATGGTGACCGCGAGATGCTGATCTATCAGGATTTCGGAGGTAAGGAGTGGAAATCGCTCAGTTGGAATCAGGTGTCGGCGACCGTTATGCAGGTTAGCAACGCCCTGCTTAACTTGGGTGTGAAGGTACAGGAGAATATCGGCATCTTCTCACAGAATTCCGTACAGTACATAGAGTGCGACTTTGGTGCTTGGGGTATCCGCGCCGTTACCATCCCGTTCTATGCTACCAGTTCTGAGCAGCAGATACAGTTCATGGTCAACGATGCCAAGATACGCTATTTGTTCGTTGGTGAACAGGACCAGTACGACAAGGCGCGCCGTATCTTCTCGCTGTGTCCTACGATGGAGCGCATTATCGTATTCGATCCTTTGGTGAAGATTTCTACGCACGATCCTAACGCCATCTATTTCAGTGATTTCCTGAAGTTAGGCGAGAACCTGCCACGCCAGACGGAAGTGGAGAAGCTGCAAAGTCAGGCCAACGATGACGATATTGCCAACATACTGTATACCAGCGGCACTACGGGCGACTCCAAGGGTGTCATCCTGACCCATGGACAGTTTATGGCAGCCTTTGAAGCCAATGGCAAATGCGTGCCCGTCACAGAAAACGACCGCATCATGAACTTCCTGCCCTATACCCACATCTTTGAGCGTGGATGGGCTATCCTCTGCCTCTATGCAGGAGCAAAGATGATTGTCAACACCCATCCGCAGGAGGTGCAGCAGTCCATGCGAGATACACACCCCACCTGTATGTCGGCCGTCCCCCGTTTCTGGGAGAAGGTGTATATGGGAGTGATGGATAAGATAGAGCACTCCAGCGCCATGCAGCGACGTCTCTTCAAGCATGCGCTGTCTGTAGGTCGCCGTCACAATATCGAGTACCTTAGCAAAGGTAAGAAGCCACCTATTACATTACATCTGGAATATGAGATGCTGAATCGCACCGTGTTCTCATTGGTGCGTAAGGAGCTGGGACTGGAAAATGCCCATTTCTTCCCTACGGCAGGTGCTGCTGTGTCGGCTTTTGTGGAAGAATTCGTCCATTCCATCGGAATTAATATGGTTGTTGGATATGGACTTACTGAGTCGTTGGCAACTGTGTCGTGCGACCACTTGGGCAATCCATATACTGTGGGTTCTGTAGGTATTCCTATTGAGGGTATCGATATCAAGATTAGTGAAGAGGGCGAGATTCTTCTCAAGGGTCCGACGATAACTATCGGCTATTACAACCGTGAGGACCTCACCAAGCAATCGTTCACAGCAGATGGCTATTTCCGTACTGGCGATGCAGGCTATTTGAAGGACGGTGAGCTCTTCCTCACAGAGCGCATCAAGGATCTCTTCAAGACCAGCAACGGTAAGTATATCGCTCCGCAGATGATTGAGTCAAAGCTGTTGGTCGATAAGTACATTGACCAGATATGCATCATTGCCGACCAACGTAAATTCGTGTCGGCACTCATTGTACCCGTATATTCGCTGTTGGAAGAGTATGCCCGCGAGCACGGTATTGCCTTCGACAACCGTGAACAGCTCTGTGCCAATCCGCGCATTATTGAGATGATGCACGAGCGCATCGATACTCTCCAGCAGCAGTTGGCTCACTATGAGCAGGTGAAGCGCTTTACCCTGTTGCCTCACCATCTATCGATGGAGAAGGGCGAGTTGACTAACACCTTGAAAATTAAGCGTCGTGTTCTTAACGAGAACTACAAGGAGCAAATCGACGCGATGTATGCAGAATAAAGAAGAATGATAACACAAGATCAACTGAAAGATGTGCTTGACCGTGCGGATGCATTGTACAAGTACTTGAAGATAGACGAGAAAAAGATGGAGTACGAAGAGGAAGATCTTCGTACGCAGGCTCCTGACTTTTGGGAAGACCAGAAACGTGCTGAGGAGCAGATGAAGAAAGTTAAGGCCATCAAGAAGTGGCTCGACGGCTACCAGGATGTACGTACTGCTGCCGACGAGTTACAGTTGGCTTTCGACTTCTATAAGGAAGAGATGGTTACTGAGCAGGAGGTAGATGCCAACTCTGAAAATTAACTCGGGTGCTGGAGGTACTGAGGCGCAGGACTGGGCACAGATGCTTATGCGAATGTATCAGCGCTGGGCGGAGGCTCACGGCTACAAGGTTTCTATCGCCAACTTGCAAGATGGTGACGAGGCAGGCATCAAGAGTGTTACCATGCAGATAGAGGGTGGCGAGTATGCCTATGGTTACCTGAAATCAGAGAACGGCGTACACCGTTTGGTGCGCGTCAGTCCCTACAATGCCCAGGGTAAGCGCATGACCTCATTTGCTTCAGTCTTCGTAACACCGCTCGTTGACGATACCATCGAGGTGTATGTTGATCCTGCCAAGCTGTCGTGGGATACGTTCCGCAGCTCTGGTGCTGGCGGTCAGAATGTCAATAAGGTAGAGTCGGGTGTCCGTCTGCGCTACTGGTACACTGACCCTGATACAGGCGAGGAGGAGGAAATCCTTATCGAGAATACCGAGACGCGAGACCAGCCCAAGAACAAAGAGCGTGCCATGGCGCTGTTGCGCTCACAACTCTACGACCGTGCCATGCAGAAGCGTCTGGAAGCTCAGGCCAAGATTGAGGCTGGCAAGAAGAAGATAGAGTGGGGCTCCCAGATTCGTTCCTATGTCTTCGACGACCGCCGTGTCAAAGACCATCGCACCAACTACCAGACCAGCGATGTCGATGGCGTGATGAATGGCAAAATCGATGACTTCATCAAGGCTTATCTGATGGAATTCCCCGTCAATGATGAAGATTAAACATTAAGCATTAAACATTAAATATTACAACTATGAGTAAGAAATCAAATGTGAAGCGCGAAGCTTACGCTAAGAAAGAAGAAGAAAAGGGAAAGAAAATTGTTGGTTGGATTTTTGGCTCACTTATCCTGTTGGCCGTTATCTACCTCATCTGGACCTTCTCAATGATGGCGTAATGGCGCTGGAGATTGAACGTAAGTTCCTCGTGCTTGACGACTCGTACAAGCACGAGGCTTTTTCAAAAAGCCACATTCGTCAGGGCTATATCTGTAGCGAGCGTGGCCGCACCGTGCGTATTCGCATCAGAGATGAACGTGCGTATGTGACGATTAAAGGTCCATCGCTGGATGGCGGCTTGGCGCGCTCTGAATTCGAATACGAGATACCTTTTGAAGATGGTCAACAGTTGATGTTGCTCTGTGAACCTGGTCAGATAGACAAGATTCGCTGGCTTGTGAAGAGTGGCGAACATACCTTCGAAGTTGACGAGTTTTTTGGCGACAATGAGGGACTCGTGATGGCAGAAGTTGAGCTGTCCTCACCCGATGAAGAGCCCAAATTCCCCCATTTCATCGGGAAAGAAGTCACGGGCGACCGCCGTTACTACAACTCCCAGTTGCGCCGGAATCCCTATTGCCTTTGGAAAGAAAAAGAATAACGCTAGCCAAATAAAAGAAATGAAAAAGCTATTATTGACAGCGCTGATGCTCATTGCCATGCAGTGGGCATGGGCAGAGACTGTGCCCTTTGGAAAGGGACAGTTGACAGTGAAGTATGTGGCACGCAATGCCGTCCGCATCCAGTATGATGAGGGTGGGGTATTGCCCGAACAGCTCCCCGACTGGAGCTATGTGAAGGATGCTGAGGTCAGCAATCACGACATTACTGTGAAGGTTGATGCCAAGCGTCAGCTTTTGCTGGTTAAGGACAAGCAGGGTCGCGTGGTCTTTACTGCCACTTGTCACAATCTGGAAGGGGAGGAAGCTACGCTCACCTTCAAGTCACCGAAGGATGAATACCTCTACGGCTTGGGACAGTTCCAAGACGGCTACACCAATGTGCGTGGCCTGTCGCGCCGACTGACACAGGTGAATACGCAGATTTCACTGCCTATGCTGCTGTCAAGCAAGGGTTATGGTGTGCTGTGGAATAACTACGGTATGACGGAATATAACCCCAGTAGTCAGAGCGTGTCGCTGAAGAAAGGTAATGGCGAGGGTGTGAGTGAAGAGGTCAATGTCACCTCTACTGAGGGTGGCAAGAAGGAGGTACGTCAGCGTAACCTCTTCGAGGCCGAGCTGAAGATAGCCAAGGAGGGCGATTATGCCTTGCTGCTCGATGTAGGGCAGAAAATGGCACGTCGCCACGATCTGGAAATTGACGGCAAGAAGGTGATGGATATGCAGAACCTCTGGCTACCGCCTACGAGTTCCACCATCGTCCATCTGAAGACCGGCAATCACAAAGTCTCTGCTGAGTTGACCAGGGACGACAAGCCCGTGCTCTACTACCATTTGGTGAAGGACGAAACAACGTTCCGCTCACCTGTAGCCACCAAGGTCGATTATACCGTTTTCGTCGGTTCCGCCGACGATGTGATCGCCACCTACCGCGAACTGACAGGTCCCTGTCCGCAGATTCCTTCGTGGGCACTGGGTTATATCCACTGCCGCGAGCGTTTCCATTCGTCCGATGAGATACTGCAGACTGCCAACCGCTTTAAGCGCGAGCGCATCCCTCTTGGTATGATAGTCCAGGACTGGCAGTACTGGGGTAAGTACGGGTGGAACGCCATGCGTTTCGACGAAGACTTCTACCCAGATCCTAAGGCGCTGACTGATTACCTGCACCACATGGGTATCCGCTTTATGGTCTCTGTGTGGTCGAAGATGGACAAGAACTCCGAGGTGGGCAAACAGATGGTGGCTAATAACTACTATATCCCTGGCACCGACTGGATAGACTTCTTCAATCCCGACGCTGCTGCCGCTTACTGGAAGAACTTCGGAGAACGCCTCGTGCCGCTGGGCATCGATGCATGGTGGCAGGACGCTACAGAGCCTGAGAACGACGACCTCGCGGGGCGTATGGTTAACAATGGTCGCTGGCGTGGCGATGCCGTCCGTAACGTCTTCCCTCTACTGGTGAACAAAACCGTCAGCGAAGGATTAAAGGCGTGTGGCAAAGAACCCATGATTCTCACCCGTTGTGGTTTCCCCGGTATTCAGCGATATGGCATAGCCCTGTGGAGTGGCGACGTGGGTAACGACTGGGAGACGCTGCGCCGTCAGATTACTGCCGGCTTGGGTGTGCAGGCAGCCGGCATCCCTTGGTGGACCTACGATGCCGGTGGTTTCTTCCGTCCACAGAATCAGTATACTGACCAGGCTTATATCGACCGCATGTTGCGTTGGATAGAGCTGTCGGTCTATCTGCCGCTGATGCGTGTGCACGGATATATGAGCAATACCGAACCGTGGAATTACGGCAAGGAGGCACAGCAAATTATTACCAACTGCATCAACGAGCGTGAGGCTCTGCGCCCCTATATTGAGGAGTGTGCTCGTCGAGTCAGTGAGGAGGGTTACACGTTGATGCGTCCGTTGGTGTTCGACTTTGCCGACGACCCGCAGGCGTTGGCTCAGAAGTACGAGTTCATGTTTGGCCCGAAGCTGCTCGTCAGCCCTGTCACCGAGCCAAACGCTACCGAGTGGAAGACCTATCTGCCCAAGACCAAAAGTCGTTGGCGCGACCGGCATACTGGCCAGTACTATCAGGGCGGTCAGACTGTAACCACCCAGATTGACAAATCCTTCATTCCCGTCTTTGAACTGGAATAAAAAACAAGGACTCACGGAAACAAGCCCCGTGAGTCATTTTATTAGGCTAATACGGAGCTCTATCAGGCTGGTACGCGTGCGTATTAGCCTGATAATGGGTGCTTACTAGGCTGGCTTTTAGACCTTAGCTGATAAAAATACCCAAATTAAATTTGGTATTTCGCTTACTTATTTGTACCTTTGCATCGTTAATGAAGAATGAAAAGATAAGAGGATTGCGGTCGCTGACTGTTGTCGTGTCTATTGTGCTGATAGTCACGATGTTATTCTCATGCAACAAGGGACAACAGGCAGAGCTGAAGGCTGGTCATGCCGATAGTATGATTTTTGCTGCTGGTGCGGTGATGAATTACGATCGCATGTTGGCCTTGGTGGATAGTTTCGATGCCAAGGGCGATATCAATAAGCTGGACGCCTATCGTTGGCGTGGCTCTTACTACTACCACCAGAACCAGTACCGTACGGCTGAGGTTTGCTTCCGTAATGCGCTGGATTACGAGTTGAAGACGGATTTCGACCAGCTGGTGTACAACAAGGTGGTGCGCCGTCTGACGGAGCTGTTGGTGGTGCGTGGCGATTACGAAGGAGCGTTGCAGATTGCCGTTCCTGCCATTGACCAAATGGCGAAGACGGGTATTGGCTCGGATGTGGACTACGCCATCCTCTACAACAACATGGGTGTGTGCCAGTTGAACTTGGGACAGGAGAAAGAAGCCAAGGAGAGTTTCTTGAAGGCCCGCGATAACTATGCCAAGCGCTGTGAGACGGATACGACAAGCCGCGGCTTCCAGGAGGCTGTACTGGGAACGGTATATACTAGTTTGGCTTATATCAACACCCGTCGCTATGAGGAGTCTATCTACTGGATTGACCGTACGGAGATGCTGCTTGACAGGTATCGTGAGATGAGAGATGCCCGTAAGCAGTATTTCGACGAATATCAGGGTCGTATTGAGATTATGCGTGCTACGGCTCTGCAGGGACTGGGCAAGAACAAAGAGGCTTACGAGGCCTACAAGCGCTTCCAGCAGACCACCTTCTCACAGACCGGTGTGGGACGCGTGCATGGCAACGGCTATCTGGTGTCTGCCAAGCGTTTCCGCGAGGCTGCACTTAACTACAGCTATCTGGACAAAGCCATCCAGGAACAGGGACTGGAGCCTACGCTGGATGTCATTCAGCTGTATATGCTGCCCAAATACCGTGCCAACTACGAGGCTCGTCGGGAGGACTCGGCACGCCAGGTGGGCAGGCGCATTCTGGATATCCTCGACTCGGCCATTACCACCCAGAAGCTGAGTGCGTCGGCAGAGTTGGCTACCATTTATCATACCAACGAGAAAGAGGCGGAAATCGTGCAACAGCAGGCTAAGATGTCGCAGATACAGATGGTTGCCGGATTGCTGACGCTGTTGCTTATTATCATCTTCCTGCTGTTCTACACGTGGCACAAGCGTAAGGCGGCCCACCGTCTGCGTGCAGCCCACGAAAAACTGGAAGATGCCCACCAGAAACTGCAGTCCGCCTACGACCAGTTGGAACAGACCACGCAGGCCAAGGAGCGCATTGAGAGTGAACTGCGCATTGCCCGTAATATCCAGATGTCGATGGTGCCTAACACCTTCCCCACGCGTGAGGGTCTGGATATGTATGCCTCGATGACACCTGCCCGTGAGGTCGGTGGCGACCTCTATGGCTATGTGCTGATGGACAACGAGCTGTATGTCTGCGTGGGCGATGTCAGTGGCAAGGGTGTACCAGCCTCACTGTTTATGGCACAGGCTACCCGTCTGTTCCGCATTCTGGCTACACAGCATATGATGCCTGCTGAGATTGTGACGCGTATGAATGCCGTACTGACGGAAAGCAATGATCAGGGCATGTTCATCACGATGTTCATTGGTCTTGTCGATTTGAAGAGTGGTAGGATGGACTATTGTAATGCCGGCCATAACCCGCCTGTGCTGGGCGTTGACGGCGACGACCATTTCATGGAGGGAATGGAGACGAACGCACCGATTGGTCTGTGGGCGGACTTGGAGTATGTTGGTGAGCACGTCGATAACATCCGCAACAAGATGTTGCTGGTATATACTGACGGTCTGAACGAGGCAGAGAACCTTCAGAAGGAGCAGTTCGGTGATGAGCGCCTGCTGGACATCTTGAACCACCGCCATTTCAATAGCTGTAAGGAGCTGATAGACCATCTGGATGATGAAATCGTGAAGCACCGTAACGGTGCAGACCCCAACGACGATTTGACAATGATGTGTCTGATGGTCCTCTAGGAAGATGAAAAATTGAAACATTAAGATATAAAGGTTAATTAGAAAAATTATGGCAAAGAAAGCATTACTCATGATTCTCGATGGATGGGGAATCGGTAAACAAGGAAAAGGTGACGTTATCTACAATACGCCAACACCGTATTTGGACTATCTGACAGCTGTCAGTGCCCACTCACAGTTGCAGGCCAGCGGTGAGGACGTAGGTCTGCCCGACGGACAGATGGGTAACTCGGAGGTTGGTCACCTGAATATCGGTGCAGGACGCATCGTCTATCAGGACCTGGTGAAGATTAACCGCGCCTGCAAGGACGGTAGCATCGTTGAGAATCCGCAGGTGAAGGCCGCCTATAGCTATGCCAAGGAGAACAATAAGAAGCTGCACCTGATGGGTTTGTGCTCAGACGGTGGCGTACACTCAAGCCTGGACCATCTGTTTAAGCTCATCGAGGTAGGCAAGCACTACGGTCTGAAGAATCAGACCTTCGTACACTGCTTTATGGACGGTCGTGACACTGACCCCAAGAGCGGTAAGGGCTTTATCGAACAGGTTACCAAGGTTTGTGCTGACAATGACGCAGCTATTGCCAGCATCGTAGGTCGTTTCTATGCAATGGACCGCGACAAGCGCTGGGAGCGCGTCAAGGAGGGTTATGACCTCATCGTCAATGGTACTGGTAAGCAGGCTACCAATATGGTGAAGGCCGTAGAGGAGAGCTATGCTGATGGTGTAACAGACGAGTTCATCAAGCCAATCCATAACAGCACCGTCAACGGTTGCATCGAGGAGGGCGATGTAGTCATCTTCATCAACTTCCGTAACGACCGCGCCAAGGAGCTTACCATCGTACTCACTCAGCAGGATATGCCTGAGCAGGGCATGAAGACTATCCCAGGTCTGCAGTACTACTGCATGACTCCGTACGATGCTTCATTCACTGGTGTCAACATCCTCTTCCCCAAGGAAAACGTGGAGAACACGCTGGGCGAATACCTTTCTCAGCAGGGCAAGAAGCAGTTGCACACCGCTGAGACAGAGAAGTACGCACACGTAACGTTCTTCTTCAACGGTGGTCGCGAAGCTCCCTACGAGAATGAGGACCGTATCCTCGTTCCTTCTCCTAAGGTAGCTACCTATGACCTGAAGCCGGAGATGAGCGCCTACGAGGTGAAGGACAAGCTCGTGGCTGCCATCAACGAAAATAAGTATGACTTCATTGTAGTGAACTTCGCCAACGGTGATATGGTAGGCCACACGGGTGTCTATAACGCCATCGCTAAGGCTGTATGGGCTGTTGACCACTGCGTAGAGGCTGTCATCGAGGCTGCTAAGGCCAACGACTATGAGGCTATCATCATTGCTGACCACGGTAATGCTGACAACGCAATCAACCCCGACGGCACGCCCAATACCGCACACTCACTGAACCCCGTCCCCTTCATCTATGTGACGAACAACAACAGCGCCACTGTGAAGGACGGTCGTCTGGCCGACGTGGCTCCCTCTATCCTGCACATCATGGGACTGGAGCAGCCTAAGGATATGACAGGTGAGAACCTGATTGTAGATTAAAGATTAAAAATGAAAGATGAAAAAGAGAGAGGCTTCAAACTGAAGCCTCTCTCTTGTATTGTATCGCTAACATGGTGAGGTCGTCGCTCTGCTCTGCAGCACCGGCAAAGAAGTGGACAGCAGCACTCATACGCTGAATCAGTGGCATGGGTTGACACTCGCCCTTGACCAACTGTTCTTCTGCCAGTTGAAGAATTTGCTCCTCGCCAAATTGCTGATGCTGGGTATTCTCTGCCTCATTCAGACCATCGGTATATAGGAATATGGTGGTTCCGGACGCGATAGTGGTTTCCTGCGGAACGAATTCCCAGTCCATGAGACCAATAGGAAGGTTGGACTCACAAGGCAACACACCCACGCCCTGCCCTATCAGCAGCGGAGCGTCGTGGCCGGCATTGCAGTAGCGCAGCAGACCTGTCTGCAGGTCGAGGACACCAATGAACATCGTCACGAACATGCTCATTTCGTTGCCTTCACTCATCGAATCGTTCAGTGCCTTAGCGATAATGTGTGGTTCTGAGACATGCGCAGATACGTTGCGGAACAGCGAACGGGCCACGGCCATGAACATGGAGGCAGGAATGCCTTTGCCACTAACATCACCAATACAGAAGAACAGTTTCTCGTCGTGGATGTAGAAGTCGAAGAGGTCGCCACCGACGGCCTTGGCTGGCGTGACCTGTCCATAGATGTCAATATCGTCGCGCTCAGGATACGGCGGGAATGTCTTGGGCAACATCGACATCTGGATAGTGTGCGCAATGTTCAGCTCACTCTCAATGGTGGCTTTCTCGGCTGTTGTCGCCTTCAGTTGCTCGGTATATTCAGACAGCGATTGCTCCATCTTTTCAAAAGAGTCGCGCAACAGGTGTATTTCATCACGACTCTTCAATTGTGGCAGAGGAGCCTTGAAATTACCCTTTGCCACATCGTTGGCTGACATTGCCAACAGTCTGATGGGCAGAGAGGCTTTCTTAATGGCTCTGCGCCCAGTAACCAATACGACCAATAGTCCGATAACCAAGAAGAAGAGACCGATGCCCGCAAAGATGTAGGAGAGTGCTTCTATGGTCCAGCTTTCAACTACCATACCCATCGTCCAAGGAGTGTCTTCTACTGGTCGGTAATTGACTATCACCTCTGTATTCTCCATCTCCAGCTCATCTTCAAAATTCTTTTTTCTTTTCAGGATTTTATGAGCGCAGATACTATCGGGATCATTTGTAACATAGTCCTGAAACTTCTTGTTGATGATGCATTGACTCTCAGGATGCGCCAGGAAGGTACCCGTAGAGTCGATGATAAAGAAATAACCCTCGCCCTTGTCAGAAGAGGAATACTCATTGTCTGCACTTTCCTTTTTAGGATCATCAATAATGGATGCTACTGAATTGCTGAGCCAGTCGAGCGACAAATCGACGCCTAATATTGCAACGACGCGTTGCTGGCGGTCGCGGATAGGTACCAGATAAGATACTAAGGGCGTTGTCTTGTCTGTGCCCTCAAAGAAGGGGATCGACCAATAGGAAGTGTCTTTCTGCAGGGCCTCAACAAACCAGTCTGCATGAAGATAGTTATGTTGCTTGCTGCCAATGGTCAACCGCTCGATCGTTACACTGTCGCGACGGACGGCATAGGGACAGAACCAATGTCCTTTTGCAGGATAGTAATCAGATACAAAGCTAACACCACAGCTACGGACACGCTCGTTTGTACGCACCATGCGTTCCATGATATCATATAGCTTGTCGGGATTTTCCAGATTTTCCTCAATGAATGGAGCGGTATTGTTAGCAGCCACCATGATCTCTGATGTGACACGACGCACTTCTTCGTATTGTCCCTTGGTCAGTTGCCAAAAGATGAGGACCGCAAAGGTGTTGGTCATCAAATATCCTCCCGCGAAGAGAATTAACATCGGCACACCCATGAACAACAGCATGCGAAGCATGATGCGTCGCGTTAACCGTTTGGCAAACGATTTGGGATAGGGGTTGTCTGACTTCTTCCAGAGTTTATTGAACAGGTCTTTGATCATGTCTTCTTACTCCTTTCTCGTGTGATGTTAATCTTCCTCCATGTCTTTGTCCAGATTGCCTCTCCATAGGTATTTCTCCGTCTCATGAGCTGCTACACCGCTCAATAGTAGAAGGGCTATGAGGTTAGGAATGGCCATCAGCGCATTCATGCAGTCGGCAATATTCCAGATGATATCGAGACTGATAATGCTGCCAAAGAACAAAGCAACGATATAGAGGATACGATAGAATCGGTTTTTGCGATTTCCCTCGATGTAGTTGACGGCACTCTCGCCATAGTAGCTCCAGCCCAGAATGGTGCTGAATGCAAAGGTCAGGATACCAAAGGTAAGCAAAGGTGCTCCGACATAGGGTATTTTCGAAAAGGCCACCTTTGTCAAAGCAGCACCGTCAGCATACGTAATGTCAGGATAGGCGAGAATACTGCTGACGAGTACTATACCCGTCAATGCACAGATAACGACCGTATCCCAAAAGGTTCCCGTACTACTCACTAACGCCTGACGGACAGGATTGCGTGTCTGGGCCGCTGCAGCAACGATGGGTGCAGAACCCATACCGCTCTCGTTAGAGAATAGTCCGCGGGCAATACCATAGCGGGCTGCCATCATGACCGTTGCTCCTACAAATCCTCCACCTGCTGCTGAGGGATTGAAGGCTGCATTAACGATTAGTTGGACGGCAGGCCATACATAGTCGTGATTGATGCAGAGAATAATAATACAGCCAAGCACATAAAGTATTGCCATAAAGGGTACGAGCACCATACACACGCGGGCTATCGCCTTCACACCTCCGAGAATAACGGCAGCAGTCAACAGACAGATAACGATACCGACTATCCATGTATCAATGCCGAAAGTCTCGTTAGCTAACAGGGCGATGCTATTTGCCTGTACCGTACAGCCAATACCAAAAGAAGCTAATGCCGTAAAGACTGCAAAGAGAATGGCCAGCCACTTCATTTTAAGGCCACGCTCCAAAGCATACATAGGACCACCATACATCTGTCCATTATCTGCTTTAACGCGATATTTTACCGCCAACAGTCCTTCAGCATACTTGGTCGACATGCCGAAGATGCCTGTCAGCCAGCACCACAGCACAGCGCCAGGGCCTCCCAATGCCACGGCTGTCGCAACACCGACGATATTACCCGTACCAATGGTTGCCGCCAACGCGGTGGCCAATGCACCAAACTGACTGACATCGCCTGCGGCTCCTGGGTCTTTCTTCACTGACAGGCGGATGCCTGTTAGCAATTTCCGCTGTGGAAAGCGTAGTCGGACGGTCAGGAACACATGGGTTCCTAACAGCAGGATAATCATTGGCCATCCCCACAGGAAACTACTGACCAATGAGAAAAATGCATTAATCGTCTCCACGCTGTTACATGATATTATGCAAACTTAATCGTTCCCTGGATAGGCTCTGGCTGTGCCTCTTGCTTCTGCTGAGGCTCCTCACCACTGGCCTGCTGATAGATGCTGTCAAGTATCTCGCGAGTACGTTTATAAGTAGGTGTCTGTTCTACAGCAGAGATGACATCGTCGTTGTCCAAATCCTCAGGACGGAACAGGAAGATGTGTGGACGACGCTTGTAGCGCTTGCTGGAGCCATCGCCACCATAGAAGCGGTTACGGCGATCCTGACGCTGGGCTTCCTTCTCCTGCTCAGCAGCGATACGGGTAGCCTCTTCCTGTGTGTTGTGACGCTGGCGATGGTTAGACATACCGTCAACGCTATCGATGCCAAAGCCCGTAGCAAGAATGGTGACTTTTACCTTCTTACCCAGCTCTGGGTCGGTGGCTAAGCCCCACTTAATCTCGAAGTCGTTGCCAAACTTACCCATGAAGTCGTTGACGTCGTTCATCTCTTCCATCATGAGCGACTCCTTACCATCCTTACCGCCAGAGAACGAGATGCTAAGCAGAATCTTCTTGGAATTGAAGACATCGTTCTCGTTAAGCAATGGAGAGTTCAAGGCATCTTCGATGGCCTTACGCACACGACCTTCACCCTCGCCGTAACCTGTTGACATGATAGCTACACCACCATCCTTCAGTACGGTCTTTACATCGTTGAAGTCGAGGTTGATAAGTCCGTGAACGGTGATAATCTCAGCGATAGACTTGGCGGCAACACTCAGTGTGTCGTCAGCCTTGCCGAAAGCGTCGAGTACGGTCAGTTCAGGATATATCTCGCGCAAGCGTTCGTTATTAATAACCAACAAAGCATCGACGTGTTTCTGCATCTCCTCTACACCATCGAGCGCCTGGTCAATCTTACGATCACCCTCGAAGCGGAAAGGAATAGTCACGATACCTACCGTCAAGATGCCCATTTCCTTAGAAACACGGGCAATGACAGGAGCAGCACCAGTACCAGTACCACCACCCATACCAGCAGTGATAAATGCCATACGGGTACCATCTGTGAAAAGGCCCTTGATATCCTCCAAACTCTCCTCAGCAGCAGCACGTGCACGCTCAGGACGGTTACCGGCACCAAGACCTTCTTTACCCAGTTGCAGATGAACGGGGACAGGCGAGTCGTTGAGTGCCTGATTATCTGTATTACACAGTACAAAGGTTACATCGTGGATGCCTTCACGATACATGTGGTTGACAGCATTACCGCCACCACCACCAACACCAATCACCTTGATGATGCTGTTCTCCTTTTCGGGTTCACCGAAGTCGAGTAATATGTTGTTGTCCATACTATTTACAATTTTGACGATTTACAATTTTAGTTTTCTATTATTCTTCGTCTTCGACCATCTTTTTGCCAAAGTCTTTTAGCCAACGGCCCATCTTGCTCAAAGGGCTATTGCGACGACGCTCCTCAGCCTCTTCACGAGCCAGTCGCTCTGCTTCCTCACGAGCAATGCGTTCTTCCTCTTCTTTCTTGAGGCGGGCTTCTTCTTCAGCCAGTCGCTTCTCCTCAGCAGTACGTACCACACCGGCAGGTATCTCTGTCGCCTGACGAACACGGCGCTGTTCGGGAGATTCGGCAGGACCTTGTCGCTGACCAGCAAAGAGATCGCCATTGGGATCGTACTCACCGCCGGCACAGTTGATATCACCCTTGGCTAACAGACCCAGTACAGTGTTCATGCGTCCGTCATGAGCTGTTACCTCAGCAATCTGCGAGGTGATGGTCTGTGTAACATACTTGGCGATACGAATCTTGTCAATGTGGGTGTAGTTTTGGAAGGCTTTTTCTATATCCTTCATGTTTGAACCACCACCGGTGAGGATAATTCCACCTAAAAGCTTGTCGCAGTAATCCTCAGGGACCATACACCATACATTAGCGATAATTTCCTCCAGGCGACCTTCGACAATCTCGATGAATTTACGACTTTCTACTTGACGGTCTTGGTCGATAGAGTACTTCATGTTGTTGTCGATATCGTTATTGTCGGTATAGGCACAGCCGTACTTAATCAACATCCGCTCGGCAACACTCTCCTCCATCTGCAATGAAGCGATGTCTTTGATAATGTTGGTAAAACCAAGAGGTATGACTGCCAGATGGCGCAGGATGTTCTTTGAATAGACGCTGACAGTCGTCGTGTCGGCACCCAGGTCGACCAAGGCACAACCGGAACGGCGCTCAGCCTCTGTTAATACGCTGTCGGCAAGTGCTAATGGTGCGAGATACATCTCTGCAACATTGATGCCTGCATTCTCAAAACACTTGTTGAGATTCTTGTAGAAACTCTTGCGCTGGAGAATGTTCAAGAAGTTACCCTCAATGCGACTACACTGTATGCCAACGGGGTCGAGTTGATACTGGGCGTCGACCTTGTACTCCTGTACAGCAGCATCGAGAATTTCCTGGTCTGGGTAATTGATGTTGCGGTTAGCATCCATCAGTTCAATAACCATGTCTTGCGTAACAACGCTATCGTCAGTAATATCCTTGGCGATAACATTGTGAATAGAGCGGATAGATTGACCAGCGACACCCACATAAACCTGTGTGATGGTCGTCTTCAATTGCTTCTCCAGGCGATTGACGATGTTCGTCAGACACTGGGCTGTCTTGTCGATGTTGTAAACCACACCCTTGCGGATAAACGACGAAGAATCTTCTTTGACGCAAGCTAGCACCTGAATGCTGCCGTCAAGGTTCTTCTTACCCGCGATACCGGTCATCTTTGATGACCCCAGCTCGATTGCTACGATAAATTCCTTTGGCATCTCTTATATATTTTAGTTTTATCTTTTCTTGCAAATAATCTGATTGTCAAATTCGACATTGATATAGGAGTACTTGTTCCAGCCAGCCTTGGAGAGACCATATTTATAGAACTTCTCCAAACGCGCCAGCTTTCTTTCAAGGTTAGAGGGACTGCCGAGGTAGACAATATGATCTCCAACACGTGGCACCATCTCGATAGAACCGTCGGCCAGCACATTGAGTTGCTCCACCTGATTGCCCCAAAGGGGAGTGTTCAGCAGATAGCAACCAATATCTTTCAGCACCTTTTGTGCGTATTTTTGATGAATGGCTCCTGTGGCTATTACTAAGTTGCTGGCAAAGTGTGTGTTTGGCATGATGTTACCATGTTCATCAACATAGTAGTCATCGCCATTGTCTGCTTTAACACGGATAACGGGCAAGCGCTGGTCAATCATAATGTTGACATGACCAGTCTGTGTCTTGTAGCACTCAGCCTTCTTGACGAACGGATTCTTCTGCAGCTGTTCTTCAATGTTACGCACATCGACGTGATTCATTTGGTCTCCGATGGGATAGCATCGTGAACGCTGGAGCAAGGTCTTTATCTCTTCCTGATCGAGAAAACCTTTCACAGTACCGTCTTCGATATGGATATTCACCTCGCGACATACATTATCCGACTCGTCAGGGCAATTGAATGCCGTAATGGCGAGTACGAGGTAGACGGCGAGTGCGATGTCTGTCAGGACGAGAGCTGATTGTTTCCAGTTGATAGTCACAGTTCTAACAGTTATAGATTAGCCTTTTCTTTTAATATTCTTGCCATTTCTGGTACCTGATTATCCAAGTCACCAGCTCCCAAGACGATAAGTACATCGAATGAATGTTCTTTAACGAATGAAAGCACCTCATCTTTGTTAATCATCTGTTTCTCGATGCTTGGACGTAGGTTGTCATAGATGAGCGCTGACGTGACACCCTCTATGGGTAATTCACGGGCGGGATAGATTTCAGTGAGAATAACCTCATCGAGCAGACTCAGCGCATCGGCGAAGTCGTGATAGAAGTCACGCGTACGTGTATATAGATGTGGCTGGAAGATGGCCGAAATCTTACGGTTTTTATACAACTCACGAATGCTGCGCGCACTCTGCAGAATCTCCTTTGGATGGTGGGCGTAGTCGCTGAGGAATACCAACTTGTCTGTTTTGATTTTAAAGTCGAAGCGACGTTCTACGCCACTGTACGTCATAAGACCAATACGCAACTCCTCAGCAGTACATCCTGCTAACTGAGCCATAGCCATTGCAGCGATACCGTTCTCAATATTGATAGGTACGGGCTGACCCAGTTCGATATTCTTTACCGACTCAATGGGCGAGATGAAGTCAAAGGTAATCTCACCGTTCTCGATATGGATATTCTCTGCATGAAAGTCGCCCTCAGTCAGTGCATAGTCATAGCGGCGAACGCCTGCGGGCAGGTTCTCCTTCATCTCCAGTCCACGGTGGATAATCAGGGCACCCTCAGGTTGGATGAGTTCTGTATAGTGACGGAAACTCTCCAGATAAGCTTCTTTGGTGCCATAGATATCCAGATGATCGGGGTCTGTCGAGGTGATGACGGTCATAAAAGGTGACAGCCAATGGAACGAACGGTCGAACTCGTCAGCCTCGATAACTACATAGTCTGAGGCAGAGAGGATATAGTTGGTGCCATAGTTCTTGGAGATACCACCGAGGAAAGCGTTGCAGTCCAGATGACTCTGATGCATGATATGGGCACACATCGTTGAGGTCGTCGTCTTGCCATGGGTACCAGCCACACAAAGACCTTTGTGCTGACGGGTCAGTGTGCCCAAAACCTGTGCACGCTTTTGTATTTCAAAACCGTTCTCACGGAAATATACAAGTTCCTGATGGTCAGCGGGGATAGCCGGCGTATAGATGACGAGACAGTTCTCCTTCTTGCGACAGGTGTGGGGTATTTCATCGACATTCTCCTCATAATGGATGAGCATGCCTTCTTTCTCCAGTTGGCGGGTTAGCGTGCTGGGTGTCTTATCGTAGCCAGCAACAACCAAGCCACGGTTAATGAAGTAACGGGCGATGGCACTCATACCAATGCCACCGGCTCCAACAAAATATACTGCTTTAATATCTTTCAGTTCCATAATTGGTATTAACGGGTCTAATGGGGTTAATGAGCTTGTTCAGCTAGTTTAATGACTTCCTTGGCAATGATGTCTGCCGAATCAGGCAGCGCCATCTTCAGGATGTTCTCACTCAGGCTCTTCAACTTCTCAGCATCTTTGACAGTATCTATAGCCATGGGTAACAGCAACTTGTCGGCCTCGCGGTCTTTGACATAGAGGGCGGCCTGCTTGTTGACGAGAGCCATCGCATTCTTGGTCTGGTGGTCTTCGGCAACATTGGGTGAAGGTACCAGAATAACGGGTACCCCCAACAGACAGAACTCACTGATACTACCTGCTCCAGCACGACTGATGACAAGGTCGGCTGCTTTGTATGCTGCACCCATATCAGCAATGAAGTCGGTGACAACGAGGTTGTCGGGCTTGATGTCTTTCAGACGTTCGGCAATCTCAGCACTATAGTACTTACCTGTCTGCCAGATAAACTGTACGTCAGTATTCTGGCGAATAAGGTCAAGGTGCTGCAACACACTCTCATTAATAGTGCGAGCACCCAGACTGCCGCCCACCAGCAATATTGTCTTCTTCTGTGGGTCAAGACCAAAAGTTTTGATAGCCTCTTCACGAGTAACTGAAGTCTCAAGTAACTGCTGGCGGACGGGGTTGCCTGTCAGCATAATTTTATCAGCAGGGAAGAAACGTTCCATGCCTTCATAAGCTACACAAATCTTGGCGGCCTGCTTAGCCAGTGTTTTATTAGCAAGTCCAGCATAGCTGTTCTGCTCTTGTAACAATGTAGGAATACCTAACGCATTAGCTGCACCTAAGGCGGCACTGCTGGCATAGCCTCCCACGCCGACAGCCACCTGTGGCTGGAACTGTCGGAGCAATTTCTTAGCCATATGCTTACTACGCAGATAATCAATGGCAACTCCAATGTTGCCCAGCTTCCACAGTGGACGTAGGAAACCACGAATGGGCAGTCCCTCGATATCGTAGCCTGCAGCAGGTACACGCTGCATCTCCATACGACCTTGTGCACCAACAAACAGGATTTTTGCATCAGGGCGCAAGGCCTTGATGGCATTGGCGATAGACACGGCGGGGAAAATGTGGCCACCCGTACCGCCACCACTGATAATGACTCTTAACTCGTTACTCATATAGCTTTATTTTCTTCTTTATCCAATTTCTGCTTTGCTGAACGACTGACACTTAGAATTGCACCGATATAGGCACAGTTGATGATGGTCGACGTACCACCCTTGGAGATGAGTGGCAGGGGCTGGCCAGTAACAGGTGCCAAACCGACGGCTACCATCATATTAAACGTTGCCTGGATAACCAGCAACAGTCCTAAACCCATAGCCAGAAATGCTGGAAAATTATTCTCGCATTTGCTGGCAATACGTGCACAACGATAGAGCAGGAAGATGTACAGGCACATGACCACAAAAGCACCGACAATACCCAACTCCTCGATAATGATAGCGTAGATGAAGTCTGAGAAGGCCTGTGACAGGAAGTCACGCTCCGTACTCTTGCCAGGACCCTTACCGATGACACCACTCGACACGATGGCGATATTGGCATGTGCCACCTGCGCATCCTTGTCAAGGTCATACTCCTGAGGTGAGGGCTTAGGTTTACCAAACTTCATAATACGACTCTTCCACGTGTCTGCACGGTGGAACATTTTTTCGATAGCATTCTTTTTCTTTGGTTGCTGCTCTACTACCTGTTCGGTCTGAGCCAATTGCGCCTCCTCGTCACTGGTGTCGTGACCAACGAGCATAACCATCGAGAGGGCAAAGACCACGAAGACAATGATGACTGCAGCCAACTTGGCCAATTGGCGAATAGGTACCAAACCAATAAACATCATCAGATAGACCACAGCAAAGAGCATGGCGGCCGTTGACAGGTTCTCCAGACCTATCAGGAAACAGGCCGGTATCGTGATGCGCATAATCCATTTGAAAGTGTTCTTGTCTGCACCATCTTCGCGCTGCATAGCGGCCAGCACCTGGGCAACAGCCAACACAATGGTTCCCTTAGCAATCTCTGACGGTTGGAAGGTGAAGCCAAACAGACTGATCCAACGCCCTGCATCACCGACCTTTGTACCTGCCAGCAACACCCATAGCAGGGTCACAGCGGAGATGAGCATCAGGAAGGGCGTCATAAGTTTGAAATAGCGGCAAGGTATATTCAAGGTGATAATTGCCACAAGCACACCCACCAGAATAGTTCCTGCATGATAGACAATAGGGCCGATATAGTTCTGGCTCTTATAGGTAAGTCCGCTGGATGCTGAGAACACCTCAACGATACTCACCATGCAAAGGAAGAAGAAGATCATCCAGACCACCTTGTCTCCCTTGAAGATATTGCCTATTTTCTTGTTCATCTTTATTTTTTACCTTTTAAAGGTTTCTTGCCAATTCCTTGAACTGCTCACCACGATCCTCCATATTCTTAAAGAGGTCGAATGATGCACAGCAGGGTGACAGCAATACTGTCATACCTGGCTCTGCCATCTCATAGCAGGCCTGTATGCACTCCTTCATAGAGTGGGTATCGCGTACGGGGATGCCCAGTGCATCGAAGTTGTCGTGCAACTTCTGGTTGTCTGCACCGAGGTATACTAGACCAGCGCACTTCTCCTTAACGAGTGGTTTGATGGGGTCGTAGTCGTTACCCTTGTCCTTGCCACCGATAATCAGAATGGTCTTGGTCTTCATGGACTCCAGTGCATACCAGCAGGCATCGACATTGGTGGCCTTCGAGTCGTTGACATACTGCACGCCACGAACGGTGCACACCTTCTCCAGACGGTGCTCCACACCAGGGAAGTCACTGAGTGACTGACGGATAACATCCTTTTTGATACCAGCGATGTTAGTGGCAATACCTGCAGCCAGCGAGTTGTAGATATTGTGTTTACCCGTAAGACTAAGGGCTTCCTGCTCCATATTGAATGGCTCCGGCTGTTCGATGGTGTACTGTCCAGCTTCGATATAACCGATGGAACCTTTCTCCTTCAGCTCAGAGAACGGATACTGGATAGCCTGGATGTCATACTTCTCCAACTCTTTCTTGATGATGGGGTCGTCGTTCCAGTAGATGAAGGCATCCTGCGCGGTCTGATTCTGGATGATACGCATCTTGGCGTCGACATAGTTCTGCATTTTGAAGTCGTAACGGTCCAGATGGTCGGGCGTGATATTCAGCAGAATGGCGATATTCGCACGGAAGTCGTACATATTATCAAGCTGGAAAGAACTCAGCTCAATGACATAATAAGCATGAGGATCTTCTGCTACCTGTAACGCCAGTGAGTTGCCGATGTTACCTGCCAGCCCCACATCATAGCCGGCATTCTTGAAGATATGATAGATGAGGCTGGTGGTCGTCGTCTTGCCGTTAGAACCAGTGATGCAAATCATCTTCGAGTTGGTATAGCGACCAGCAAACTCTATCTCACTGATGATGCCGATGCCACGCTCCTTGATTTTTACAATCATCGGTGCGGTATCGGGAATGCCCGGACTCTTGATAATCTCGTCAGCGCTGAGAATCTTCTCCTCAGTGTGTTGGCCTTCCTCCCATGCTATCTGATGGTCGTCAAGCATCTTCTTATACTTATCACTGATTTTCGACATGTCGCTGACGAACACCTCGAAACCTTCTTTCTTAGCCAGGACAGCAGCTCCTGCGCCGCTCTCGCCTGCTCCTAATATAACAATCTTGCTCATCTTACTTTCAGTGTGATAATCGTTAATGCTGCTAATATGATGGTAGTAATCCAGAAACGGATGGTAATCTTCGACTCATGGAACGGACGACGCGGCCAACCCTTGAGGATATAGGTACTGGTGGCATCGAGTTGCGAGTCCAAACGACGGAAGGTATCGTGGATAGGGGTTGCACGGAACACACGCACACGCTTACCTTTTCTCTTTTGTATCTTAAACCACTGGGTCTGGATGATGACACTCAAACTCTCGATGAAGAAGATGCCACACAATATTGGAAGCATCAACTCCTTGTGGATGATAACGGCACAGACACCAATGATACCGCCAATAGCCAACGAACCCGTATCGCCCATGAACACCTGTGCGGGATAGGCGTTGTACCACAGGAAACCAATCATGGCACCGATAAATGCAGCTAGGAATACTACCAGTTCTTGCGAACCAGGAATATACATGATATCGAAATAGGCTGCATAGACAATGTGTGATGATACATAGGCAAAGATGGCCAATGCCACACCCACAATAGCAGAATTACCTGCACACATACCGTCCATGCCATCGTTGAGGTTTGCTCCGTTCGATACTGCCGTAACAACCAAGATGGTCATGAAGACAAACAGCACCCAACCTGCTGCTACCTTATACTTTCCACAGAACGACATCACATCTGAATAGTTCAGATTGTGGTTCTTGATAAACGGAATAGTGGTCTTCAGCGATTTGACAGCCTGAGGCTGGTGTTTGACAACCATCTCTTGATTTTGCTGGGCAATAGTCACATTCTCACGTACTACAGCATCAGGGCTCAACCATAACGTCAGACCTACGATAAAGCCTATCGACAACTGGCCGACAATCTTATAGCGTCCTTTCAGACCTTCCTTGTTCTTGCGGAAAATCTTGATATAGTCATCCATAAAGCCCAGGAATCCCAACCATAATGTCGTACCAATCATCAACAGCAGGTAGATGTTACGCATACGTCCCAACAGGATGACGGGTACCAGGATAGAAACGATAATGATGATGCCACCCATGGTCGGTACGCCCTTTTTCTCCACACCAAAGGGGTCGATGCTTGGATCACGGGCAGTCTCCGAAATGTTACGACGTTTCATCCACTTGATAAAGTACTCACCAAACCATGCAGAAATCATCAGTGACAGAATGAGGGCCAACAATGCACGGAACGAGATGTACGACCAGATGTGGGCACCCGGTATATTGAACTGTTCGAGGAATCTGAAGATGTAATATAACATAATCTTTCTTTTTATCGTTATTGCGTTATAACGTTATTTCGTTATTACGAGAGGCCAAAGATCTCGCGAACTACCTCGCGGTCGTCAAAGTGGTGCTTTACTCCCTTGATTTCCTGATAATCCTCATGACCCTTACCGGCAATGAGGATAACATCGCCCTTCTCAGCCATCATACTGGCGGTACGGATAGCCTCTTTGCGGTCAACAATACTTACCACCTTCTTCATTTGCTTCTGGTCGAGACCTGCCAGCATGTCGTTGATAATATCCTGGGGCTCCTCGAAACGGGGATTGTCGGAAGTGATAATAACACGGTCGCTCTGTTTGACAGCCTCCTGAGCCATCAACGGACGCTTACCCTTGTCACGGTTACCACCAGCACCGCAGACTGTGATAATCTTGCCCTGCTTACCCTCCATCACTTCGTGAATGGCATTAAGCACATTCTCCAGTGCATCGGGGGTATGGGCATAATCGACAATAGCTGTTATACCTTCTTCTGAACGAATGGGTTCCAGACGGCCTGCTACACTCTTCAATGTGCTGAGTACCACGAGAATATCCTCTGGCTTCTTGCCCAACATAATTGCAGCACCATAGACAGCTAACAGGTTGGAGACATTGAACTTACCGATGAATTGTACGCCAACTTCCTGACCATTGATATCCAGGTACATACCTTCGAAATGGCACTCAATGATGCGAGCACGGAAGTCGGCCATGCGCTGTACGGAATACGTCTTCACCTGTGCTTTACAGTTCTGTACCATCACACTGCCGTTTTTGTCGTCGGCATTGGTAATGGCGAAAGCATCCTTTGACAGTCCATCGAAGAAAGCCTTCTTGGTATCACGATAGTTCTCAAAGGTCTTATGATAGTCCAGATGGTCGCGTGTCAGGTTCGTAAACAGACCACCTGCAAACTTCAAACCGCCAATGCGTTGCTGGGCAATGGCATGGCTGGAGCACTCCATAAAGGCATATTCACAACCTGCCTCTACCATCTGGTGTAGCAACTTGTTCAGTTCAATAGGGTCGGGGGTAGTATGGTCGGCAGGGATTGCCTCGCCCTCGATGTAGTTGCACACTGTAGAGAGCAGACCGCACTTGTGGCCGAATTTACGGAACATATTATATAATAAGGTGGCGATGGTTGTCTTGCCATTTGTACCTGTAACACCCACCAGCTTCAAATGTTGTGAGGGCTCGCCATAGAACACAGTAGCCACTGGACCTACAGCCGCCTCTGTTGAAGCGACCTGCACATAGGTGATGTTCTCAGCGCTTTCCGCGCTAAAACCCTCGGGCAGGTCCTCGCACAGCACAGCCACAGCTCCCAGCTCCAATGCTTTGGGGATAAAGCGGTGGCCATCCGTCTGTGTGCCTTTGATAGCCACAAAGAGATGTCCCTTCTCAATCTTGCGTGAATCGATGTTCACACCAGTGATGTCTACTTCAGCATTACCAACGATGGCAATAGGCTTAACGTACTTCAGCAGTTCACTTAATTTCATATACCTTATTATATTATATAGTGTTTTTATTCTAATGTCAACATACACTCGCCATTCTTGACAACGGCACTTCCAGCAGGAAGACTCTGGTGCTTCACCTTGCCGCGACCATGCAGCTTAACACGCAAACCATAGGTTTCCAGCAGATAGACGGCATCCTTGGCGCCCATCCCTGTTACATCAGGAACCGCTGTGTTACTGATCTTGGTCTTCGACAGAGCCACACCATCGTGACGACGCTCTACAGTACCCCAGATGGGATTGCCATTCGAGTAGCTGCCACTCCAGTGCTTATTGGTCTTGATACCCAGATCAGAAAGAACCTGACTCGCAGCAATGATATTACCGTTCTTTACATCAGGAATGACAACAGAACGCTCATCGTGGGCATCATCGACGCGCATCTTCAGATGACGGGCCATCACTCCTTCAGCAATATGATGGAAGACGACACCGCTCATACCGCCACCTGAAGCTGGCAGGCCAGTCTTCTTGATGCAGACGATACACGTATAGCGAGGATCGTCGGCAGGGAAGTAGCCGGAGAACGACAGCCAGTAGCGGGTAACACCTGAATGGTAACTACCATGCTGGTCGGCAACCTGTGCGGTACCTGTCTTTCCTGCCACTTTAAACAGTGGAGAACCGGCTTTTCGTCCCAAACCTTGGCTGACTACATGTTCCAGAATGGTCTGCATGGTCTTGATAGCCTGTGGTTTGGCAATACGCTCTTTGATAACCTCTGGTTCAAACTCAGCAATGGTCTCACCATTCTTGACAATCTTCTTAACGAAGCGTGGACGCATCATCTTACCATTGTTGGCAATGGCATTATAGAAGGTCACCGTATTAATAGGTGCAATCTGCGTCTCATAACCGATAGACATCCAGGGTAGGGCAGTCTTGCTCCAGTTCTCATACTGGCCGCGCTTATTCTTATGAGGCATGCGGATGCGTGGAGGCAGATAACCTACCAATGGCAACTTTAAGTCCTCATGGATACCTACACGATAGAGTCCTTTGACATAGCGCTCCGGATTCTTTCCATAGAACTTGTCGATGACATGGCTGACACCAATGTTCGAACTGACCTCCAGTGTACGGGCCACATTGATATCGCCATAGCCGCCACGACGCCAGTTGTGGTCTTTCATCCAACGGCCATGCATCTCCTGAACACCACTACCCGTATGGATGACATAGCTGGTGTCCACGACTGCATCGTCCAGCGCTACCAGGAATGAGGCCACCTTGAATACTGAACCAGGCTCACAGCGATAGCTGATAGCACTATTTACGGCCTCTGCATATTGGTAGTTTTCTGGGCTGTCACCCATGCGCATCATGTTGACGATGGCCTTCACGTCACCTGTCTTCACCTCCATGAGGATAGCGACACCCATCTCGCCGTTGACGAGTTTCAGCTCGTCTATCAATGCGCGTTCAGCAATATCCTGCATGTTGACATCGATAGTGGTGACGATATCGGCACCGTCAATAGGCAGCATGACAGGAATATTCATATACTTGTTCAGGACCTTACGACGACCCGTAATACCTGGCGTACCACGCAGGATGGAGTCATACGACATCTCCAGACCGAAGTAAGCAGAGTCTTTGGCACCGAACAGACCACCAATGGTACGCTTGGCCAGCGAACCGAAGGGACGGTTACGCGAGTTGTAAATCTCCTCCGTAAAGCCGCTCTTGTTCTTCGACATATTGAAGAAAGGAAGTTGCTTCACTTCCATATAGGTGTTGTAGTTGATGCGTTTCGGCCAGATATTCCACCAGCGGGAGCCCATCTTCTGCTGACCACTTTTCTTGTCATATACCATCTTGTGACGACCTTCCTCCAAATGGGCCTTGAACTCCTCAGCCGTGCGCGTGGGGAAAATACGATGCAAACCCTCACAGACAGAATCTACCTTATCCAGCCACAGCGAATCATCTTCAAAGGCTGAAGCCTGGAAGTCCATGAAGATTTTATATTCTGGTATGGAGCTGGCCATCAACTGACCATCACTGCTGAGGATATTGCCGCGGTTGGGCTTCACCACCACACTATCTCGCTTCAGACGACCAGCCACCTCCGTCCAATACTGTTTTTGAGCAGTCATGATATAGAAGGCCTTGCCGATAACGGCAATACCAACAAGTGTCAGCACCAAGGCAATAGCCATATAGCGCGGCATCACTTTATCATTGTCAAACTTGCTCATTCTGGTACTTCTATTATATAGGGGGGCTGGTCTGCCTGGTGGAGCAGTGAGTCCTTGTTTTGTTTCAATATCTCTAATACGTGGCTTTCACGACACTTCTCTGTCAGTCTGCTCGATGAGCTCAGTGCTCTGAACTTGGCATCCTTCAACTGTTGTTCCATCTTGTCAATGGTTAGCATGTCTTGCTGACATTGATAGCGGAAGGCTACATAGACCGTTGAGAAGGCCACAATCAGTACGAACAGCCAGATTTGTGAACGCACCATCTCCGAAGTCAGCAGGTCGCCACCAAGGATGGTACGCAGATTCAGTTGTGAAGAAGGTTTAGGGTCTTCCTCACTCACCGTCTCTTTAATCTTCTTCAGCGTCTCTTTGAGGTCGTGCTCTCCCTGGCTTTTCTCATTAGCCATTGTCGATGCACTCTCCTCTTGGATTTGCTCTTCTTGTATCTGTTCGTCAGTCATGTTCTTCTGTTAAATTCTTTCAGCTATACGGAGCTTGGCACTGCGACTGCGTGGATTTTCTGCCTGCTCTTGTTCATTAGGCACTATCACCTTGTTGCTGGTGGCTTTGAAGGGCGACAGGAAACGTCCGAAAAAATCCTGCTCCACTTTGCCCTCTGTATTACCTGCTTTTATCACGTTTTTCACGAGACGATCTTCCAGTGAGTGATAGGTGATAACGCTCAGTCGTCCGCCTTTTCTTAGCAGGTGAGTAGCACCTTTTAGCATCTCGCGCAGGGCATCCATTTCGTGGTTCACCTCAATGCGTAACGCCTGATAGATTTTTGCCATATCTTTTTTCCACTGGCCATTCGTATTGTCAACATCTATGCCAAGTACTTTTAGTAGCTGGCCAGTAGTCTCTATACGTGCCTGTTGGCGTGCTTTCACGATGGTTTTTGCTATACGACGTGCGTCTTTCAACTCTCCATAGAGGTAGAATACATCAGCCAACTGCTCTTCGCTATAGTCGTTCAGTATCTCAGCGGCAGTCTTGCCGGCACGGTTGTTCATACGCATATCCAATGGAGCATCGAAACGGAAGGAGAATCCGCGGGTCTCATCATCGAAATGGTGACTCGACACGCCCAAGTCAGCCAACAGTCCGTCAATATGGTCCACTCCGTAATACTGCATCCAGTTTTCTATATATCTAAAGTTGCTGCGTACGAAGGTGAATCTGTCGTCATTGACGATATTCTTTTCGGCATCGGCATCCTGGTCAAAGCTATACAGGTGGCCTTTGCTTCCCAATCGTGAGAGAATTTCCTTGGAATGACCGCCTCCACCGAAGGTTACATCCACATAAATGCCGTCGGACTGGATGTCCAGTCCGTCAACGCTCTCTTTCAAGAGCACAGGTACGTGATATGTCTCAGTGTCAACAATCATTTCTCACTCTTCATTCTTCATTTCCACCATCAGTTCTTCCAGCGTCTCGCCGAAATCTTCTGGGTTCATCTGATTTTTCTCAGCCTGCTGGCAACTCCATATTTCTATAGTGTCGCCCATACCCACGAACTTGATGTCCTGCTCGATATCGGCCATGCGCAGATAACGCTTAGGCACCAGGAATCTGCCGTTGCCGTCGAGTGTCAGCACTTCCACTTCGCTGACAAACTGGCGGAACACCTGCTGGTGTTGCTTGTTCCATCGGTTCAGACGCTGGCGCAAAGCATCCATCTGTTCGTTCCATACGCTTTCAGGGTACAGGACTAAGCAAGGCTGGAATACATCCTTGCGTAATACCAGACGTTCCTCGCTAGCTGTCTGCAGTATCTTGCGGAATACTGCGGGCAGGAAGGCGCGTCCTTTAGCGTCCATCTTGGCTTCTATATTACCTAAAAATCGCATGCGTACTTATATAAAAACTAGTTTCGGATGCAAAGGTATACATTTTCCTCCACATTTCCCCACATTTCCCCACTTTTTTTGAGTGAAAAGATGCAAAAGATTCCTTATTTGCGCAAATTTTCTTTAAAAGTGCAATTATTAGAACATTTTTCCGTATATTTGCATGCCGTTAGGGCAAATAGAGAGAAATGGGACAGATTACAGAGAAGACTATTGACATTGATAGCATTCTGAAAAACAAGATGGGAGCCAAGGCAAAATGGGTGCCCCGTCCGTTGGTGGCATGGCTTAAACGCATTGCTCACCAAGATCAAGTGAATGCTTTCCTCTGGGAGTCTCGCGACAAAGTAGGAACCCCTTGGTTAGAGGCTTGTGTCGACTATTTACAGATGACGCTTGAGGTAGAGGGAATGGAGAATCTGCCCGATCCTGCAGACGGTCGTCTCTATACTTTTGTGTCCAATCATCCACTGGGTGGTGAGGACGGAGTGGCACTGGGTGCCCTTATCGGTCGCCACTACGATTCTCGTTTCCGCTATTTGGTCAACGACCTGTTGATGTACCTTCCAGGGTTGGCGCCACTCTGTATTCCCATCAACAAGACAGGTAAGGCCAGTCGCAACTTCCCCGCTATGGTGGAGGCAGGTTTCAAGAGCGATAATCACATGCTGATGTTCCCTGCTGGTCTTTGTTCCCGTCGTCATAATGGTGTAATTCGTGATATCCCATGGAAGAAGACGTTCATAGCGAAGAGCGTAGAATACCAGCGCGACGTGGTTCCTATCCACTTCGGTGGTCAGAACTCCAGCTTCTTCTATCGCTTGGCCAATTTCTCCGACCGTTTCCTGCCATTCAACTTGGCCATGCTGTTTTTGGTCGATGAAATGTATAAAAACGTAGGAAAAACGTTCCGCGTGGCCATTGGCAAACCTATCCCCTGGCAGACCTTTGACAAGAGCAAAAGTCCGATGGAATGGGCAAATTATGTACAAGATATCGTCTATTCTCTCTAAATATTAAAACTCTAAACTCTCATATAATGGAACAACCGATTATCCAGCCCATTCCCAAGGAAGTGCTCAAAAGTGAGCTTACTCCTGACAAACAGTTGCGTATGACCAACAAGAGCAACAACGAAATCTACGTCATTACGGCACATAATGCACCCAACGTAATGCAGGAGATTGGTCGATTGCGCGAGATAGCGTTCCGCGAGGCTGGCGGTGGTACTGGCAAGGAGGTCGATATTGACGAGTTCGATATCTGCGAGAACTGCTACAAGCAACTCATCGTCTGGAATCCTGACGAAGAGGAGATTATTGGCGGTTATCGCTATTTGGCAGGAACGGATTGGCAATACGACGATAAAGGACAGCCCATATTAGCAACTAGTCACATGTTCCACTTTTCTGAGAAGTTTATCAAGGATTATGCGCCATGGACCATCGAACTCGGACGTTCTTTCGTCTCTCTGCCTTACCAGAGTTCACGAATGGGGGCCAAGAGTTTGTTTGCACTCGACAATCTGTGGGATGGACTTGGTGCACTGACAGTTATCAAACCCAACGTAAAATACTACTTTGGCAAGATGACGATGTATCCCAGCTATATCCGTAAGGGACGTGATATGATTCTCTACTTCCTCAAGATGTATTTTGACGATAAGGAGAACCTGATTATCCCGATGAAACCGCTGGAATTAGAAACAGATGTTGCTGAATTGGCGGCACTTTTCTGTGGCAATAACTTCAAGGAAGATTATAAGATTCTTAATGGTGAAATCCGTAAGTTAGGCTATAACATTCCGCCGTTGGTCAATGCCTACATGGGATTGTCGCCCACGATGAAGCTCTTTGGAACTGCCATCAACTATGGATTTGGAGATGTTGAAGAGACAGGCATCCTGATTGCCATTGACGAAATCTTTGAAGAGAAACGAAAGCGCCACATCGATACGTTCATCCAGAAGCATCGTGATGAACTGGAGTTAACCTCCGGCGCCAATAATATCATATATAAAAAGAAAGATTGATAAATATAAATAGAAAGATTGATTAGGATGAAGAAATTTTATAAAGTCGCTGGTCATACCTTCTCTGTGGAGTTGCCAGAAGGAACGGCTCTTCTCGATAAAATGGGCCAATATGAGCCTTTTTCCGTAGAAGAGTCCTCTGAGGTGGTATTCTCTGTTCGAGTGGTAGGCAAGGACGAGTTCCCACAGACTGACGATATTGTTACTGAAATGAATCAGGATGATGACGGCTCTCAGATTTTGGCAGGCCGTCTCCATGAACAGCCCTATTTTGAGTTCCAGCTGTGGGGTCGCTGTGCAGCCCGTATGGTCACAGATGCCCATTATCACCATGCTGACGTTCTGTTGGTTGACGAACCATTGTTTGGCATCAATAATGCCCTGATGGTGATGTATGCCCTGTCAACAGCCAATCTGCAGACGGCGTTGTTCCATTCCTCTGTTGTCAGTTGTGCAGGCTATGGCTATATGTTCTTAGGTAAGAGTGGTACAGGTAAAAGCACTCATTCCAGTCTGTGGCTAAAGCATATCGATGGCACCGAACTGATCAACGACGACAACCCCGTAGTACGCAGAATGCCCGATGGATTCTATGTTTTTGGCTCTCCTTGGAGTGGTAAGACACCTTGCTATCGCAATGTCAGCTATCCTTTGGGCGCTGTAGTTCAGCTGAGTCAGGCACCCTATAATAAGATACAGCGTTTAAGACCGTTGGCCGCTTATGCCGCTTTGGTGCCGTCTATCTCTGGCAAGCGCTGGGACAAGCAAGTTGCTGAAGGATTACATCAGACGGAGGATATGATGGCGAGCGAGGTGGCAGTCTGGCATCTGGAATGTTTGCCCGATGAGGCTGCTGCCCATACCTCTCACGACGCTATTGCAAAATCCTAAATGACGAGTGCTCATGGCAAGTGACAACGAAATCATCCAAAGTGCTGTCAAACTGGTTAATGAGGGCCTACGCGTCACCTTTCCCGTGAAAGGCTACAGCATGCTTCCCTTCATTATCGGCGGTAAGGAGAGTGTCGACCTGGTTAAACCGGAAGGTCTGAAGGTGGGCCATGTCGTGTTGGCATGGGTCGAAGATTCCCGCTATGTAGTACATCGTATCATTAGCATCGATGGTGAGAAAGTGGTGTTGATGGGTGACGGTAATATTGCTGGTGTAGAGCACTGCCTGCTTAGCGACGTAGCCGCATTGGCCATCAATGTAGTCACACCGAAGGGCAAGCACCACGACCTCTATGCTCCTTGGCGTATCAAGGCCAGTCGGCTGTGGTGTCGTCTGTTGCCTGTCCGTCGTTGGATTTTGGCCATCTATCGTAGGACGTGGCTGAAGATAATCTCGTAATGTCGTTATAACGTTATCTCGAAATAATTAATTTAGAAATAAGGAAAAATGAAACAAAAAGAAGGATTTGTTCTTCGCACCGTTTGTGGTGAACACGTTATTGTAGGCGAAGGACTCGGTACCATTGACTTTGGCAAGCTCATCAGTCTCAACGAGACAGCAGCATGGATATGGAAAAAGGCCGGTGAAATGGGCGATTTTTCTGTCGACAGTCTCGCTGCAGCCCTCTGCGAAGAGTATGATGTCGACGCTCAGCAGGCTCATGCTGATGTGGAGAAGATGGTCAATCAGTGGAAAGAGTTAGGCATTGTGGAAGGCTGATAGCTAACTGCTAATAGCCCAATGGCATGAAGTACGTTGCTTGGATCATACAGAACATGGCAGGCATCAGGTGGAACACCCTGATGCGCATTGTGGTGGGTGTCACGCAAGTGATGCTGGGACTTGTCATGATATGGTTCAGCAAGCAGTTTATTGATGTCACCATCCGTACTGGCTCCAATCAGGAGGTCATCATGATGGTGGCGTTGTTAGTCTCGCTGGTTGTAACGGGCATTCTTTTGCGTCAGTTATATTATTATATGACGACCAAAGCCAATACATTCCAGTCGAACAGCATCCGCCTGCATGTGTTCAGCAGTCTGTTCCGTCGTCAGATGTACGAAGACCAGCTGCATTCTGGCGATGTTACTTCACGACTCTCCAAGGACATTGACACGGTGGCTGATGTCACCACCTCTTTGCTTCCGCAGTTCATCGTGACGGGTGTGCAGCTTACGGGCGCTTTCCTGCTCATGTACTCTATGGACCGCCGCTTGTCATTAGCGTTGTTGATTATTACGCCCTTTGTTGTGGGTTTTGGCAAGCTCTTTGCCCACCGCCTGCGTAATATGACGCTTGACATTCGTCAGCAGGAGAGCACCATCCAGATGCAGGTACAGGAAGGCATGGAACATAACGCCGTTCTGCGCTCGCTGGGTAGTGAGCAATGGGTGACAGACCGTCTCAGTGACATGCAGGACCAACTGATGGGGCGTGTTCTGCGCCGTACGCGTTTTACAGTCGTCACACGTCTGATGTTGGCTTTCACGTTCAGCCTGGGCTATCTCATGGCGTTTGTCTGGGGTGGCTTGCAGTTGCGTGCTGGCGTTATCACTTTTGGTGTGATGACGTCATTCCTTCAATTGGTGGGACAGATTCAGCACCCTATCCTCAATATGCTTAACATGATGCCCCAGTTTTTCTATGCGATGGCAAGCATCGACCGCTTGAATGAACTGACGACGGCTCCAGAACAGGTAAGTACTACCGATGCTCAACAGTTGGCAGGGCCTGTGGGAGTTGTGGCTCGCGATATCAGTTTTACCTATGCTTCTGGCGATCGGGCTGTACTTAGCCATTTCTCTCACGACTTCCGTCCAGGCAGTAAGACAGCTATCATGGGAGCTACAGGCATCGGCAAGACCACCTTGTTCCGCTTGATGCTTGCATTCATCAAGCCAGATTCCGGTGAAATCGCTGTTTTTTGCAATGATAAGACGCTGTTGCCTGTTGATGAGCATACTCGAAAACACTTCGTTTTCGTGCCCCAAGGCAACACGCTGATGAGCGGCTCTGTGCGTTACAATCTGCAGTTGGCACGTCCGGAGGCTACTGATGAGGAGCTGCGTCAGGTGCTGCATGTAGCTATGGCCGATTTCGTTTATAGCCTTCCTAATGGCATTGACACCTTGTTGGGTGAGCGTGGCGTCGGCCTCAGTGAAGGTCAGGCTCAGCGCATTGCCATTGCTCGTGGTTTGTTGCGCCCAGGTGGTATTATGCTTCTCGATGAAATCAGTTCTTCACTTGATGAACAGACGGAGCACGAACTCTTCAGTCGCATCTTCGACTACTGTCACGACAAGACCATGATTTTTATTACCCATCGTCCAGCAGTCAGTCTTCTTTGCGACGATGTTATCCGCCTGCAGGAATTGTAACTGTCAACGCCGACGTTTATTTAACTGTCAGCGTCTGTGACAGCGTGTCGTCGCTATTGCCACCAATCATGATGTCGAAACGCCCTGTTTCGAGGACGGGTTCTCCCTGACTGTTCATGTACTGCAAGTGCTCACGGTCTATGCAGAACGTGACGCGTTGCTGTTCGCCAGCCTTCAGATGGATGCGCTGGAAACCACGCAGTTCCTTGACGGGACGTGCAATGGTGGATGCCTGCTGGTGGATATAGAGCTGTACCACCTCGTCGCCCTCGCGCTGACCCGTATTCTTCACCACGACGCTGGCCTCGACGGAACCGTCAGCCTGCATGGTGGTGTTGCTCAGCGACAGGTCGCTATAGCTGAAGGTGGTATAGGTCAGACCATAGCCGAAGGGGTAGAGTGGGTCGTTGCGCACCTCCAGATAGTTGCTGGCATACTTGCGATACTTATTGAAACCCTTCTCGACAGGACGACCCGTGTTCAGGTGGTTATAATAAAGAGGAACCTGTCCCAGTGCCTGTGGCATAGTGACCGTGAGGCGTCCGCTGGGAGCCGCATCGCCGAAGAGCACGTCGGCAATGGCGTCGCCAGCCTCAGAACCTGCAAACCATACGTTCATAATGGCGTCAACGTGCTCCTGTTCCCAGGTAAGCACAGTGGGACGACCAGAGAAGTTCAGCAGTACGATGGGCTTGCCAATCTTGACCAGTTCCTCCAGCAGTTCGCGCTGGGCATCAGGCATCTCCAGTGTAGCACGGCTCGACGACTCGCCACTGAAGTCTGCACACTCGCCCATAGCACAGACGATGATGTCGGCCTTCTTGGCAATAGCCAGTGCCTCAGCCTTCGCTTTGGCAGCATCCACACGGGGAATCGTCTTGCCAAACTCAGCAGCTTGCTGCAGGTCGGCATCGTGCGTCAGGTTACAGCCCTGCGCATAGAGCAGCTTGGCTTTGGGCAGTCGACGCTCCAGCGCCTCCTTGATGGTAGCATAGCGCTCTGGCGTATAGGCTACGCACCAGGTACCGGCAATATTCGCACGGTCGTTGGCCAACGGACCGATGAGGGCGATGGTATTATTGGCGTTGAGTGGCAATAGTGGCTTGCTCCCCTTTCCTTTTGGAGAGGGGTCGGGGGTGAGGCTATTCTTCAGCAGTACGAAGGTCTCGGCGGCTATGCGACGCGAGGCAGCACGGTTTTCAGCGGTATAGATGTCCTTAGCGCGACGCTTACTGTCGAGATAGCGGTAGGGGTTGTCAAAGAGTCCCAGCTTCCACTTCGCCTCCAGCACGCGGCGACAAGCCTGGTCGATGTCGGCCATTGTGACGGTACCGTCTTGCAGCGATTGAGCCAGCGTGCCCACAAAGCCGTTGGCGCACATGTCCATATCGGTGCCAGCCTTCAGCGCTTTGGCAGAGTTACTCTTCAGGTCGCCAAAACCCCAGATGCCCATCTCGTTGATGGAGCCGTAGTCAGTGACCACAAAGCCATCAAACTTCCATTGGTCGCGCAACACCTCGGTGAGGAGCCAGTGGTTGGCTGTGGCATGCTGCCCGTCAACGATGTTGAATGACGACATGAACGAGCCTGCACCAGCCTCTGCGGCAGCTTTATAGGGCGGCAGGTACTGGTTATACATGCGCAGTCTGCTCATGTCAACGGTGTTATAGTCGCGGCCAGCCTCTGAGGCACCATACAGGGCGTAGTGCTTCACGCAAGCCATGGCGTGTTCAGTGGTGAGTGGTGATTGGTTAGAGGTGAGTGGACCCTGATAGCCACGAACGTAGGCACGGGCTATCTCACTGCCCAGGTAAGGATCCTCGCCGCCACCTTCAGCGATGCGTCCCCAGCGTGCATCGACACAGATATCGACCATCGGTGAGTAGAACCAGTTGATGCCGTCTGCCGTAGCCTCCAGCGCCGAAATGCGAGCCATCTGCTCGATAGCCTGCATATCCCACGAGCACGACAGCGCCAGGGGGATGGGGAAGATGGTCTCGTAGCCGTGGATGACGTCCATACCCACGATGAGCGGTATGCCCAGTCGCGACTTCTTGACGGCAATATCCTGCAGGGCACGAATCTTCTCAACGCCCTTCAGGTTGAAGATGCCGCCCAGCTGTCCGCTCGCGATGCGCTGTCCCACCTGGGTGTCAACCGTTCCACCCGTGACAATCTCGTCGCTGGCAGGTACCAGGTTGAGTTGCCCTAACTTCTCTTCTACCGTCATCTTCGACAGAAGGTTGTCGACGAACTGACGCATCTCTGTGGTTTGTGCCTGCAGCATCTGGCATGCTATCAGACAGCATAGCAATAGTCCCTTTCTCATGATATGCCGATAATGTGTAATGGGGTTATTTGTTTTTTATGCCACAAAGATACACATTATCTTTTAAATCTGCAAGTAATCTCATTAAAATATAATTCATTGATAATCGCCTGCCACAATAATTAATGCGACAGGCGAATGATTTAATAGAACGGGCCGTGGCCCATACATGACGTGGTCGTGAGCGCCGTAATGGCGGCGGTGGCGGCTGCGACGATAACCTTCAACAGCACCTCCCAAAATCGTGAATTCTTCATAGCTCTTAATTCTTAATCGCTTTGGCGACAACTCTTAACTACTTAACTTCTTAACTTCTCAACTTCTTAACTTCTTAACTCAAAAAGTGTCGCCCCGAAGGGCGCACTTTTTAAGGTTCGGGCTCTTCCTCCTTCTCCACGGTGTTCAGAGGCAACTCCTCTACGCGGCAACCCTGCAGGAACTGCTTCGACTTGTTGCCACCCGAGTCGGTGGTGCGCTCAGGC
>ONCH01000012.1 GCA_900316265.1 uncultured Prevotellaceae bacterium | reverse complement strand
GGCCAGCGACTTGTCGTAGTTGCCGTCGGTGATCTTTTTGTTCTCACCATACTGAGTCATCAGCATCTCTTTGTCACTCAGCGGTTGCTCGGGCTCTGCGACTGCGTTGTCTGCATTGTCCGTGCATGAAGTGAACACCATTGTTACGGTGCATATGATAAGGACGGCGGCCATCATCCAAAAATACTTCTTCTTCATAATTGTTATAGTTTTTTTAATATTACTGGTAACGGCAGCGGGAGTCGAACCCCTGCGGGCCTGTCGGGTTTTTGTGCCACCCGTGGCGCGGGCGACTTACTCCCAGTCGTCCCAGTCGATGCCGCCGCCGGTCACGGCAGTCTTCGCCGGGTGCATCATTTTCTTCATATATCAATTGTTTTAGATTATTTGTATGTTGCAAAATTATAAAAAAAAATCCCGTTTCGCACAAGAAACGGGTTAAATTGTTTGTAAAAAATAGTTAAACAGTATATTGACAAACAGTATAGACAAATGCGTTGTCGCGGTCGACAACTGTTTGTAGGCGTAGGCGCTCCAACAGTCCATCGGCAAAGAGTGTCGGCAGGTCGTCGTTGATGCCTTCGCCTGTGAGTTTAAGAACGGCCTCTTTCATGGTCCACAGTTTGGTGAACGCTACGCAGGAATCTGGTGCGGAGAGGATGTCGGCCACTTCGCTGTCGTTATAACAGTAGTGGCACAGGTTGATGTCGAGCGCGGTTTCTATTTCCTCGATGTCGCAACCGATGGGTTTATCGTCGATGACACACAGGACGCCGTGCTTGCAATGACTGAGATTGAAGTGTATGTCCGGATAGTTGCGCAAGACGGGCTTCTCGTGCTTGACGTACTCGAAAGCAGGGTTTTCAGTAATCCCGTAGGTTTCCCGCAGTCCGTTCTTTAAGAGTATGTAAGCTTTGGCGCAAAGCACTTGGTCGATGAGAAAGCGATATGACAAGACCTTCTCCCGCCTCCACTGTGGAAGCAGAAGAAGGTCCTGCTGTAGTTCCTCCTGCGTTACGTTCTGTGGATGTTCAAAGATTTGAAGATACACGGGGAAAACGATAACGAAGACGAAAAGGTTACTGATAGAAGTTGAGGATGCGCTGGCGAATGAAGTATTCGTACTTCGCCTGCACAGCATCCTGACTGGCCTTCAGATGTTTTTGCTGAGCGTTGATGAGGTCGAACACGCTGCTGCGACCAGCCTCGTAGCGCTCCTGTTCGTAACTGACGCTAACGGCAGCTGCATCAACCGCTTTCTGGGCAGCCTCCAGTTTGTCGAGCGCCACCTTGGTGTTGGTAGAGGCTTTCTGCATCTCGGTGCGCAGGTTCTGACGGGCGTCGTCGAGTGCCAGCTGCTGTTCCAGCAGGTTGAGCTTTGCTGAACGGATATTGCTGCGCGTCTGGAAGCGATTGAAGATAGGAATGTTCAGGTGCAGGCCGACAACCTCGTTCAGATTGCTGTCGAAGAACTGCTTGTTGAACCCACCCCACTCTAAGTCCGTATGGAACATGTTGACGTAATAGGTCTTGATGTATCCTCTGAACATCAGCGTGGGATAGTAGCCTGAACGGGCCACCTTGAGCTGTGCCTTGTTGGCCTCGATAGACGACTTGGCAGCAACGATAGACGGCCAGCGCTCGATGACGCCATCATAGTCGAGGGCAGCAGAAGTGGCAGATGCGTTCTCGACAGGAGCAACATCAAAGCCCTCGGCGGTAGGCAGGTTCAGCATCTGCGCCAGGTTGGCGAGTGAGACAGTGAGGTCACCCTTAGCCTTAGCCAAGGTGTACTCGTCGGAAGCTACAGAGGCTTCCACATCCTTCAGTTCGCTGAGTGGTCGCTTGCCTTCATCGACGAGCGTAGCAGCGCGCTGGCACAGCTTCTTGCTAACTTCCAATTGCGAGAGGGCCACATCGACCATGCTTTTATTGCAGAGGCACTCCAGGTAGCGAACGGCTATCTGAATGCCTATGTCCTTACGGGCTTTCTCGAGGTTGGCGGTGGCTGCGTCGAGCGAGAAGCGGTCGGCACGTTTCTGACTCTGGGTCTTGAAACCGTCGAACAGATTCATGGTGGCGGTAATATCACCAGTGGTGTAAGCCAGGTCGTTGTTCTCTAACACAGGCTTGCTGGCTAAAGAGCCAGTGGTGGAGTTATAGTTACCGAAGCTGAACTGCTCGCCGAGATTGGCGCTCACATCAGGCAACCACGCATTGCTGCTGGTCTCGAGTTTCACCTGGCTTTTCTTGATGTCAAGTTCTCGCTGCTGGATGTTGATGTTATGTTCGATGGCATAGGATATACACTCGTCGAGCGTCCACTGTCGCTGTGCATGACACACGGTGAGCGAAGTGGGAAGCAGCACGAGGAGTGCCAGGCCACGAATGTTACTTATAACAGGAATTCTCATAGTTCATTCATAATTTTAAGTCCTACATGCGCTGAATGCCACGGAGACGGTCGGTCTTGTTGATGCCAGACTTGACGACAACATACACACCGTCAGAAATGCCAAGCTCGACAGGGATGCGCTCCCACTTCTGGTTCTCGACATCGTCTTCAGCCGAGGTGAGACGATAGACGAATGCCTTGCCGCCGTCGAACTCCACGCATGTCTCGTTGACAGAGAGTGCCTGGCGGGCCTCGCTGAGCGTGATGTTGGCATTGACGCTGTAGCCAGAACGAATGGCAACATTCTCAGGTATATGTGCTGTAGCCTTCAACTCAAACATTCTGGCGCCGTTCTGCATGGTTCCCTCTGGAGCGATATAGTCCAGTGTGGCAGGTATTTTCACATCCTGCATGGCACCTGGAATCAAGGTGACGTCCATGCCTACATGAAGCTTGGCCACCTCCGTCTCGTCGATGTTACCAGAGAAGATAATGTCGTTCATGTTGGCCACCGTAGCAATGGTGGTACCCTCAGAGAATGAAGAGGAGCCACTGACGGAAGTACCCACCTTGACGGGGACATTCAGCACGATGCCATTCATGGAAGAGCGAACCTCTGTGGTGTTGACACTACCTGCACGAGAGCTGGAGCCGCGGGTGATGACCTCTACCTGAGCCTTGGCAGCAGCTACACGGTCGCGAGCAGAGGCGAGATTGTTCTGCGCCTGTTCGTTCTCTTCCTTGCTGACGACGCCCTTGTCATACAAACGCTGTGTGCGCTCGGCTTCGCGCTCCACTTCCTCAAGGGATATGCGTGCTGACTCTACGGAGTTCTGCGCCTGCGTGAGCTGGTTCATGTCGGGAATCACGCGGATGACGGCAACGAGTTCGCCAGCCTTGATGGTCTGTCCGGCATGGACGCGCAGGTCGGTGATGACACCAGTAATCTGCGGTTTCAACTCTACCTGCGTGCGTGCCTCGAGGGTACCCGTGGCAACGGTCTTCTGCACTACATCGCGCTGTTCAGGCGTTACAAGTTCGTAAACGACGGGAGCAGGCTGTGACTGCTTCCAAAGGAAATAGAAGGTGTAGATGACGAAAATTCCCACCAATACCCATCCTGTAGTTTTCAATACTTTTTTCATATTGCGTAATTGTTTTATTATTTAGTCGTTTATTAGGATTATTCTTCTCGTAGAGCCTCAATGGCTTTGATAGCTAGTGCGCGTTTGGCAGGAAGCCATCCGGCAAACAGACCGCCCATCACCAGAACGATGAGGGCAACGACAGCCGGAACGAAGGGGACGTACGGGTCGCTGAATACTGACTCGACGCCTTGTACAGCCTTTCTGACAAGGCTGAGTGCAAAGGTTCCGAGGGCCAGACCGACGATACCTGCAGAGAAGGTGAGGACGAGACTTTCACACATAATCTGTCCAAGAATCTTTTCTGGCATAGCGCCCAGTGCCCTGCGAACACCGATTTCCTGCGTACGCTCCCTGACGGTAACCATCATTATGTTTGAAATGCCGATAAGACCAGCCATCAGCGTTCCCAATCCGACAATCCAGATGAGGATATCCAGACCGATAAAGAGATACTTATACTGTTCCAACAGCTTCGCCAAGTTGAATGTAATCAACGCTGACGGGTCATCGGGATGTACGTGATGGAGTGACTTTAACAGCAACTGGAAACGCTGCTGATATTCGATAGCCGAATAGGGTTCATGCAGGGTGATTATCATCTGCTGTATGCGGTTACCTCTGTTATACACCTGCATCTCGGTAGTCAGCGGTAATTGTATGCCATTGGCAGGGTCCAGCTGCAAGTTTATCATCTTGTTGGTGTTCTTTACAACGCCGACGACGGTATAGGTGATATTCTCAATGACGAGTGACCTACCAATAGGATCGGATGCGGAATAGAAGTTCTCTGCCACATCGGTACCGATAACGCATACCTTTCTCTTCTCTTGGAGGTCAAGGTCATTGATGAATCGCCCAGACACCAACGCCTGAGGAATGTTATGCAAATAGGGCGGCGTGACTCCCACCACTTTGTATTCGCCAAAACGGTCGCCATGCGAAATAATCTGCGGAGCGCCTTGACCGACATAGTCCAACAGTGTGATGTTGGAAATCTCTTTTTGGAAAACCTGGCGGAACTTCAAGGTGTCGTCCATGCTGATGTCCCAGCTTCTGCCCTGACTGAAGCCCTGATATGGCATGCTCGTATTGTCTGGAATCAGGAACACACTGTTGGTGGGAAGTTGCATAACCTTTCCTACCAGTCCGTTGTTCAGACCCATACCAGCGCCAATAAGCATCACCAACATGAAGATGCCCCAGAAGACGCCGAAAGCCGTCATCAGGCTACGCCATTTCTGGCTTAGCACCGTCTCCCATATTTCTGACCAAAAATCCTTATCAAACACTTGTAGAGTATTTTATATTGTTTTATTTTTTTATTCTTTTATTCTTCTCACGCCGACAGTGCATCGACCAGTTTTGAATTGATGGCTTTCTTGGCTGGCACATATCCGGCTATGATACCGGCTATCAGCATCACTACGTTGGCGGCAAAGATAATTCCAAGTCCGACCGTAGGATTGCTGAAGATTGTTGAACCACCCATAGCCGTCAGCGCTTTCGCCATCAACTGGGTGATTCCTACGCCACAGATCATACCTACATATCCGAAAATCAGCGTAATGATGACTGACTCGACCAGCACCAGTGCGACGATATGCTCGTTAGAGGCTCCCATGGCTTTTCTGACACCTAACTCGCGGGTACGCTCCTTGACGGTAATCATCATGATGTTGCTCACACCGACTACGCCAGAGACCAGTGTAGCCAGACCGATGATGACGATGAACAGGTAGATGCCATTAAGAATGCTGACAGTACTCAGATAGTTCTCGTAGTCCGTTTTCAGTTTGACAGCCAACGGGTCGTTGACATTGAAGTCCTTGAAGTCGGCAAGCTTCTGGCGAAGTACCTTCTCAAAGGTCTGGTTAGACTTCATATCATCCAAGCCACGTAGCATCAGCGTTATCTGGCTTAATTTCTCCTCTGGACAGAACACTTCCTGAACCGTTGTGTAAGGAACAAATATCTCACGGACAATAGTTCCTATATCGACATTAGGTTCATAGACACCTACGACAAGCAGTTCTACACCGTTGCCAGTGATATACTTCCCCACAGGATGTGGTTCGTCGCGGAACAAGACCTTGGCCAAGCTGCTGGAAACCATACACGTCTTACGCACGGAATCGGCATCCATTTGCGACAGCAGTCGTCCCTCGACAACGCGGATATGCTCCGTCCGCTCAAATCCCACTTCCTTTCCTTCTAAGCTGCCGTTTGTGGTTACTATTCCGTACGACAGGTCAGCCGGTGCACTCATCGTGGCGCTGATACGCTCTATGTTGTTGGGGAAGCAGTCTTTAAGCTTCTTCACATCGTTGCGGGTGAAGACAATCTCCCTGTTTTTAGGCCAGCCTTTGTGAAGTATGGCCGTCTTACCAGGAATAATCGTATAGATATTATCCGTGTTATCCGAGAAATTGGCCATCATACCTTTCAACAAGCCGTTACCAGCTCCCAATAGGACGATAAGGATGAAGATACCCCACCCTATTGAGAAGCCCGTTAAAGCGATTCTCATCCTATTGCTTTTCATTGAGGCCATCACCTCTGCCAAGATGTCTCTCATCCTCTTTCGTCTCTTGCTATGACACCATCTTTGAAGAATATTCGGCGGTCGGTCTGGTCAGCAATATCCTGCTCATGCGTGACGATGATTACCGTCTGCCCGTTGTCGCGGTTCACGGCCTTCAGCATATCCATTACCTCCTGTGTTGTCTTTGAGTCCAATGCTCCCGTCGGCTCGTCGGCAAGGATAATCTTGGGCTTCGAGATAAGTGCACGGGCAATGGCTACGCGCTGACGCTGTCCACCCGACATCTGCATGGGCAGATGATTCCAGTGGGCAGCCAGTCCCACCTTCTCCAGATACTCCATGGCCAGCTCGTTGCGCTCCTTGCGGCCTACTCCTCGATAGTACAGGGGCAGGGCCACATTCTCCATGGCGTTCTTGAAGTTGATGAGGTTGAACGACTGGAAAATAAAGCCGATGAGCTGGTTGCGATAACGGCATCCCTGACGCTCAGTGATGTCTTTTATCAGATTACCGGCCAAGCGATATTCTCCTTCGTCATAGTCATCGAGTATGCCCATCACGTTAAGCATTGTGGACTTTCCCGAACCTGAGGGTCCCATGATGCTAACCAATTCTCCCTCGTCGATGTGGAGGTCCACCCCCTTCAACACGTGAAGGGGCTGGGCTCCAGGATAGGTCTTATGTATTCCTTTCAGATCAATCATTGCTATTATATATTATCGAATATAAACTGCATAAATGTCTTCACATTCTGTTCGTTCAGCATGGTCATGTGGTCGCCATAGACTTTCCAAGAACGGAGGTCACTGCGGAAGCCGCTCCACAAGGCAACATTGTCGATTTCTCGTTGCGGAATCAGGAAGCGTCTCAGATTGTCAGCGTCGACCTTCAGGAAGTTCAGCAATTCGTCTTCCTTCATGCCCATGTTCTCGGCAATCTGTGCCACGATGTTCTCCTTCTGTGCAGAACTGATGAGGAGCACATTGCCCTTCAGAGGTTCGGGCTCTCCGTGACAGTCAAGACGTTTGTACATATCCAGCAGCTCTTCCTGTGCATCGTTCATCTCGTCAATCTTCTTCAAGATGTCCTCAGGCAGCGTGCTCATGTCGAACTCTGGACGTTCCAACTTGCGGTCACGGTCAACCCAGAACGAATCAAGCATACAAACGCTGATAGGCTGTTCCGGATACTCCTGTTGCCAGCGGCAAGCCAGGCGGTAAGCCAAGTCTGAACCGAAGCAGTGGCCAGTGAACAGCGATACGCTGTCGAGTCCTGCCTTCATCAGCAAAGCATCGAGCCAAGCGAAATAGAACTCAATGGCTTCATGGATGTCATAATCATGGAACAAATAGTCGAAGTGCGTTGTGATGGCTTCCACAACAACGACATTATAACGCTCATTCAGTTCCTTGATGTATGGCAACAGGTCGTTGTAACGTGTCTCACCCTGTATCACCACAGCGACAGGCTTCTCTGCCACAGGTTCCTGGTACCACGTCATAAGTCTCTGATTCGTAGCCAGCACGCCTCGGATGGTCTTGGCGCGCATGAAGTCGTCCACCTTGATCTTGATGTCTTCGTTGCAGGCCTTAGCCACCAGACGGATAACCAGCAATGACGTCATTCCGACGCGCATCAGGTTGTCGGTCACACCGAACTGGTCGTGGCCAAGCAGCTCCTTGGCAATCTCGAACAGTTTCTCCTCACGCTTTGTTGCAGGCGGTACGCATTCCGTGTCAACCTTGATTTCAGGCTCGGGCAGCTTCTTTCTGTCAATCTTTCCGTTAGGAGTCATAGGCATAGCGTCCATCTTGACGAATGCTTCTGGAACCATATAGTCGGTCAGTGTCTGCGACATCATTTCACGCAACTGCTCGATATCGATTTCCTGATCGGCTGTGAAGTACATGCACAGATGCTGTGTGCCATTGATGGTCTTCACGTCGGCAACAACAGTAACCATGCCACCGAAGTTCATAGCACACTTCTCAATCTCACCAAGCTCTATACGGAAGCCACGAAGCTTGACCTGTGTGTCGATACGGCTGATGTACTCCAGTTCGCCATCTTCATTCCAGCGACAGAGGTCACCGGTATGATACATACGGACTTTCCTGTTCCACTGGTCTTTCTTGACGAACGGACAGTTGACGAACGACTGTTCCGTACGCTCAGGAAGACGCCAGTAGCCACGTCCTACCTGGACACCTGCGAAGCACAGCTCGCCGGCAAGTCCCGGAGGAAGCAGATGGCCAGCCTGGTCAACAATGAAGTTCCAGTTATTAGCCACAGACTTACCAATAGGAATCTCTTCGATATGTTTGCCTGGAGCAATAGAGAAGTACGACGTATCGTCAGTACACTCCGTAGGTCCATAGACATTGATGATTTCGATGTGGTCGCTGTAAACACCCGCCATCTTCTCACCGCCACCGGTAATGAAACGTACAGGCAGGTCGTCGAAGGTGTTCAGCAGCAGACAGGTAATTGCCGTCGAGTAACCACCACCCGTAATCTGGTGGTCGAAGAGGAACTGACGGATAGCACCGAGGTCCTTGCGAATCTCAGAAGGCATAATATGGAACGAGCCACCCAGCGTCAGCACGGGATACATATCCTCGATATGTGCATCAAACGAGAACGAACGGTGTCCACTGATTCTGTCAGCAGGAGTCAGTTTCTCCATATCCTTCACCACTGCAATGAAGTTAGCCAGACCTGCCTGGTGGAGCATAGCTCCCTTAGGCTTTCCGGTAGAACCTGAAGTGTAAATCATATAGGCCAGTCTGTCGGGCGACGACAAGTCGATAGGCTTCACCTCACCCAGTTCAGCGAGCGTCTTGCCTGAAAGCTCATTCATGAAGTCGTCGATGAAGAAGAGTTGAGCGTTGCCCACTTCAAAGTCGCCTTCCTCCTTCTTGGCCTTCAGTACGTCGTGAGTGGTGACGATGACCTTCGCCTCGCTGTTTTCCATCATGTAAAGCAGACGGTCGTTGGGATATTCGAAGTCCAGTGGTGTATAGGCTGCACCTGCCTTGTGGATGGCCAGCACTGAAAGCGGGAATTCCTTCATGCGGTCCAACAGCACGCAGACGAAGTCGTCAGGCTCTATGCCCAATGCGATAAGTTTGCTTGCCAACAGGTTAGAATAGGTGTCCATCTCGGCGTAGGTCAACTGACTGGACTTGTCGACCACAGCGGGAGCATCAGGTGTGCGATGTGCCTGCTCCGTAAACATGTGGGCAAACGTCATTGTCAGATCAACAGGCAGGGTCTTGCCTTCCGACAGACGAAGCACTTCTTCCGTCGTAGCTTCATCAACCATCGAGATGGTGTTCAGATCCGTCGCGTTGATGCTCCTTACGGCAAATGTACTTAACATAGAAGCAAGGCGCTCCATATCCTTTTGGTTGTATAGCGTACCATCATACTCCAGCAGGAGTGTATAGTGGTCAGCATCTGCAGGCCATACAGTCACTGTCAACGGCAACTTGGCGGTGTCAAGGGTCAGGGAAATCACCTTGTCCTTCGACCGTGTCTCACCCTGCTCTGACGAAGCAGGCATTGGATTATCCAGTCCTCCCTGGTAGACATACATAATCTCCGGACGGATATTATGACGCTCTACCATCTTCGTAAACGGATAGAAGCTATTGGCTTTCGTATCGAAGAACTGGTTCTGCGTATTATGCACCGCTGTAGCCATATTGACCTCGCTACGTGTCCAGTCCCAGTTGCTAGTAATGGGCAGCGTCTTGACGAACATACCTATGCAGTCAAGGAGGTTCAACTCCGAGCGTCCGTTGTCAATGGTCGTGATGTACAGCTGCTCTTCGCGTGTGGTGCGATGCAGAACCTGTAGCAGTACCGTCAATAGGAAGTTGCTTTCCGTCACACCGTTTTGACGACACCATTCTACGATGTCCTTTCGGGCAAACGAAATCTTCAGTTCCTGATTTCCTGCTGTAGTATCCTTCATCGAACGTGGATAAACGGCAAGTTCCGGTCCCTGAAGCAGTTCATCGAAGTAACCCTCTGCCTTCTGATATTGAGAAGAGCTTGTCATGTTCTGTTCGTAGAGCGAGTAGTCAAAGGCAGAGAACTGTTCTTTCTCAAGCGACTCGCCATTCAGCGCTCTCTCAACATCTGTCAGGAACACGAGGTTTGAACCACCGTCGAAGATGATATGGTGCATGTCCATGAACAGCCATGTGGTGGTTGGAGTCTGATAAATTTCCAAACGGTACAGGTCGTCTTCAAACAGATTGAAGGGAAGAATGCGTGATTGGAAGAATTTCTCGTCAGGTTCATAGTCCAATGTCTCCATCTTGATGTGAATAGGAGCATCGTCGCGTCGTAGTTGAACAACATCACCATTCTTAAGTGACATCCTCGTCTTCATATACGCATGCGCCTCGATGGTGGCGACGAGCGCGTCGCGCAGTTTCTCACTATTTGCACGAGCATACTCCTTGACCAATGGAATATTATACTGCGTTGTCTCACGGTTCAACTCCCAATCGATGTAGATACCGCGTTGGTTCTCAGAGACTGGGTAGTAGTCACGCTTCTCGTATGCCTTCACTGCTTCCTCAGCACCATTCGCGTCGAGGGCTGCAATCTCCCTGATGGTAGGATGCGTAAGGATGTCTTTCGTAGCAATAAATATGCCCAACTGCTGTTTCACGGCAGCAGAGAAGCGCATAGCTGACAGCGATGTCATACCAGCCGATACGAGGTTGTTGGTCACGCCTAACTCCGTAACGTTCAGCAGCGTCTTGACCATTTCCAAGAGCTGTTCCTCACGTTCCGTTTCAGGAGCGACAATCTTACCAAGTGTAATAGTCGGTACTGGCAGCTTCTTTCTGTCAATCTTGCCATTCGGCGTCATAGGCATGGTGTCGAGCTTCATATACGTGTCCGGTACCATGTATTCAGCCAACGATGATGCATTGAGGGCAGCCTTGATATCGTCATCGGCGATGGTCTGTCCTTCAGCAACTGTATAGTAGAGCACGAGATGGTCGGTGCCTCCAGCTTTGCGCACCTCAGCGGCAGCCTGGCGGATGCCTTGTATGAGCAGCACCTTGTTTTCAATCTCACCAAGTTCGATGCGGAAGCCACGAAGCTTGACCTGAGTGTCGATACGGCTGATGTACTCCATATCTCCTTCTGCATTCCAACGGCAGAGGTCACCCGTGTGATACATTCTTACCTTGCGTCCAAATGCATCTTCTGTGACAAATGGACAGTCACAGAATGCCTGTGCCGTACGTTCAGGCAGCTGCCAGTAGCCACGTCCCACCTGAATACCAGCGAAGCACAGCTCTCCGGCAACACCCTGTGGTAACAGACGTCCATAGGCATCCACGATGAAGCTGTAGTTATTGGCCACAGACTTACCGATGGGGATATTATCCACCTGCTTGCCGGCAGGAATCTTGTAGTAGGAGGTATCGTCTGTACACTCAGTAGGACCATAGACGTTGATAATCTCGATATGGTCACTATGTACACCATCCAGTTTCTCACCACCGGCGGTGATGAATCGTACGGGCAGATCGTCGTACGTGTTCAGCAGCAGGGCAGCAATAGCCGTCGAGTAGCCACCACCAGTAATCTGGTGATCGAAGAGGAACTGACGGATAGCACCGAGGTCCTTGCGTATTTCGGTCGGCATGATGTGGAACGAGCCACCCAGCGTCAGAATAGCATACATATCCTCGATATGTGCATCGAACGAGAACGAGCGATGACCTTCTATGCGGTCTGCCGCCGTCAGCTGTTCCATGTCAATAACCACATGGATGAAGTTCCACAGACCTGCCTGGTGCAGCATAGCTCCCTTAGGCTTACCGGTAGAACCTGACGTGTAAATCATGTAGGCCAGATTGTCTGGCGTGGTCCTGTTGACTGGTGTCGTTTCTGACGTGAAGTCTATATCCTCTATGAATATAACAAGCGTATTGCTGGTGTCGAAGTCACCCTCCGCCTGTTTGGCTGTCAGCACGTCGTGTGAAGTAATCAGCACCTTAGCCTGAGAGTTCTCCAACATGTAGCTCAGTCGCTCATTAGGATACTCGAAGTCCAGTGGCGTATAGGCTGCACCTGCCTTATGGATGGCCAATACCGAAAGTGGGAATTCCTTCATGCGGTCCAACATAACACAGACGAAGTCGTTGGGTTCTACACCACAGTCTATCAGCTTGTGAGCCAGCACATCAGAATACTTGGCCAACTGTCCGTACGTCAGTTCCGACTGTTTATCTGCCACAGCAAGGCTGTCGGGCGTCTTAGCAGCTTGGGCATTGAACGCATCCAGATAAGTCATATTGATGTCTACATCCAGTGACTTACCCGTTGAGATCGCCATCACGTTCTGCTTCTCCTCCGGCGTGAGCAGCGGAACTTGTTGAAGCTTATCTGCCATAGGAGCGTTCTCGGCAACAGCTGCCACCATAGCTGCCAGTTGTAGCATATCGTGGCGTGTGTAGCGGCTCGTCTCATATTTCAGACGCATCACGAAGTCGTCTCCGTCCTGCATCATCATAATTTCAATAGGCAGCTTCGTCTGGTTCAACGTCAACTGGAAATGTTCACCTTCCTCCCCTTCTGTATTGCCTGCAGAAGGTTGATAGACGAACATTATCTCCGGTCTCACGCCGAATTTCTCCACCATCGTGGTGAAGGGATAGAAGTCGCGAGCCTGCGTTTCCAGCAACTGACTCTGCATATTCTTGACAGCCGTCAGCACCTGTTCATCGCCAGCAGCATAGACAGCAGGAATCGTTTTGACGAACATACCCATGATGCCCATCATTCTACCGTCGCTACGTCCATTATTGATGGTGGTAATAGTAATGCGTTCCTCGCGTGTCACGGCATGCAACACGTGCATCATCATCGTCAGGAAGTAGCTGTTAGGTGTGATGTTATGATCCTGACAGAATGGTGTGATGTTGCTACCACTTATCTTCCAGTCGAGTTCACCCTGATCCGGCTCCTCTCCTACCCGTTCCTTTGAGAGCGGATAGACTGCAGTAGAACTGCCGTCCAGCAGCTTTCCGAAGTAGTCTTCAGCTTCGCCGTAGCTCTCTGACTTTAACAACTTCAGTTCATCGAGTGCGAAGTCGAAGGCGGTGTACTCCTCGGTTGGGATGTCTTCACCCTGATATGCGACAAAGATATCACGGAGCAGGAATAATGAAGAAGCGCCATCATAGATGCTATGGTGGATATCCATGAAGAAATAAACCTTGCTCTCGAAGGTGTAAAGCTCCATGCGGTACAATGTGTCGTTATACAGGTCGAACGGACGAACACGGCTTTGGAAGAAAGCAACGTCAGGAGCCTCCGTAAGAGTTTCCATTAAGACTTCCACCGGTTCTTCGTCACGACGAATCTGCATAACATCACCTTCATGCTGCACGAAATGCGTCTTCAAGTATGGGTGAGCATTTACAACCTTCTCAAGTGCTTGGCGCAGTTTCTCGGCATCACAATCCTTCATCACGTGAACCTCGGGCACATTGTATTGTGTCGTGTCACGATTCAGTTCCCAATCAAGGAAGACACCACGCTGGTTCTCCGTGATGGGATAGTAATACTGCTTGCCATAGGGCCAGATGTTATTGACTTCCTGTACCTCTTGTGTGCCAGCCGGCATCTTTTTGCTGTCTATCATGGCAGCCAACTGATGAATCGTTGGATGCTGCAGGACTTCCTTGACTGAAAGCTGTACACCGAACTTGTTGAAGGCCGCCATCGTGAAGCGCATCGCTGACAATGAGGTAAGTCCCATCGCAATTAAGTTGCTGGTAATACCAAACTGCTCATGTTTCAACATCTCAGCAGCCAGCTTGAAGAGCGCTTTCTCTGATGGAGTAACAGGAGCCACGATCTCATCGGCTTGTATATCCGGATTAGGCAGGGCTTTCGTGTTGACTTTACCGTTCGGCGTCAGTGGCATCTCATCGAGCTGCATGTAGGCCGTCGGAACCATGTAATCGGTGAGTTCTTCGGCAAGGAAGCTACGGAGTGCCTCCTGGTCAATCTCGCGGTCGGCAGTATAGTATGCACAGAGGTGCTGAACGCCACCGACCTCACGAACCTGAACCGACTCCATCTGTATGCCTTCGAATTTTCCGATAAGCGTCTCTATCTCGCCCAACTCAATACGGAAGCCACGTAGTTTAATCTGGTTATCAATACGTCCCAGATATTCAATCTGATTCTCAGCGTTGTAGCGTACCAGGTCTCCCGTGTGGTAAACCTTCACTTGTTTACCTTGTATGGTAATCTCTGAGAATTTCTCACTGGTCAGATCTTCTCGCTTCCAGTATCCAGCAGCCATCTGTGGACCTGCCATACACAATTCTCCGGCAACACCATTAGGTACCAGATGGCCAAACGAATCTACGACATACGCAGCCAGATTATCCAATGCACGACCAATAGGAATATTGCGATATTCCTTACCTGGTTCTACATCAAAGAAGGTAGCATCGACCGTAAACTCAGTAGGACCATAAGTATTGATTAATCTGCACTTGCACTCGGGGGCTATTGTCATCTTCTCACCACCAACGACCAGATAATCTACCGGCAGATCAGGGAACATCTGAAGCAGCATCTGTCCTAACTGGGTGGTGTAGCAGCCACCGGTGATGCCATTCTTCACGATGAAGTCGTGCAGCATAGCCAGGTCCTTGCGTGCCTCTTGTGGAACGGTGTATAGTGTTCCACCAACTGTCAGCACAGGATAAAGGTCCTCAATTGAAGCATCGAAAGAGAATGAAGAGTGACAACAGATATGACTCTTCTCTGTGTGATGCCATTCCTTGGCTATAAATTGTACGAAGTTAGCCTTGGCAGCGTGTGGTATCATCACACCCTTAGGTTTACCTGTTGAACCTGAGGTGTAAATCATATAAGCGATACCTTCCGGCGTTGCCAGGTTAAAGCCCGTAAATTGTTTCGTGTCACAAGCTGCGAGGAAATCGTCGATAAAGAATAGTTTATCCTGATAAGAATCGAACTCGCCATTTGCATTCTTCTCATCAAAGATAGCATGAGAAGTAATGAGCAGGCTACTCTCAGAGTCCTCGATCATGAAAAGCAATCGGTCGTTAGGATAGTCATAATCCAGTGGTACGTAAGCATAGCCAGCTTTCTCAATACCGATAGCAGCGACAAGGAATTCTTTTTGGTAGCCAAGCATAATAGAGATAAATGGTGAGTGCTTAGCATGCACATTATCTGCGATATGTTTGGCCACAGCCTCGGTCAATACATTGAGTTCTGCATACGTATAAGAACCCTGCTCATCAACGACAGCAATGTTTTCAGGTGTCTTCTCTGCTTGCTTTATCAATAATGAGGGGAAGGTCTGGCTAGGATCTACTGCCAGCGTCTTACCCATTGCCTTTTGGGCAACTTCACTTTCTTCAGCCGGTGAAAGCAATGAGACCTCAGATAATAGGTTTGCTTTAGCCAGATTCTCTGCCACATTGCCGATAGCATTGACAAACAGTTGCATGTCATATTTGCTATACTTCATTCCATCGTATTCGATGTGGATAGCAAAATTGTCACCATCAGGATAAGCAGTCACATCAAGTGGGAATTTGACAGTATCCAGATCCAGAGGTATGATTTCTGCACCTTCTGGAGCAGTGCCTTCCATCAATCCGCCCTGATAGATGAACATGATTTCTGCACGAATACCATGACGCTCTACCAGATGCGTGTAAGGATAGAAATCCTGAGCATAGGTCTGCTGCAGCACTTCGTGCATCTGCTTGGTATAGCCTACACTCGTTATTCCCTTTTCTATCTTACTTGTAACTGGCAACGTCTTAACAAACATACCCACGCTGTGCATCAATCCGGCATGAGCTCCACGACCTGCAGAGATAGTAAGATATAACGGCTGTTCTTCACGTGTGAACATACTCAAAGTCAGTGCGAAAGCAGCTTGCAGATAGCTACCTACGGTAACACCATTCGTTGAGCAATAGGCGTTTATATCCTTAGAAGGTATATGAACATCTACTGTACCAGAAGGAACATTATCCGGTGTGGCGGAATTCATGAACGATGACACGTTCAATCCTCCTACCAAATGGTCGAAGAAGTCCTCAGCTTTCTTATAACTTTCACCCTTCAGGAGTTCATCTTCGTAGAGGGCAAAGTCAAAGGCAGTAACACGTTCCTTATCTAACTGCATTCCCTGATATGCCTTGAAGATATCTCCCAGGAATACACCTTCTGACAATCCGTCATATATCAAGTGGTGGATATCAATGAACAGATAGACAGATTGAGGGGTCTTTATCACTTCTATACGCAACAAGTCATCAGTAAGTAGGTCGAAAGGACGCACTTTATTCTGGAAGTAAGATTTTCCTGGCTCCTCTGGCAATTCTACGATAGTCACCTCAAACTCTGCATCGTCACGTCGGCAAAGCATAACGTCGTTGTCAATCTTTACCACGTGGCTCTTAAGATATGGATGTGCAGCCACTGAACTTTTCACAGCGGCTATAAGCTGTTCGACATCCATCTTGGGGAATTTGTAGGCATAAGGGATATTATACTGCGTTGTATCGCGGTTCATATCCCAGTCGATATAGATACCTCGCTGGTTTTCTGATAATGGATAATTCTCCCTTACTTCATACGACCAGTCATCTTGCTGCTCTGTGTCGTCCTGAGTATTATTGAGCATTGCAGCCAACTGTCGTACGGTGGGCTTCATGATAATATCCTTTGTAGCCAGTGTCTGGCCTGTCTGTTGCATCAGGTTGGCACTGATACGCATAGCAGCAAGAGAGCTCAGTCCAACAGACACCAAATTGGTCGTTACTCCAAGTTCCTCTATTTTCAGCTGCTTTTTCATCAATTCCAAAATCGTCTCCTCTGTTTCATTTGCTGGAGGCACGATTTCTTCAATTTCCATCTTGGGAGCAGGCAATGCCTTACGATTGGTCTTTCCATTCGGTGTCAACGGAATGCGGTCAATGCGTATATAAGCTGTCGGCACCATATACTCAGTAAGCGATTCGCTGAGGAAGGCTTTCAGGGCTTCTTCATCAATCTCTGCATCTGATGTGTAATATAGACAGAGTTGTTGAGCTGCACCCACTGATTTTACATCAGCTACAGCCTGGCGGATTCCGGCATATTTAGCTGCTATACCTTCTATCTCACCCAGTTCCACACGGAAGCCACGTAGCTTTACCTGTCCGTCATTACGTCCAAGGATCGCAACTTCTCCATTATCCTCCCAACGAGCCAAGTCACCAGAACGATATACTCGGACACCGTTGTATTCCACGAAGCGTTCAGCCGTCATCTCGGGCAGATTGTTATAGCCACGTGCAACGCCTGGACCACCAATCAACAATTCACCAACAAAACCGACAGGTAATTCCTGACCGAACTGGTCGACAATAAACTCCTCGTAGTTAAGCAACGGATGTCCAACTGTTACCTTTTTGGCTTGTGTCAGGTCAGCAATGTTTGAGGATACGGTAATTTCAGTTGGTCCGTAAGTATTGAAGACATGCACGCCTAACTCCTGAAGTTGTTCCAAGAGTTGCATGGGGTACTTCTCACCACCAGACCATACCGTTTTGCAATGTCTCAGCGCCTCACAGAAATCATTCAGTTCCATGTAAGCGAGAATACGTGAACATGTACCGTTGATACCTTCGGCTCCTGTACGCTTCATCAAGTCTGCCAGTAGATGGGCATCCATCACCTCTTGTTCGTCAGCAAGGACTGATGTGATACCATTAAACAAAGAACCAGCAAATTCCTTGAGTGACATATCAAACGAAAGAGTGGTGATGCAGACAAACGACTTTACACCTAAATCTATCAATCCCTGGATATGTATATTGGCAGGATGTGGATATAGGTAGTTCGCAATACCAACATGACGTAGCATGACACCCTTTGGACGTCCAGTAGAACCTGAAGTATAAATAAGGTAAGCAATATCCTCCGGACTTACTTCGATATTGGGATTCAAATCATCCTCAGGTGTGGTGTTTCCTGTATTGTAAATATCATCTATCAGGATAACCTTCTCAGCAGGATAATCAGCTGTATGGTCAGCAGTTGTAATGACGTATTGAGCCTCAGAGTCTGTCATGATGAGGTTAATACGGTCTGCTGGGTATTCTGGGTCGCAAGGTATATATGCTGCACCTGCCTTGCTCACACCAAACATGCTGACTATCACGCCTGAACGACGTGGCAACAAGAGAACGATACGATCACCTCGCTTCACTCCCCTACGTATCAGCGCATGAGCCACGCGGTTTGCTTCAACATTGAACTCAGCAAAGGTAAGTGTGCGGTCTTTGGCGATAAGTGCAGTACGGTCAGCATATTTTACAGCGTTCTCTTCGATAGGCTGATAGTATAGCTTCCAAGGAATATCCTGCTTGCATGTGCTTCTGAAACCATCTACTCGTTGACGTTCTTTGTCATCAAGCATGGAGAACTGTGCAACAGTGTCTATGTTAATGGAATTCAACGTAGCAGCACTAAACGCGGAAGCAAGCTTTGCCATGTCGGCCTCAGAATAGAAGGCGGTATTATACGACAACCTTACACTGTAAGCACTTTCTCCCTTAAGGAAGACGGTGACAGTCAGTGGCACCTTTACCGTGTCCAAGGTGATGCTTATATCCTTATCATGTCCGTCATCATCGGTAGTAGCCTCTATCTTACCATGATATACATAAAGTATTTCCGGATGGATGTGGTGGCGCTCCGACATCATAGTAAGTGGATAATAGCTGTACGATACGGTCTTTATCAACTGATCGTTCATTTCCTTGGCAGCTTTCTCGAATGAAGTCGGATTAGCGGCATCGAAATTAATCGTGCTGGTGACAGGAAGCGTCTTAACATACATACCAATGGTCTTCATGACCTTTGAATCTGTACGGCCATTGTCAATAGTATAGAACAAAACCGATTCCTCGCGAGTTACACGATGCAGAATCTGACTGAGCACTGTAGCGAAATACGCATTAGAGGTCATACCCGCTTTTCGGCAATAGTCTTCGATACCGTCATTAGGTATCAAGAATGTGTACATACCCATTCCTTCTGTCGTGGTATTCTCACTGCTGTGAGGATAAGCGGTAGATTCCTTCTGCTCTAAAAGCTTATCGAAATACTCTTGGGCTTTCTCACCTTCTTCACCTGACAGTTTCTTCGCTTCTGCCAAAGAATGGTCGAAATATGAGAACACCTCTGGTTCTATCTCCTCACCCTTCAGTGCCTTATCAATGTCACTCTGTAAGACTAATAATGAGAAACCATCATTTACCGTGTGATGAATATCCTGGAACATATACAGTCCTGCAGGTGTCTTGTATATCTCAAAACGGTATAATGGTCCTTCTAACAGGTTAAATGGGCGCAGTCTTGCCTGGAAAAACTCAGAAGTGGGTTTCTCATTGATTTCGTATATGGGTATCTCAACAGGATCATTGTCGCATCTCACCTGAACCACATCGCCATCTTGCATGGCAAAATGCATTTTGACGTATGGATGGGCATTCACTGCTTCCACCAGAATATCGCGCAGTCTCTCAGCAGTAACGTCAGTGAAACGTCGGATGTCAGGAAGATTATACTGAGTAGTATCTCGGTGCATCTCCCAGTCAATGAACAAACCACGTTGATTCTCGGTAATGGGATAAAAGTCCCTCTGTGCATAACGTCCCAATATCTGCAAGAGGAAATCTTCTTGCGACATGAGTGGATTACCATTGGCGTCAACAAGTACCTCGGCATCAATCAGATTCTCATAGAGAGCAATGACATTTTCTTCGTCACTAACTTGCTCTCCAAACTCATCGACTGTAAGTTCTGGTTCACCGTTATCATCCACAAAGAAGCCTTGTGAGATAAGACTTTTATAGAGATTTTCTCTATTCTTTTTTACTTGTATATCCATATTACTTACTTTTTCTTAGCGAACAAATTAACTTTCTTCTTAGCAGGTGCATCAGCAGCTGGAGCCTTTACGGAAAGGTTACTGAATACGTCAGCACTCTCAGCCTTTTTCTTCTCATCGATAATATTTGCGATGTTTCTGACAGTAGGATTAACCATCACCTCTGCTAATTTCAAGGAAACGTTGAAGGTGTTGAATAATTGTACACCCATCCTCATGGAAACGAGAGAAGTAAGTCCAATTGAGACAAGGTTGGTCGTTACACCAAATTGATTGTGTTTTAATGTTTCTGCAACGATGTCAAACACTTTCTTTTCTGTTTCTGTCTCTGGAGCGATAATCTCACCCACTTCAATGACAGGCAGTGGTAATATCTTACGGTCAATCTTTCCATTGGCATTATATGGAAGTTTCTCCATCTGCATGAATGCCGTCGGTACCATATAATCCGCAAGATCCTGAGCTAAGAATTTCTTCAATTCCTCAACATCTATTTCTCTGTCGGCAACAAAGTAGGCGCACAAGTTCTGGGCTCCACCAATTTCCTTTACATCAACCACCTTCTGGGTTATGCCAGGGAATTCGGCTATCTTGTTTTCAATCTCGCCCAACTCGATACGGAATCCACGTAGTTTCACCTGCGTGTCAATACGGCCCATAAAGTCGATATTGCCATCATCACTCCAACGAACCAGGTCACCCGTACGATAGCCAGGCTCGTCCTGATAAGTGATGAATTTCTCCTTGGTCAAATCAGGACGGTTGAGATAGCCACGACCTACGCCTTCTCCGCCAATAATCAACTCACCGGGAACACCCTTCGGCATCAGATGCAGATAACGGTCAACGACATACGTGCTATAGTTGGCAGAGGGTCGTCCGATAAGTCCATTATCATAATAACCAACGATGTCGTAATAGGTAGCATACAGCGTGGTCTCAGTGGGACCATAACCATTAATGAAACGGTAGTCTGGCTGCTTGATAGCCTGCAATTTCTCACCAGCAACAGAGAACAGACGTAAAGAAGGATTCTTATAGGTTGTTGCCAACATATAACCCAACTGTGTCGTCATGAAGCCAATGGTCAGCTCGTTGTCATCAATAAACTGGCTCAAAGCAGGCAGATTCAGACGTATCTCACTTGGAATGATATATACGCTTGCTCCTACATGCAGCGCAGGATAAATATCAAGCATGTGACAGTCGAATCCAAAGTTTGAATAAGCCATCGCATGATCCTTCTCTGTCATCTCGTAATCGCGGGCATAGAGTATTGTGAAGTTGACAATACTATGATGCTCGAGCATCACACCCTTAGGCTTACCTGTAGAACCAGAAGTATACAGTACGATGAATGCATTCTCAGGTTTAGCGGTCTGAAGGGCAGCAACCTCTTCATCAGTGACTTGTGGCAATGATGCGATATCACTGCTGACAAAGATATCACCGTCGAAGTCTGGAATAGCCTGCTTGGCACGGCTCGTCTCACCATCCATCTCGGTAAGAATCAGTTTCACTCCAGCATCCTCACACATGAAGTGCAGACGGTCTGCAGGATACTTGAAATCAAGTGGCATATAGGCAGCGCCTGTCTTCATGATAGCCAATGGATATACAACCATCAGCTCAGAACGCTCAATCATGACACCAACGAACTGCTCTGGTCCCAGATTAAATTTCTTTGAGAGATGAACAGCCAAGCGATCTGTGACTTCATCGACTTCACGATAAGTCATCTTGCAATCTTTATATACAACCGCGATATTGTCTGGTGTCTTCTTTGCCTGAGCAGTAAAGAGGTCCACAAGATTCAGATTCCGATCAAAGTCCATGGATTCACCATGTGACAACTGGATGATGTTCTTCTTCTCCGTTGCAGAGATCAGTTCCACATCACGCAGGTTGTCGGCTTTCGTCATATTCTGAGCGGCAGTTCCTATGGTTTCTGCCAAGACTCTCATATCCTGCTTTCCATATCGCATACCATCATACTCAATACGAATAGTATAGTCGTTTCCGGTAGGATAGACAAAGATTGACAATGCAAACTTGGTAGTGTCAAGAGCCAGATCTACTTGCTCTATGCCACTGACAGAAGCATTATCAGCAATACCACCCTGATAGATGTAGAGTATCTCTGCGCGTACACCATATTTCTCTACCATCTTGGTGTATGGATAGATATCGTTCGCATAGCTACTCTGCAATTGCTCATGCATGGTCTTTGCAAAGCCCACCACATCCTTATGTTCTGCCAACTTTGAGGTCAGACCTACAGGCAGTGTCTTTACATACATACCTACACTGTGTAGGAGTTCCACATTTGCGGAACGACCATTATTGATAGTTACATACAATGGGTTCGCTTCACGCGTAAGACGGCTCACCGTCTCAGCAAAGATAGCTTGGAAGTAACTACCCACAGTGATATCATTTGTCTTGCAGAAGCCAAGGATATCCTCCTGTGGTATTTGTGTTTCTACAATAGCGGCCTTTACACCGTCAGGTTTTGCTGAGTCGGGATATACGACAACACTACTGTCTGTTAAGATACTGTCAAAATGCTGTTCTGCCACCTTGAATTGCTCACTGCTAGCTATCTGGTGGTCGTACTCAGCAAAGTCAAAGGCCGTAATAGTCTCTTTCTGAGGTTCAGTACCATCGTAGGCAGCCAGAATCTCGCCAAGGAACAAGGCTGTAGACATACCATCAAAGATAATATGGTGGATATCCATAAACAGATAGACAGCACTTGGAGCCTTGACAACCTTTATACGATACAGGTCATCGTTAAACAAGTCAAACGGACGGACAAACTGTTGGAAGTATGCTGCATCTGGCTCGTTGGTCAAAACGATATCCTCAACGATTGTCTCGGCCTCATAGCGTCGCTGTTGCTTTGCTTCACCATCAACCATAGCAAGACGAGTCTTCATATAGGGGTGTGCATCGATGACGCTACGTACTGCAGCCGAAAGGCGACCGGCATCTTTATCTGCAAATTTGTACGTGCTTGGGATATTGTATTGCAGAGCCTCTCGGTTCATCTCCCAGTCAACATAAACACCCTTCTGGTTCTCAGACAGTGGATAATAGTCCTTGAGTTCTGTTGCCTTCAAGGCAATACCGCTGTCGGATTCCTGGTCGATAAGATGTGCTAATCCACGAACTGTCGGATCCTTCATCAATTCAGCCAACTTCACAGAGACATTCATCTGCTGTTGGATAGCTGCAGCTAAACGCATCGCTACGAGTGAAGAAAGGCCAAGTCCTACAAGGTTATTGGTAACACCAAACTCAGATAGTTTCAGGGTGTTCTTAACGATGTCAAAGACTTGTTTTTCAGTATCTGTTTCTGGTGCGATGATCTCTCCGAGATTAATCACAGGCTCTGGCAATAACTTACGATTCACCTTGCCATTCGGAGTCATCGGCATGGCCTCCAGTTGCATATACACATTGGGAACCATATAGTCAGTGAGTGTCTGACCCATAAATACCTGTAGCTCATCCTTGTTAATCTCCTTTGATGATACAAAGTACAGGACAAGATGCTGTGTGTTGTTCTTTACCTTCACCTCAGCGGCCACAGCGGTAATGCCAGGATACTGAGCTGCTCGTGCCTCAATCTCACCCAATTCAATGCGGAATCCGCGTAATTTCACTTGGTTGTCAATTCGGCCCATGAACTCCAGTTCGCCATCTTCATTGTAGCGAGCCAGGTCACCAGTACGATACATCTTTCCAGACATAAACGGACAATCACCGAATTTTTCGGCTGTCAGTTCCGGTCTATGCCAATAGCCTTCGGCCATCTGTGTACCTGCCAGACACAGTTCACCGGGGATGCCTTGTGGCAACAGGTTACCATATTTATCGCAGATGAAAGAGAAACTATTGGGGACAGGACGTCCGATGGGGATATCCACATCTTTATCTTGATCAATAATATGATAGGATGAACATACCGTAAACTCAGTAGGTCCATAACCATTAAACAGTTTGGTAGGAGTTTTCTTGACTGGTACAAATTTCTCACCACCGAGCATGATATATTCAATATTCAGATCATATTGGTTGAGCAATGCCATACCCAGGGCTGTACTCATGGTCATACCCGTAATCTTATTGTCACGGATGTAGGCAGCCATACTATCCATATCCTTATGCATGGCATCACTGACCACATAAATGGCAGCACCGGCAGCCAGCGGATAGAAAAGGTCGAACGTTGAAGCGTCGAACGAGAAACTAGGATGGTTTAAGTTACGCTTTCCGGGTTTCAGGTCAAAGGCTGCAATATTCCATGCGGCGCAGGCACGGATACCACGATGACTAACAGGTACTCCCTTGGGCTTGCCAGTAGATCCGGAGGTGTAAATCATGTATGCAGCACCTTCTGGCGTTGCAAGATTCAAGGTGTCGTCCTGCGCATCTTCCAGATGGCAACCAGCCAGCATCTCACTGTCAATGACAACCTGAGCACAAGAGTCCTCTATCATGTATTGCTTGCGGTCTTCCGGATAATTCATGTCCACAGGTACATAAGCAGCACCTGCGCGCTGAATAGCGAGCACCGAAATGAAGAACTCCTTTACACGAGGCAACATGATGGCCACGACACTTCCCGGTGTCACACCTTTATCCATCAATATTCTGGCAAGCTTGATGGACTGGCGGTTCATTTCCGCATACGACACCTTGCTCTTATAATCTACCAGTGCATCTGCATCGGGCTGCTCTTTGACATGCTGCAGGAACATGTCAATCCACGTCTGAGTCTTGTCGTATTCCAGTTTCTCACCCTCAGAAAGTGACATGATGGCCGTCTTCTCTTCAGCAGCGACGATACTCAGCTCGCTCAGCGTGTCAGCAGTTGCCATCGTCTGTGCAATGGTGGCAATGGCGTTAAGCAACTTCTCCATGTGGGCCTTACAATAACGCATGCCATCATATTCGATGTTGATGACATAACGGCCGTTCTCCGGATAAGTCATGACGGTAACGGGGAATTTCACTGTATCCAACTGCAGGCGGATGACTTCTCCATTCTCCACCTGTATGTCATCAGACAGACCACCCTGATAGAGGAACATCATCTCAGCATGCACTTTATAGTCTTCTACGATCTTCGTATAGGGGTAGAAGTCCATTCCATAGCTGTCCTGTAATTGCTGATGCATTGCTTTCACGAAGTCAACAACACCGCCGTTTTTAACAACAGGATATACCACAGGCAACGTCTTGACATACATGCCTACACTTTGCTGCAAACCGACATTTGCGGCCCTACCACTGCTAATCGTCAGGGTCAATGGCATTTCTTCCCTTGAGATACGCTGCATCACTTCTACGAATGCTGCCTGCAGGTAACTACCCGCTGTTACGCCTGTACGGCTGCAGAATTGGTCAATATCCTCCATCGGAATCGTTGTCTCCACCACTGATGAAGTCACTCCGTCTGTTGATGCAGAAGAAGGATAGACAGCTACGCTCGATTCACTGACAAGATTTCCAAAATATTTTTCCGCTTCCTTATATTGAGCAGATTCTTTGATTTCCTGCTCATCCAGTGCAAAGTCGAAAGCAGTATAGCTTTCTGGCTGTAATGGCATACCATGATAAGCCTTCAGGAGATCTGCCAAGACTACAGCGGTGGAAATACCGTCAAACACGATGTGATGTACGTCCATCAACAAATAGGTTGCCGCTGGAGCCTTATACACCTCGATACGATAGAGCGATTCGTTGAAAAGGTCGAACGGACGCAGGCGAGTCTGCAGCTTCTTACCCATTTCTTCAGTACTGTAGTCCTTGTCAAGTACTATCAGCGAAACCTCTGCAGCATCATCATCACGGCGCTGCTGCATCACCTCGCCATTCACTCTGGTCAAACGGGCCTTCATGTATGCATGTGCATCCACGGTCTTTTTGACAGCAGCCACAAGAGCGTCTGCATCAACCTGGTCGAATCGACATGCAAACGGTATGTTATACTGAATCGTTTCGCGATTCATCTCCCACTCCAGATAGATACCCTTCTGGTTCTCTGTCAGCGGATAGTACTCCTGTTTCTTCTTAGCCACATTACCCTGTTGGCCAGCTTGCTTTCCTGCTTCATTGACGGCGATGGCTATTTCACGCACAGTGGGGTGCTTGATAACCAGAGCAGTTGGAATCTGTATGCCCGTAGCTACCTGTATTCTTGCGCAATACTTCATAGCCGTCATCGACGTCATACCTACTGACACAAGGTTGGTAGTAACACCAAATGCAGATGTACCAAGAATGTCGGTAATGATATCCAGCAGCTGCTGCTCCGTCTCGTTTTCAGGAGCAACAATCTCCATGGCCTTTAACTCTGGTAATGGTAATGCCTTACGATTAATCTTTCCATTAGGCGTCATAGGCATGGTATCCATCTTCATAAATACAGTGGGCACCATGTAGTCGGCCAGCGACTCTGCTAAGAAATCGCGGAACTTATCTTCATCAATCTCCTGATTAGCAGTATAATACAAGCATAGATGCTGAATGGCGCCAATTTCCTTCACCTCAGCAGCTACGGCCTGAATACCAGCATATTGACTACTTGCATTCTCTATTTCTCCTAATTCAATACGGAAACCGCGGAGCTTCACCATGCTGTCAATACGGCCACCGTATTCCAGTTCACCTTCAGCATTATAGCGTGCCAAGTCACCAGTGCGGTACACCATCATGTCACCTACCTGTACGAATTTCTCTGCGGTCAGGTCTTCACGATGCAAATATCCTTTGGCTATCTGAGGTCCAGCCAGGCACAATTCTCCCATCACTCCTTGAGGCAGGAAATTACCTTTTTCGTCGAGGATGAATGAATAGGTATTAGGAACTGGACGACCAATAGGAATATTCGTATCTTTCTTCTGATCTACTACATGGAATGAAGAGCATACTGTAAACTCAGTAGGTCCATAACCATTGATGACCTTGATATTCGTATTCTTGAATGGCAACATCTTCTCACCGCCCATCATTAAGAATTGGAGTGGCAGGTCTGGATATTCATTGAGCATAGCCATACCCAGTTGCGTGCTCATCGTCATACCCGTGATATTGTTATCAACGAGGTATGTGCGCATAGCGTCCATATCTTTGCGTATCTCCTCTGGTATGATATAGCAGGTACCTCCTGCAGCCAATGGGGAGAAGAGGTCATCGAGCGAAGCGTCGAAGGAGAAGCTGGCGTGGCAAGCTAAGCGACTATTGCCGTCAAGACCCAATTCTGCAACACGCCATGTCAGGTATGCCACCAAAGCACGATGAGGCAACATCACACCTTTGGGCTTACCGGTAGATCCGGAGGTGTAGATAACATAAGCCAATCTTTCCGGACTACTCAAGTCCACGCTATCACTATCTCCTGAGAAATCTACCTGTTCAATCAACAGCGTCTTGGTGATTGACTCGTCAATCGTAAGACCATCCGTTTCCTGCTTTTCACGGATAATATCTGAAGTGGTAATCAGTACCTTTGCTTCTGAATCTTCCAGCATATAGCGCAGACGGTCGGCAGGATAATCCATGTCAAGTGGAATATAGGCACACCCCGCTTTCTGGATTGCCAGCACACTAAGCAGGAATTCCTTGCGACGCTTGAGCATAATACCTACGAAATGATCGGTTCCTACGCCAGCTTTTATCAAGTAACTGGCCAGCACATCCGACTGTTTGTCAAATTCACGATAGGTATAACTGCCCTCACTATCCACCACTGCAATAGCATCAGGATGCTCGGCAGCATGCTTCTTGATCATTTTCACGAATGTGGTATCGCTATCGAGCGGCAGTTTCTTTCCGCAACTAAGTGCAATGAGTGCTTTCTCAGCTTCAGCTGTCACAATCTTCACCTCGTCGACACGGGCTTCTGGATGAGCCATCATATATTCAGCAGCGGTCTTGATGGCATCAGCTACCATGCGCAACGTTGACTTGCTGTTCAGCGCATCGCTGCTTTCCATACGGATGTCATACTGGCCTTCACGCTGATAGATGACACACGACATGTCACCGTCAATCCTTCCCTTAGGCAATTGAACCGGTGTGCATCGTTCGCCTTCAAGTTCAAAGTATTCTTGCATGGCAACACCTTGGAAACCAAAGGACACACCAGGCTTGATGCCTAAATCCTGACAGAAATGACTGAAGGGATAAGCACCATAGCGGATGGTAGCCATCAACTCACGACGGAAGCCCTTGATGAAGTCCATCACGTTTTCTTCTGGTACGACATCGGCAAGGATGGGCACACTCTTGACAAACATACCATATGCACGGGCCAAGCGCTTGTCCATACGACCGTGGTTCACGCTCTCATAGACTACCTGCTGCTCACGCGACAGGCGGCTCAGCACGAGGCTATACGCTGCCATGAACAGCAAGTTGCTGCTGGTGCCATTGTCCTTACACCACTGGTCAACCTCGTCCACTGGCATGAAGGCACTCTCGCGCACCATATCGCCCAGACGACCCTCTGGGTTGGCGGCCAGACTTATAAAATCGAGCCCGGCAAACTTATCCTTATAATATTGAGCGGCTCGCTCATAGTTCTCTGTACCAAATGATAATTGTTCGTCTTCGGCATATTCGTACATGCCATATTCCACCGTCTGCAGGGGCTCACCATTGTAAGCTGCAGGTACGTCATAAATGGTCATGTTGGGTGCCAGTGTCAAACCGTCACCTATCGTATGATGGATATCGACTAATAACCAGTTGAATGTCTCGGCCTCAATAATCTCAATCCTGATAAGCGGCTCGCCAGAAAGCAGGTCGTAAGGACGTACGAAATCGCGTTCTATGTATTGTGCCGTCTCTTGATCGGTCATGGTCCTTACCGTAACGGGGATTTTCATCTCGTCGTCAACATACTGACGAGGCTCTCCATCAACCATGACAAAGCGCGTACGCAACGTGCTACGTTCCTGGCAGATGCGTTCAAAACCCTTTTGCAGACGCTGAACATCTACAGTTTTAGGCATTTTAGTACATGTAGGTAGATTATATTGGGTGACGGAAGGATCTTTCATCCATTCCATAAAAACACCTAATTGAGATTGGAGAAGCGGATAAGTTTTCATATATTATAACTTTTTATTTATTGTTTTTGTTATCAGTTATTGTCTTCAATTTTCCATGAAAGATAGAGCATGTTCTGCCCGTACATATATTTATAGTCCATCTCACTACTATATCTCGTGACAATCTTCAAACCTGCATTTTTCTTTTCTGTTGCAAGAAGTGTAGGATTGAAAGCCTTGCCTTCGTATTTCAGTGAGAAGGTTATCTTGTCATCAGTCTGGATGATTCGCATATCAGAGTAATGTCCGTTATCGGCAATTCCTGAATGCTGAATGGTATTCAGCAATAGTTCCTCAGAACACAATTCAATATGACGGCGCTGACTGTCAGAAAGTTTGAACTGCATCAGGTTACTGGACATGGATGATATGACAGCATTGAACGATGATATGTCGTTCTTCAGTGATACTTCATAGAGCAGATTGCCATTGTCCTTTTGTAATAGCAGTATTGGCACAAGTCTTTTGGGACGACTTTTGAAGCGCACTATTTCAGTGATTATGAAGACGGCAGTCACCACCACAGCACCACTAACTGGGAAAGCATACCAGATGAAAGTGTCATTGGGCGAATCTGCAAACAGTGACAGCAGTGACAACAATACTATTGGAATTAATAAAATAATCACTGGCGACAGCGCAATACGTCCCTCCATTTGGAACAGATTGGCAAACATGAGTATAACACAGATGGGGGCCAGACAGCCGATAAAAATGACCACTCCCTGGTTGGCCATTGCCTGAAGCTCAGGCGTATTTGCACCGAAAAGTTGTGTTAAGAGCCCTGGGAAGAGCATGACAAAGCACGTGAAAGTCACTGTGATGCCCAGAATAGATATCAAACAACGCTTAACCAGAATACGTGTTCCTGTATAGTCAAGCTGACCATACAGGAAGCTTCCCAGTGAGAGGATTGTATCACCAAAACCGTTGGAGAGCATGATTCCTATCATCAGAATGTTCATGCAGACTGACATGACGAACATACCATCATGTCCTAAACGCCCTTGCACAATCGTGTTGATCATAAAGAACATCAATGTCAGAACGATGTTGGTAATCAGCATTGGCATACCCTGCAACAAATTTGGTCCCAGCCATTTTCCAAAAGCCGGTTTGCCGAACTTGATGTCTGATTCCTTACTAAAGAGATGTCGGCTCTGGTAAAGGATTGAAATCGTATAAGCTGTTAAAGTCGCAATGGCAGAGCCCTTAATTCCCATGCCACCGACACCAACCAGAAGGAGAACTAATATGACATTCGTCACAAACACCAGCATATTAGCTCGTGTAACCCTTATAGGATGACCATCTACACATATACACTGGTTAAAAAACTGGCTAAGCATCATGATGACACCTCCACCCAGCATCACCGTCAGATAAGGCTTCAACTGAGGATATAGATGCTCATCTTTGGTAAACCAGGATGTTACGGTTTCACCGAACAGGAAACCAGCAATGGCAAAGCAAACGCCCACAATCAACACGGATACCAGTGCCGTTGACAAGATACCGCGAACGGCCTCCTTGTCGCGACGTCCCATAGCCTTAGCAGCAAGTATTGCGGCACCGACGCCAACAAAGGTACTCATAGCCGTAATGACAAGACCTGCCGGCACGAATAGTGTGATAGCCGCCATTGCGTCGGGACTGACGAGATGGCTCACGATGATGCTATTGACCGTGGAAGTCATTTGACTGATAGCCATCGTCAATATAGCTGCGGTGAGGAAATTCTTCATCGCCCGTCTGATTAAGTATGCGTTTCTGGTTTGTTCCATAGATATTATCTTCAATTAGTTATAGAGGAATCGGCGGATGCTCTTCTTCGGTGTCTTCACAAATTCCTCATCACGTTGTTCCAGCTTTGACAGCTGGCAATAGCTAGGCAGATGCAGGTTCACGTCGCGGCAGATGGCCTCCAGGTCGAGTTCTTCGCGTGTCTTACCCAGTTTTCTCAGCATCATATCTGACACATAGACCAGCGCAACCAGTTTACCTTCACGCTGCACGACCACGCACTCCTCGAAAATGGAATGGGTGAGCACTTGGTCTTCGGCTTCCTCTGGATAGATATTCTGACCATTAGAGCCTAACAGCATGTTCTTCTTACGTCCGCGAATGTAGAAGAAGCCATCTTTATCGACGACACCCAAATCGCCAGTGTGTAGCCATCCGTCCTCGTCGATGGTGCTTTGAGTTGCTTCTTCGTTCTTGTAATAGCCTCGCATCATATTGGGACCCTTGGTGATAATCTCGCCAGGGATATTCTTCGGATCAGAACTATTAACCTTCACTTCCATGCCTAAGGCAGCCTTGCCACACGAGCCCAGACGATGTTCCTTCCAGTCTGAGTAGGTGATGATGGGGCCACACTCGGTCATACCGTAACCGATGGTAAACCTGAATCCCACCATGCGCAGAATCTTCTCCACTTCTTTATTCAGTGGTGCGCCACCCATGATAACCTCGTAGAAGTTACCGCCGAGCGCATTGGTCAGCTGTTGGCATATCTTCCGGCATATCAGCTGGTGTATGCCCGGCACCTTGAGCAGTACTTTCATAGCGGGTTTGTTCAGTACTGGCAACACCTTGGACCTGATGATTTTCTCCATCACCAGAGGGACGCACAGGAAGTAGTTTGGTCTGACGGTGGCAAAGGCTTCAAGGATCACCTTCGGAGCAGGTATCTTTGTCAGGATATACAGATGGGCTCCACATGTGACACCATAAAGGAAGTCGAAAGCGAAGCCGAACATGTGAGCCATGGGTAGGATTAAGAACGCTTTCATGCCCTTTTCACAAGGCAAGGCATCAGCAGCGAATCGCATATTCGACTGCAGCGAGCGCCAGGGCAGCATCACACCCTTCGGATTTCCTGTCGAGCCACTGGTATAACTCAATATCATCAGATCGTCAGGATTCTCAGCCTCATAATGTACGTGTTCCTTAGTAAATCCCTTGGGATAGCGTTGGGCGAATAAGGCATACGCCTTGTCCTCCACCTCGTCGGTATATATGGAAGGAGTCATGGCAAGCAAATCCACCACATCAATCATATACATCGGACACTGTCCTTCTGGCCACAGGTTGGCCAGTCGGAAGGAGGCAATCATAAACTTGGCGTCGCAATGCTCGCAAAGCATCTTCAACTGTTCCTTGCTGTAATCCGGCAGCAGAGGTACAGCTACGGCATGGTAAGTCAACACAGCAAGCATGGCGATGGCCCAGTTGCTGCTATTCTTGTCACAAATTGCTACCTTGTCACCGGGCTTAATGCCCAATGACTCGAACAGCAAGTGAAAATAGCATATTCGTTTGGCAATGCCCCCATAGGTATAGGTTATATCATTACCATAATCTGTCAATGCCTCACAGTCCCATTGCTCACGTATTACCTCTTCCAAGCGTTTGATAATGCTTGGTGACTCATTCTCCCTCATATATTACAGCAAATTCGGTATTAGGAATCAAAGTCCCTGCTTAACTATTGTGAAAGTCGAAGAATTCGTCGAATCCTGTCAATACAAATACTTCCTTGACATCCTTGTTGATGTTCCAGATTGACACCTTGCCACCTTTGGCATTGACCTCTTTGCGAATGCGGAGGAACAGGCGAAGACCTGGACTACTGATGTACTCAAGCTTCGTACAGTCAAGCACTATTTCTTTATCTGCATTTTCCAGTAATGTTTCAATCTCGTCTTGGGCCTTCTGAGCCGTTGGTGCGTCAAGCCTTCCTTCGAAAAAGGCTGTATAGACACTGTTTTCATTCTTAATCTCAATCATAATTCTAGTAATATTGTTGATGTTTTAGATATATTTTTTTGCAAATTTACTACAATAATCTAACATACCCAAATATAAATTCTTAAAAAAATGATAAAAAACAAAAATCAAGCCTAAAAACGTAATAATATTTAATTTTTCCATAAAAAAGGAGTATCTTTGCAAACAAAAAAAATGTCTAAATCCGATAAGTACATTCCTGTTTACAAACAATTATCACGGGGCATTCTTGCAATCACCGTCATAACAACCACTATCGTTGCAATACTGGTAATGGCGTTATCAACGTACGAGATTCAGAAAATGTCCAACGCATACTACATGAACGAACTGTACGGTGCCAACGAATCTATAGAGAAACGGCTCGGCAAGATTTCGACCGACAGCCTCTACAGACATCTTAGGAGAATGGATTTACGACTCAATGCGCTTTCCCCCTTCTCCCCGAAAGACATAGAAAATATGGATGACAAAGGTATCATAGCCTATAACATCGTCATTGATAGTGCAGGTACCTACCTTTATCACACCACCCGTCAGCGCATCGGAAAAGGGAATTTCTATAACGACATCCGACAGTCGTCTGAAAAACAGCGTCAGCAGCTGGCACGGGGAATGGCAACTGGCAAGATGGAAAGACAGGAGATCACTATTAATGGGGAACCATCGGTCATTTTCTACATGCCACTAGAAGGCACCAATTGGGTGAATGCTGTCATCCTACCTTACGACGCAATAAAGAAGCCTATCATCATTACAGGACTGATACTGCTCGTCATCATCATCACGGGACTTTTGGTCATCTACAGGAAGAGCTATCGTACCATCCGCCACGCAACCGCCCCCCTTCGACTGCTGACCAGAAGCGTCGATGAGGTGGCAAAAGGAAACTTCAAGGCTCCACTGCCTGAAATCTGGCGTAACGACGAAATCAGGATACTTCGCGACACGTTCGCTAATATGCAGTTGTCACTTACGCAGTACATTGAGAAGCTCCAGGTTGTCACCGCCGAGGAGGCAGTCATTAAAAGAGACCTCGAAACCGCCATGAGAATCCAGATGGCAATGATACCCAAGGAATATCCCAAACGTGATGATATCGAGATTTATGGAAGCATTACTCCTGCTAAACTTGTTGGAGGTGACCTATATAATTTCTATTTATATGACGACAAGCTATACTTTTGTATTGGCGACGTTAGTGGCAAGGGTATTCCTGCTGCCCTGTTCATGACGGTAGTCGTGAACCTGTTCCGTGTCTTCGCCTCGGAGGGGAATAAGCCCGAAGACATGATATCGCGCATGAATAACGATCTGAGCCGAAATAACAAGGAATGCATGTTCACCACATTATTCGTTGGCATCCTCGACCTGAAGTCTGGCCTATTGCGCTATTGCAATGCCGGTCATAATGCTCCTATCATTATCAGCAGCAATGGAATTGAACAGCTACCTATTTACCACTTCCCTGCCGTGGGAGCAGCTGAAGATATCAACTATAAGGTGCAAGAAACCACTATAGCCCCGCAGACCACCATTTTGCTCTATACCGATGGACTGAACGAGGCAATAAATTCCGATAGTCAGGAGTTTGGTAATGGCAGAATCTTCGAAGAACTAAACAAGATCATCCAAGACGGTCAGACCGCCCCTGAAAAGGTGGTTGACCACATGGTACAAGCCGTCCACACCTTCGTCGGTGATGCCGAGCAGAGTGACGACCTCGCCATGCTCTGTCTGAAACTCAGTTAGAACTGATGTCAATGGACGTCGGCATTCAGGTTGCGGCGAAGGAAGAAGGACTTGGTGGCAAGAAAAAAGAGTGCAACACCAAGGGCATTGACGAAGGCGACAGACCAGAAAGCAGCATTGTAGCCCAGATGTTCGGCAATAATGCCCCCCAAGAGGATGCCCAGACCCATACCAATATCCCACGAGATGAGGATGGTGGAGTTAGCCGTGCCTCGCTGGTTATTAGGGGCTACACAGATGGTCATGTTCTGGAAGGCGGGCCACATGTGACCATTACCTAGACCAAGGAGAATGGCGCAACCGTAGTAGCCAACGAGCGTGAAGAGGGACGATGGCTGATGGAAGATGTGAGCCAGCGTGGGCAATAAGATAAAGATGGTGTAGCCAACGAGGGAGATGCACATGCCAGAACCGGCATTAAAGGTAAGACGCCCATTGCGCAAAGCCTTGCCACCCTGCAAGCGACTGAGTATCAGACCAATGGAGCAGAGCATGAAGAAGGTGCCTGTGCCCCCCGTAATACCCAGCTGTTCCTTACCATAGATAGCCAGGTAATTGCTGAGCACACCAAAGCAGAAACCAAAAGCCACCATGTTCAGTCCCAACAGCCATCCACGGATCAGAAAGAAACGGTCCAGTGAGAGTTTGCTCTTGTTGCGCTGTATCTCCTTGGCAGGCAGAGTGACGGTAGCATCGGTCAGCCACCCTAAGCAGGCAACCACAAGTGCTATCCAGAACAGCAGTTCGAAGCTGTGTGTCCAGCGATAGACAAAGATACCAATGGTGGGTGCTATGGCCATCGCTAGGTTGTTGGACATACCATAATAGCCAATACCCTCCGTTCGGCGACTCGATGGCAACACGTCGATAGCCACTGTTGCATTAGATACCGTCAGTGCACCAAAGGGTCCACCATGAAGTGTACGCACGATGGTGAACAGCAACAGCGTGGATGCTGCCAAGTAGCCGGCAAAGAATATCGAGAAAGCAGCAAAACTAATCATCAACACCGTCTTGCGCGGGAACGAGTCGACGAAATAGCCACTGAACGGACGGAACAGCAATGCCGTGATGGTGTAGCCCGACAGCACCAGACCGATCACATCCTTCGTGGCACCAAAGTGTTCGCTGAGATACAGCGGCAGCAAGGGTGTCAGCACATAAAAGGCGAAAAACAGCGAGAAGTTGGCTGTCATCACCTTACAATAGTTCAGATTCCATAGTCGTTCGTTACTCATACCCCGATGATGAATAGCAACGACTGGTAGAGCTCAGTCAACAGCACGTAGAACAACAGGAACGGAGCACCCTGACGAATACCATAAAGCACCGCATCATAGACATCGGAAAGCGTATTGAAAGAGCCTGCGATGATGCCATAGAAAGCCCCCAAGGCAATGACACCAAAGGCGATGAAAGGTATCAAGGCCTGCGAGAAGGGCGAAGGCCACAGGCTGCCCGTAGCAGACAGCAGAACGGCGTGGGGCACAGCGACCATGAGCATGATGACACCTACATAGACCAACAGCAGGACGAATGTCATGATGCGCGCCCGACTGACACGATAGCTCTTGCCGAGGCTCAGCACGCCACAGCGACGGAGCACGCCATAGGCCATTGCCAATAGCAATAGCCAGACAAGAATGGGTGTCGCCTGCAACAGTGCGAAGTGGCCAAAGAACCAGCGCAGGCCCTCGCCAGAGAGTAGCGAGCGGATGCCGCTACCAGGGAAGGCAGCACTAAGCAGCCACGACACCAGCATCAGCAGCAGCTGGGCGCCAAACAGCGTAATGGCAATATGTGGGAGAAACCGTTTCAAAGTTGAAAGTTGAGAGTTGAAAGTTTACTGTTAATCTATATCGGGTTCAAGGTTATCGATATCGAGGATGCGTAGTTCAAGGGCACGCACCACGAGACGCGTAGCATTGACACTCTCACCATTAGGGAACAACTTGCGAACCAGTTCCATCTGGCGCTTCTCCAGACTCTTCACGCCAAACGGCATACCACGCAGACCCGTTATCTGCTCCTTCGTATAGCCCAGTGCCAGATGGCGCAGGAAACGCTCGTCGTACTCATCAATCTCGTAGTTGATGAGGGCTTCCTGACGAGCCAACTGAGAAGAGACAGCATGCTTGAAGCGATCGACAATCTTCTGCAGGATGGGCTCGTTGAATACCAGTTGCTTGCCTTCCATGACGGCCATCACGTCACGACGCGTCAGCAGTTCGCCACTCTTCAGAATGATGCCGTCGGCACCCGCATCGAGCACGTCGACCCACAGTTTCTCGTTGAGTATCTCGCCCGTAAAGATGAGTATCTTCACCTTCGGATAGAGCTCCTTGGTCTGACGGCAGATTTCCACACCTACCGTTGTAGAGCCACCCAGTCCGAGGTCGAGCAACACGAGGTCGGGCTGCTGTTGTTTGATGAGTCGCCAGAAGGCAGTCTCGTTCTCAGCCGTGCCGATGACTTCCGCTTCTGGTATCTCGTTACGTATGATGCCTTCTGTACCTTTCAGTTCGAGGGGTACGTCCTCAACGATAATTAGTTTAAATTTTTCCATTGTGTCGGGGTAATGTTATGTTGACTAAGTTATTATCTATGACGATGCCACAACCGCGACGGGCCGTAGCTTCACCGTGGTCACGCACTATCTGACGAATGAGAAGAGAGGTGAGTGGTGAGAGGCGAGTGGTGAGAGGAATGCTGAATACCACGTATTTATCATCCTTGACCTCTGCCTTGACCTCTAGCTTCTCACCTCTAGCTTCTAGCTTCTCACCTCTAATCAGTTCGAAGAGGTAGTGTAGCAGATTCTCGTCGCCCAATACCTTCTGTCCGTAGAGTTCGACAGGATGTATGTGCAACTTGATGCGCTCCACCTGCGACGTAGCCTGTTGGATAAGGATTCCATAGAGGTCGCGGTAGTAGGCGGCAACCTCTGTCAACGACTGCATATCGCCGGCATCCACCAGTTGACGGATGCGCGAGGGGTAATACATCGTCTCGTGCTTCAGTGTTGATAGGCAGTTGTCGAGCACGCTGTTGGCGACATGCAGATTGGCATTCTCCAGTTCCGCACGACGCAGCTCGTCGTCAGCCATCTCGATATTCGTCTGTTGCTGGCGCTCCTGGCGGAAACGCTGGTAGAGACGGTGACGGTAGTAGAGCATATAGTAGGCCGGTACGATGAGCACCAGCAGGACTAACAACAGGATGACAGCAATACGCTTGTTTTGCTGCGACTGCTGCATGGTACGGCAGTAGTCAGCCAGCGTAGCATCGGCACTCAGCTCCTTGAAGAGTTGCGTATAGACCTTGTTATTATACGCATACAGCGACCACTCATGGAGTGCCAAGGCAGCCACCGCACTCTCGTTGCGGATGTCGAGGATAATCTGGTAGTTGGTGTCGATGCCATCATGCAACCACTCAATCTCTGCAGGGGTAGCATCGTCGCTCTCAGCCTGCATCAACAACTGTCCCTTAGGGTGCTGCTGTTGATAGTGAGCATTCAGACACGCACGGCACGAATCGGCAAACTCCAAGGTACGTGCATAGGTGCCGTTGATGTTCGAGAAATAGGCCGAGTCGGCAAAGATATGAGCACGGTCCAAGGCACTCTGTGCACTGAGGGGTGAGAGGTGAGCGGTAAGCGGTGAGAGGATAGCAAGAAGCAGGATGAGTCGTTTGATGCCCTTGGGCAGTCGGAAGAAGAAGCGCGAGCCCCTACCCTCCTCGCTCTCTGCCTGCAGACTGCAGACGGAGAACAGCTGACTGGTCTTGCGGTATTTCTCGATGATGCCCTTACAGTTCATCAGTCCGAAGCCGTGTCCCTGCTGCACCTTATGGTCGAAGACATGCGCCAGCACATCGGCATTCATGCCATGACCCGTATCAGCCACCGACACCTCTACATAGTTATCCTTCTCGGTAGCCGAGATATCCACATGACCACCTTCGGGCGTGAACTTACGGGCATTGTCTGCCAACGTGTTCAGCATGAAGAGCGTCAGCACACGGTCAGCCTTGACAGTGGCCTCGGTGGGTGACACACGCAGGTCGACACCCTTCATCTGGAACGTCTTCTTGCTACGTGCCACGATGTCGAACAGTGCCTGCAACGGGAAACTCTCCACATGCATGCTGAGCTCTCCTTGACGCAGCTGTATCCACTGGGTCAGTACCTCGTTCTGTTCGTTGATATTGTCCGTGAGCTCGCGGATGTAGTTTAGGCTTTCTTGTTTTCCTGGATTATCTAGTTTATCTAGAGATACTAGGTGATTCACCTCATGGCGGATGCGGTCGATAAGTGGCAGGATACCCATGGCCAGCGATATCTTGGCACGCTGTTCCAAATGGCGACGCTCATTACGCTCCACACGCAGACGAGCCTCGGCAACCTCTTCTTGTTTCTGTTCCAGCACATCGTCGAGCTGGTGGTCGTCTTGCTGGCGACGGTTCAGACGATTGAACAGCCATAGGAAGAACAGCAACAGCAGGATGGCAACGATAACGGCCAGTATCATCCAGTTGAGTTGGGTAGCCTCACGGTCCAGAATACCTGCACGGGCCTCCAGTTCCCGGTCCTGACGGGTCTGTTCCTGCAGATCTATATAGATATTGCGGTTATAGTCACTCTGGGGTTTGTCATCGACAGCGGAGTAAGCCACCGATAACTGTTCACGGATACTGGCAACAAGGTCAGGTGCCTGATTGATGCGTTTGTCAGCCAATGCTTTGTTCAGGTTGTCGAGCGCCTGATAGTCGTCGCCCATCGCATGATAGCAGGAAGCCAGCGTACGATAGGCACCCGCTATCTGATAAACATCACCATAGGTTTTAAACAGTTGAAGCGCCTCTTCAGCCAACGAGATATCACCCGTATGGTCAGCCAGTCCCTCCAATGCCTGCGCCTTGAAATAGGGATAGTGGCAACGGTCGGCAATCGTCAGACAGCGCTCCAGACACTCTATCTCGTCAGCACGAATCTGTTCGGCGCTGCCATCGGTCAGCACACCTCCGGCACCAATGTTATAAAGGTAGTTCAGATATTGCGCCGTATCACGACGGGCAACCTCTGTATCCATCGTCTGGATAGCCTCCACCGATTGGCGCTCCAGACCGACATAATAGTAGTAGGTGGAGTTGACAATAGCCATCTCCGTCTCTGCATAGTTCATGCGGCGCTGTAACCGTTCGGGCAACGCATCGCGCTCCTCCCTGATGCGCAACAGATGACTCTCTGCACGTTCACGATGTTCATAGAAAGCACGATTGTCAGAGCGGCGCTGACAGAGACGCATCATCTGCACCTCAGCGATATAAAGTTCTATCTGATTATCAGTAACTGACAAAGCTTCGTTCAACTGTTGCTCAGCCTTGTCATAGTCCATACGTGCTATCGAAACAAAAGCCTTGTTGTTAAGGGCTTCTGCCCTACCCGCTGCATAGCCTGCAGCAGCGTCGTAGGCACGCTGGGCAAACAGTTCGGTAGAGTCGATATGACGATAATGATAGGCATAGGAAAGAGAATTCAGCTTGTCCACCACCTGCCTATCTGGCGATGAACAAGCTGAGAAAATAAGTAGTGCGAGGAGCGTGTTAAGCGCGAGCCTTAGCCACATAACCGAGTGCCTCCTTGCACTTGTCGGTTACATACTGCCAGTCACCGGCTTTCACCTTGTCGCTGGGGAACAGTTTCGAGCCCATACCTACGCAGAAGACGCCTGCCTTGAACCAGCCCTTCAGGTTCTCCTCCTCAGGAGCCACACCACCGGTCACCATAATCTTTGACCAAGGCATGGGAGCCTTCAGGCCCTTCACCATATTAGGACCAACGACATCGCCAGGGAATACCTTTGTCAGGTCGCAACCCAACTCCTGAGCCTTACCAATCTCAGAAACGGTCATACAACCTGGGCAGTAAGGAACGAGACGGCGGTTGCAAACAGGAGCGATCTCCGGGTTGAACAGTGGACCAACGACGAAGTTGGCACCCAACTGCAGGTAGAGAGCTGCCGTGGGAGCATCCACAACAGAACCGATACCCAGTGCCAACTCAGGGCACTCCTTGTCAGCCCACTTCACCAGCTCACCGAAAATCTCGTGAGCGAAGTCACCGCGGTTTGTAAACTCGAAAGCACGAACGCCACCCTCATAGCAGGCCTTCACCACGTTCTTGCAAACTTCTAAGTCCTTGTGATAGAAGACGGGCACCATACCAGTGTCGCCAATTTTCTTCAGGACAGCAATCTTATCAAATTTTGCCATTTTTCCTTTTTCGTTATTACGTTATAACGTTATTACGACATTACGAATTATCTCTGCACGCGGCCATTGGCATTACCACCTGCCAGGCTCTCTACTTCGTCAACACCTACCAGGTTGAAGTCACCATTGATGGTGTGCTTCAGAGCAGAAGCTGCTACAGCAAACTCCAGTGCCTCACCCTGTGTCTCCTTCGTCAGCAGACCATGAATCAGACCACCTGAGAAGGAGTCACCACCACCAACACGGTCGATGATAGGATTGATCTCGTAACGCTTAGACTGATAGAATTCCTTACCATCATAAATCAGAGCCTTCCAGCCGTTGAACGTAGCACTGTAGCTCTCACGCAGCGTAGAGACGACATACTTGAAGCCGAACTCCTTCATCATCTGCTTGAAGATACCCTCATAGCCGGCAGCATCGGTCTGACCACCCTCTACGTCAGCATCGGGCTTGAAACCAAGGCAGAGCTCTGCATCTTCCTCGTTGCCGATACATACGTCGACGTACTTCATCAAAGGACGCATGATGCTGATAGCCTTCTCTGAAGTCCACAGCTTCTTGCGGAAGTTCAGGTCAACAGAAACAGTCACGCCATGACGCTTGGCAGCCTCACAAGCCAGCTTGGTCAACTCGGCAGCCTTGTCAGAGATAGCAGGTGTGATACCGCTCCAGTGGAACCAGGCAGCACCCTCCATGATAGCATCAAAATCGAAGTCCTTGGGATCGGCCTCGGCGATAGAGCTGTGAGCACGGTCGTAGATCACCTTTGAAGGACGCATAGAAGCACCTGTCTCAGCATAGTACAAACCAACACGGTCTCCACCGCGGGCAATGAACTGCGTATTCACACCATAGCGACGCAGGGCGTTGACGGCAATCTGGCCAATCTCGTGCTTGGGCAGCTTAGAAACAAAGTAAGCCTCGTGACCATAGTTAGCCACGCTGACTGCAACGTTAGCCTCACCACCACCAGGAATGATGCGGAATGACTCACTCTGAATGAAACGGTCGTTGCCCATGGGCGACAGGCGGAGCATAATCTCACCTAATGTTACAATTTTTGCCATTTGTTTTAGTATTACATTTAATAGAAATTGTATTTAAAGTGTCTGCAAAGATACGATATATTTTTCGATTGACAAAGAATTCAAGCAAAAATATTACAAAAACAACCGTAAACGTTTACCGCAAAGAAAAAACTACAATAATTCTTCGGTGTATCGTTTTTTTTCATTACCTTTGCAGAAATTATGGATACTGCTAAGATTAGAATCAAGGATATCGCAGAACGCGCAGGCGTTAGTGTAGGTACCGTGGATCGTGTGCTCCACGAGCGCCCCAACGTGTCTCCTAAGGCGCTGGAAAAGGTCAAGAAGGCCCTGGAGGAGATGGACTACAAACCCAATATGTATGCCTCTGCACTGGCTTATAACAAGTCGTACAACTTCTTCATGGTACTTCCTAAGCACGAGTCAGAAGCCTATTGGGAAGAGATAGAAGAAGGTGCAAGCACAGCCTGTGACCGTCTTCGCGTCTTTCGCGTATCTTATAAGGTGGCGTATTATAACCGTTTCGACACCAGTACCTTTGCAAAGACCATGACAGAGGTACTCAGACAGCAACCTGACGGAGTCATCGTCGTACCTTCCCAGTTGGATATCACGAGAAAATACACTGATATCATGCATGAACAGGGAATACCCTTTATCCTGCTCGACTCCTACATGCCCGACCTTCGTCCATTGGCTTTCTTCGGACAGGATTCATTCTCCAGCGGTTTCTTTGCGGCCCGCATGCTGATGATTATCGCTTCCAAGGAGAAGGAGATTATGCTGATGAAACAAATGAGAAATGGGAATGTGGCCTCTAAACAGCAGGAGAACCGTGAGACGGGCTTCCGCCATTACATGCACGACCACTACCCTAACGTCACCATCCATGAGGTCAACCTGTCACTTGATGAGAAACGTGAGAGCTACGATGCTATCCTGAAAAAGTTCTTCGAAGAGCATCCATTGGTGCACAATTGTATCACGTTCAACTCCAAGGCACACTTAGTTGGTGAATACCTGTTGAGAAGCAACCGTCGCAACATCCAGATTATGGGCTACGATATGGTACCCAAGAATGCGGAATGCGTACGTCAGGGCAGCATCTCGTTCTTGATAGCCCAGCATGCCTTCATGCAGGGTTATGCTTGCATCGATACACTCTTCAATGCTATCATTCTGAAGAAAGAGGTGGATCCAGTGAACTACATGCCCATCGAATTGCTTACCAAGGAGAATATTGATTTCTATCGTCGCAAAAATATTGGATAAAACAACAAATACTAAAAACAAACAAATCATTATGGAACAAGCTACATTTTTAAAAATCAATCCTGCCGACTCAGTCGTTGTTTGTCTGGCCCCCAAAAAGAAGGGCGACATCATTGACGTTGACGGCAAACAAATCATCGTCAATCAAGACACGCCAGCCGGTCACAAGGTACTTATCAAGGACGCTAAAGAAGGTGAAGACATCGTGAAGTATGGCTACCCTATCGGACATGCCCGTCAGGACTTAAAGGCTGGTGACTGGGTCAATGAGAATAACCTCAAGACCAATCTCAGTGGAACGTTGGAATACACATATAACCCTGTAAACCAGCCGCTTAATATTAAAGATGAAAAGCGAACCTTTAAGGGATATGTTCGTAAGAATGGGGATGTCGGTGTACGCAACGAGATATGGATTGTACCTACCGTAGGCTGTGTGAACGGCATCGCTGAACGACTCGCTGAGCAGCTACGCAAAGAGACCGGTATGAAAGATATTGATGCTATCTGGACATGGCATCATAATTATGGTTGTTCACAGCTTTCCGAAGACCACGAGAACACCCGCAAGGTGTTGCGCGACATCTGTCTGCACCCCAATGCTGGTGGTGTACTGGTGCTCAGTCTGGGCTGCGAGAACAACCAACCGGAAGACTTCATGGCGATGCTCGGCGACTACGATAAAGACCGCATCAAGCTATTGGTTACCCAGCGCGTAGAAGGCGACGAGATGGAAGCTGGCATGGCCATCCTCCGCGACCTCTATGCCAAGGCTAAACAGGATAAGCGTGAAGAAGTCAGTGTCAGCAAATTACGTGTAGGTCTGAAATGTGGTGGTTCTGACGGTTTCTCTGGTATCACCGCCAATCCATTAGTCGGCGAGTTCTCCGACTGGTTGGTAGCTCAGGGTGGCACGAGCATCCTGACCGAGGTTCCTGAGATGTTTGGCGCAGAGACCATTCTCATGAACCGTTGTGAGACACCAGAGCTGTTCGACAAGACGGTCTCTATGATCAACAATTTCAAGAACTACTTCCTCTCTCACGGAGAACCCGTTGGTGAGAACCCCAGTCCAGGCAACAAGGCTGGTGGTATCTCCACACTCGAAGACAAAGCGTTGGGCTGCACCCAGAAGTGCGGCAAGGCTCCCGTCAGTGGTGTGATGGAGTACGGTGACCGTCTGGAGCATACGGGTCTGAACCTGTTGTCAGCACCAGGCAACGACTTAGTAGCATCGACAGCGTTGGCTTCTGCAGGTTGTCATATCGTACTGTTCACTACAGGTCGCGGCACACCTTTCGGCACTTTTGTCCCCACCATGAAGATTGCTACCAATCCCACGCTGGCTAAGAACAAGCCCCACTGGGTTGACTTCTCTGCAGGTCAGCTTGTCGAGGGCCGCACCATGCAGGAGCTCGTTCCTGAGTTCATCGACAAGGTGTTAGCTGTAGCCAGTGGCGAGCCTGCCCGCAACGAGGAGAACGGCTATCGTGAAATATCCATATTCAAAAACGGAGTTACGTTATAACGTTATCCCGTTATTACGTAATAACGAAAAAGGATGAAGAAAGGGATTATCGCATTATCACCGTTAGCGGTGTTCGTCATTTTGTATTTTGTCACGAGTATCATTGCTCGTGACTTTTACAAAGTGCCTATCACCGTGGCTTTCATGGCCGCATCGATGTATGCTGTCTTGATAAGTGGTAATATCCCTTTGCGTGAGCGCATCGACATCTATAGTCGTGGTGCTGCCAAGGGACAGATGATGCTGATGATTTGGATCTTCATTTTGGCAGGAGCTTTTGCCCATACAGCCAAAGTGATGGGAGCTATCGATGCCACCGTCAATCTGGCACTGACATTATTGCCTGGCAATATGCTCTTGGCAGGACTGTTCCTTGCCGCCTGTTTTGTCTCTGTCAGTGTGGGAACCAGCGTAGGTACCATCGTAGCGCTGACGCCCATCGCTGCTGGCGTCGCACAACAGACAGGTACCAGTATCCCCTTGATGACAGCCGTCGTCGTGGGTGGTTCGTTCTTTGGCGACAACCTGTCGTTCATCTCCGACACCACCATTGCCGCCACCTCCACACAGGGCTGTAAGCTGAGTGACAAGTTCCGCGTCAACTCCTTCATTGTGATACCTGCAGCAGTGCTGATACTGGGAATATACCTATATATGGGACAAGGCATCACGTCGCCCCACAGTGTTGGCGACGTTTCGGTTTTCAAAGTCATCCCCTACCTCATCGTACTAATTACCGCCATCATGGGCATGAACGTTATGGCAGTACTCTCACTGGGTATCATCTTGACGGGTGTTATTGGTGTGCTTGACGGTTCGTTCGACATTTACGGATGGTTCGGCGCTATGGGCGACGGCATCATCGGCATGGGCGAGCTGATTATTATCACCATGATGGCAGGAGGACTCCTGGAGATTATCAAGCATAATGGCGGCATCGACTTCATCATCCAGCGACTGACACGCCATGTGTCCACTAAACGTGGCGCAGAGATGACGGTAGCAGGACTGGTATCATTTGTTAATCTTTGTACGGCCAACAACACGGTGGCCATCATCACCGTGGGTGGCATTGCCAAACAGATAGCCGACCGATTCGGCGTCGATAACCGTAAGTGCGCATCAATTCTCGACACATTCTCTTGCGCTATGCAGGGACTCATCCCTTACGGTGCACAGATACTCATGGCAGCAGGTCTGGCACAACTGAATCCTATCAGCATCCTGCCATACCTCTACTATCCGTTGGCTATTGGTATCGCTGCCATACTCTCTATATTATTAAGGTATCCGAAACGCTATTCATAAAGATATACGATGGACATCATACAGCGCAACTTCCTACGCCTGCTCCGCTGTGGAGCCTTTGGCAAGACGGAGCCCATAGAGCCCATGTCGCATTGGAAATGGAACAGGCTCTACCAGATATCCCAGATTCATGGTGTTACACCCTGGATTAGGAATGGTATCCGCCGCTGTCAGGACGACTTCTTCTTACAGATTCCGCCCTCCCTACGCCAGCATTTTGAGGATGACCAAACATCAACAAGGGAAGAGCAAGGGCCAGAAGAGCTGACAAATCCCATGCTTAACCGCAAGCTGCAACAGCTTGCTGAGGAGTCTGGTTCTGAAGACCCGACGTTCAACCTGCTGCTACGACTCATCCATATTGCTCGCAATATCATAACGCAGGGCATTAGCCTCCGTCAACTCATCATGCTGGGCATCTATCTGCGTACCACAAAAGATACCATTGAATATGAGGTTCTGAAAACGTGGATACGTCGTTTGGAGATGGGACACATGGCACGTCTGGAGGGGTCGATGCTCATGGAGCTGTTCGACTTTACCGAACAGGAGATACGCTTTACCGACGCAGCAGTTGATAAGAAGACACGAAAAGCAGTGGACGATATCTTCCAACTGACAGAGAAGAATGCTGCCGACTGGTACTTCACTCAAGGTCAGAGTATCTTCGTGCGTACCAGTGACTCGCGTGCTATGATGTGGCACGTCAAGCAGTCTGCACGCTACATGCGCTACTATCCTACAGAAGCTGTTACTAACTTTATGCGCAACTTTGCGCACTCTATGTCACATATCGAAGAATAACGTTAAACTCTAAACTTTAAACTCTAAACTTTAAACTCTAAACTATACAAACATGGGACTATTCGATCTTTTCAAACGTGACCTCAGCAACGACCCTGATCTCACAAGGCTTCGCGACCTCATCATTATCAGTGCATCTGACAGCAACTACTCACTCGACGAGAATGGTATCATCCTGAATATCTGCCGCCAGGAAGGCATCGACATCGACAAGTTGCAGAAGTTGTTTAAGATGAACCCTGAGAAAATCAAGGACAACTACCCCACCAGTCTGGTAGAGAAAAGTAAATACCTGCGCCGTCTCATCGAGGTAATGGCTACCGATAAGGTCTGCTATCCACAAGAGATAGAGGCATTAAGGAATATCTCCCGCAACTTAGGATTCACCGACGAACAGACGGATGCAGAAATCAGAGACTACTGTAAGTGTCTGGGAAAGAAAGGAGATGCTGTGCTGGCCTCCTATGAAGAAAACAAATAGCTTCAGAGACTTGCTTATCAGTGACGGAAGCGTATCTCCCGGAGGTTATGGTTTCCCATAAAGCGGCTTTTATCGACATAGCCGCTGATACCTGATATGCTACCTTTACCCGTATACTGCCACATGGTAATCTCACGGTTGTCAGCAACCACCGGCTCTTCCTCCGTATACATGGCAATCATTATCTTGTAGTCATCAATCTTGCCCTGCAAGTGCTTATTATAGAAATTACGTCCCGTATAAATAAGCGGTTTCTGCTGGTATGCCTCCTCAATAAGGTCAAGGAAGTAGAACAGCGAGTCGCAGAACACGTCGGTAGAAAGCCCACCCGTACTTTCCACATCAATCATCGGCACCAAATCCTGCTCCTCAGGAATACACTGAGACTGGAAGTTACGTAACTGCTTCAACTGGTCAGTCTTCGGACGGTAGAAATGATAACTGCCTACCTTCAGCCCCTGCTGATGAGCCATCCAGATGTTACGCTCGAAGGTGGCATCGATGCGATCACCGCCCTCGGTGGCCTTCAAATAGACATAGGCCATGTGGGTATTGTCGCCAATGGTCTCCCAGAACACATTTCCCTGATAGTGGCTAAGGTCGATACCATGGATATGAGAACACGTGTCCTCACACTGCACATAATAGTCCTGTGCGTGTGAAGGAATGGCCAGCAAAGAGAGAAATAAGGTTATATAGTGTGCTAAATGCTTCATTGTTTTCGTTAATATTTAAACATGCAAATCAAAACTTACGCCGTAGGAGCGTCGTCACTGGGCTGGTGAACAACCACCTTTACCTTGGATATCCTGCGCTCCTCCATTTCCTGAATTTCGAAGGTGATGTTTTGGAAATCAATCTTCTCATGCAGCTTGGGGAACTCACCCTTGATTTCGAGCAGCAGACCGGCAATCGTATCGGCGTCGCCCTCTACCTCCTCAAAGGTCTCATCGTCCAGGTTCAGAATCTTATAGAAATCTGACAGCAACGTCTTACCCTCAAAGACATAGGTATTGGAATTGATGCGCTGATAGTTCTTCTCGTCCTCGTCATACTCGTCGTTAATCTCACCGACAATCTCCTCCAGGACGTCCTCCAGCGTGACAATACCACTGGTACCGCCAAACTCGTCGACAACAATGGCAATATGCACCTTGTTCTCCTGGAACTCTCGCAGCAAATCATCAATCTTCTTGGTCTCCGGCACGAAATATGGCGGACGAATCAACGACTGCCAACGGAAGGAAGCTCCCTTGGTCAGATGTGGCAATAGGTCCTTGATATACAAGATGCCACGGATATTGTCGCTGTTGTCTTGATAGACGGGGATACGTGAGTAGTTATTCTCGACAATACATTGCAGGACTTCCTGAAAGGTGGAGCGGAAGTCCAGGTCTACCACATCCTGTCGAGAGGTCATGATTTCCTTGGCGGTCTCGTCGCCAAAGCGCACAATACCCTCTAAGATGCGCTGTTCGTCCTTGATATCTTCCTTGTCAGTGAGCTCCAAAGCCTGTTCCAAATCATCTACGCTCAGCACATGGTTCTCCTTCTGCACCACCTTATCAGCCAGTCTGCCGGAACTTACCACAATGCTGGCGAAGGGATAAAACAGTTTTCTGCACAAAAGAATGCCATTCACTGCTCCACGACAGAAGCGTAGCGGCTGCTGACCGGCATACACCTTCGGCATAATCTCACCAAACAGTAACAACAGGAAGGTCAGCAAGACGGTAATGCAGAGGAACTCCAGCCACCATGCCTGTCCGAAATTTACGGTATGGTCGAAGAAATAACCAAAAAGCATGATGATGGTCACGTTGACCAAGTTGTTTGTAATCAAGATGGTAGCTAATGTGCGCTCTGAATCTTCACGCAACTGCTTGATATGTTGGTCTTCCTCCGTTTTCTCCTCGTCAAGTTCACTCAAGTCGGCTGGTGACAGTGAGAAGAAAGCAATTTCCGAACCAGAGGCAAAACCTGAAGCGAACAACAGTCCGCAAGCCAGTAAACCGGCAATGATAGCCCCTGTTGACGGAGTCATCAGGGTCACTTCATTTAGTATTTCTAGAAAATAATCCATGAATTACATATTGGCAGAACCCGTAGGTTCCTGTGAGGGAGCTGCCGCCTTGGGAGTCAGCAGTTCCATGTTGTCAGCCCATATCTCAGTAGCCTGATGGCGCTGTCCCTGCTTGTCGTCCCACGTAGTATAACGTATACGTCCCTCGACATACAGTTTGTCGCCCTTATGAACATACTTCTCTACGATCTCGGCGAGTTTTCTCCATAACAAGACAGTATGCCAATCGGTACGGTCGGGAACCTGAGTTCCATTTGCCAGTGTGTAGCCACGCTCGGTAGTTGCCAGACGTACACGGGCAACGGCTACGCCCTGCTCGACGTAACGCACCTCAGGATCTACTCCCACATTACCTATCAGCATTACTTTGTTCATCGTTTCTCAATCGCAAATAGTAGATGGTGAAAATTATTTCGCTCTTCCCAAGAATGTGAACTTGAAATTCTTACCCTTAGCTGAGGGGAACTGACTACGACGGTCCACGCGCTCAGAAAGGTGAGCCACGATGCGATTGTAGCAGTCTATACCTGAAGCTGCCTTGACGCGAGCCACAAATGAGGTGTCACGGTACTGGAACTTTCCAGTGCCAGGAACCTGCTGCACACGCTTGAAGAGAATGGCTCCTTCATACCAACCATAACGGGGTTCGTTGAGTGACATCAGCACGGGTGCTGTCTTACCACCCTGTTCAGAAGGACGAACGGCTTTCTTCTCCTTGAAATCCTGCATCGTCGTTGCCTCGGTCTTGATAATAATAAAGTACACGCGAGGACGGATCTTATAACGCTTAGGATAATAGACGTCGCTGGCTACATAGTCGCGAATATCTTTCTCCAACACAGGATTCATAGCAATATCATCGATTTCTGATAAAAAGGCAAATAACGAAGGTATAAATTCATTGAATGTGTTTGTTTTTCAAAATAAAAAATCAAAGAAGAGCGGAAAACGGGACTCGGACCCGCGACCCCAACCTTGGCAAGGTTGTGCTCTACCAACTGAGCTATTTCCGCAAAATATTCCTTGCCAAGGTTATCACCTTCATACTTGAGGCAAGGCTGTGCTCTAACGGAGCTTTTTTCAATAAATGAAAACTGATGGTGAAGAGGAGGAGACTCGAACTCCCACGTCGCAATTGACACTACCCCCTCAAAGTAGCGCGTCTACCAATTCCGCCACCTCTCCATCATGTATAACGTGTGAAGAAAAAAGAGTGCCCAGAACAGGACTCGAACCTGCACGCCTCGCGGCACACGCACCTGAAACGTGCGCGTCTACCAATTCCGCCACCTGGGCATTATTCATTACAAGCCTACTTGTAAAATGCTCTTTTTTGTTCAACATGTTGAGCGGAAAACGGGACTCGGACCCGCGACCCCAACCTTGGCAAGGTTGTGCTCTACCAACTGAGCTATTTCCGCGTTTCTTCCTTGTTTGGAAGGCATCTCTCTCGATTGCGGATGCAAAGGTACTACTTTTTTTGGAACTACCAAAACTTTTTAGCCGTTTTTTTCAAAAAAACATTGTTTTCTGTACTTTCTGCACCTCTGAAGTCCACTACACCTTATTATATATATAGCTCTTCCAGTGCTTCACGATGATGTCCGGGAATAATCACGTGGTGATTGCCGATAGGCTCCGTCAGGAAATAAGATGCCTGTCGTTTGTCAGAAAGTTGGATAATTTGCTGAGTCCGACAGAGGTCGGGATTAGCCTCATTACGCACCAGTTCACCCTCGGCAATAAAACAACGCGACAGGTCGCCAGCCATCTTGAAGATAGTCACTGGACCTTCCTTCATATATCCTCTGATGCCTACGCCGATGCCCGACTCAAAATGTGTGTCGAACTCATAGCGCTCCACCATGTTCAGCGGAATGGTACAATGAGCCAGCAATATCTCGCCCGTCTCGGGATTGATACGCGACGGATTACACTGGAAACCGGAAACGCCCGTCAACGCTTTGGTCACTGCCATTGTCAGCATGGTGGGCACATCGCCTTCGCAACCAGCCACAATCCCTTCCGCATTCAGCTTTGCTAATGCCAGGCACCCCGTATTCTTTACAGCTGTCAGCAGGTCGAAGCAACGTAATGTGAATCCCTGTAAACCATAACGTTCCACCAAGTAGCGCAGCGCACTATAGATTTGCTGTGCACCAGGCAACGCACGCTGTATCTCTTCGCAGTCGCTCTGCTCTGCAGGAGTCATCTGTGGTGTCTGTCGGATAGCTTCCAGCAGTGTTGACATCGGCACATCGATAATGTCAACACCCAGACGGTCGGCCACGGCTTGACGGTCATACACACTGCTAATCAACCAATCGGAAGGCTCACCGATGACACCCAGTCTTGTACCCTTCAGCTTTCTGAGTGTCTCGCCTAATCGCTCCAACAGCGTTATGCGGTGGTGCATATACGCCTCACTGCCATGAATTATTTCGCCACGTATCTGTTGCTGTCTGAGGAACGACAGAATCTCCATCGAGGCCGCCAGCGAGTTGCTCTTGCCAGAGGTCAGTAAATAGAACGGCTTATTGCTCTGCTGCTGCAGCTGGGGCAACAGACGCCTGAAGATACCTTCTGTACCACCGGTGCGTACATATATCAAGTCCAGTGCATGGGTACCATAGTCGGCATAGTTGCAACCTTTCAGTTCGTAGTCTACACCCAGTGAACGAAGGAATTCCTGTGTTGCAGTACTTACTGCCTGCTCGTCGTGGAGCTCAGATGTCAGTGTGTAAATCGCAATATTCATAGCTTTCATCGGTTATAATCTTACTTTCGCCTACAAAATTAGTTAAAAATCCGCATAATACGTAATTCCATGCCACTTTTTTATTACCTTTGCATGGAAATTTAATAATTATCACGTTTTATGTTCGATAAAAATACCTATATTCGGCGTCGTGCCGAACTGAAAAAGTTGGTTGGCGAGGGTGTCATCGTGCTCTTCGGCAATAATGAGTCGCCCTGCAACTATCCAGCCAACAGCTATGCGCCCATGCGTCAGGACTCTTCGTTCCTGTATTACTTCGGGCAGCACCGTGACGGTCTGGTAGGAGTCATCGATATTGATAACGACGAAGAATGGCTCTTCGGCGACGACATCGACGTGGAGGACATCGTATGGATGGGCTTTACGCCCTCCATCAGCGACCTTGCTACAGAGGTGGGCATCACGAAAACGGCACCACTCTCTGCGCTCACCTCTCACCTCTCACCCCTCACCTCTAAACAGGTTCACTTCCTGCCACCCTACCGCCACGACACGAAGATTATGATCATGGACCTGCTGGGCATCCATCCTTCCAAGCAGAAGGAGGCCGCCTCACTGAAGCTTATCAAGGCTGTCGTCAAGATGCGCGCCACCAAGGAGCCACAGGAGATTGCCGCCATTGACCGTGCCTGTGACATTGGTTACGAGATGCATACCACCGCCCAGCGACTGATTAAGCCCGGTGTGACAGAGCGCTACATTGGTGGACAGGTGGACGGCATCGCCCGCAGCATGTCTCAAGGAAATAGTTTTGCCACCATTTTCTCACAGCATGGCGAAATCATGCATGGCAACCCGTCGGCAGCACCTTTGGAAGCTGGTCGCTTGGCACTCTGCGATGCAGGTTGCGAACTCGATGACTACTGTTCTGACCACACACGTACCATGCCTGTATCTGGTCAGTTCACCCAGCGTCAGCTGGAAATCTACTCCATTGTAGAGGCCTGCCACGACTACGTGCTGGAGGTTGCTAAACCTGGCGTGAAATATATGGATGTTCACTTTGCCGTCTGTCGCATGATGACAGAGCGTCTGAAGGAACTGGGCCTCATGAAGGGCGACACCGACGAGGCCGTTCGTGCCGGTGCCCACGCCATGTTCCTGCCTCACGGACTGGGCCACATGATGGGAATGGATGTTCACGACATGGAAGGACTGGGCCAGATCTATGTCGGTTTCGACGACGAGACGCGTCCTAACCTCGAACAGTTCGGTACCAACTGCCTGCGCATGGGTCGCCGTTTGGAAGAAGGCTTTGTCGTCACCGACGAGCCAGGCATCTACTTCATCCCGGCACTCATCGACGAGTGGGAAGCCAGTGGTCACTGCAAGGAGTTCCTGTGTTTCGACAAAATCGAAACATACAAAGACTTTGGTGGCATCCGTATCGAGGACGACGTGCTCATTACCAAGGACGGTTGCCGCTTCCTGGGCGACAAGCGCATCCCCTATCACGTAAAAGAACTCGAAACGTTCATGGCGTCCAACATTTCGAAATAACGTAATAACGATTAAATAACAACATGAAAAAACTAATGACTCTCGCGCTGCTGGCTCTTGTAGCCCTTGGCGCACAGGCAGAGGAAAAGAAAGACTCTGTCAACAACAAACCCGTATTTACAACGATTAAGGAAAACCCCATCACCAGCATCAAGGACCAGAACCGCTCAGGTACGTGCTGGGACTACTCCACCCTCTCCTTCTTTGAGGCTGAAATTCTGAAGGCTACAGGCAAGACCTATGACCTTGAAGAGTCGTTCGTGGCCAACAAGACCTATATGGACCGTGCCATCCAGGTGGTTCGCTTCCATGGTGACTGCCAGTTCTCACAGGGCGGTAGTGCAGAGGATGTGCTGGCTACTATGAAGACCCACGGTATTATCCCACAGGGCATCATGCCTTTCCCCGGCTCACTGTATGGTGACTCACTGAACAACTTCAACGAGTTCTTTAGCATCATGGAGCCTTACGTGGCAGCTATTGCCAAGAGCGATGCCAAGAAGATCTCTAACCAGTGGAAGGTCGGTCTGCAGGGCATCCTCGATGCCTACCTCGGCAAGTGCCCTGAGGAGTTCACCTACGAGGGCAAAAAGTACACCCCGAAGAGCTTCATGGCTTCGCTGGGCATCAACCTTGACGACTATGTCAGCATCACCTCTTACACGCATCATCCCTTCTATACCACCTTCGCTGTAGAGGTACAGGACAACTGGCGTTTCCCACAGTCTTACAACCTGCCTATGGACGAGATGATGAAAGTCATTGACAATGCTATCGACAAGGGCTACACCGTGGCATGGGGTGGCGACGTTTCTGAAGATGGCTTCACTCGCAAGGGTCTGGCCTACGCCATCGACAGCAAGGCTGCTCAGAGCCTGCGTGGCAGTGATATGGCCAAATGGCTCAAGCTCTCTACCACTAAGAAGCGTGATATTATCGACTCGTTAGGTTGCACCGTTCCTGAGATTATCCCCACTCAGGAGCTGCGCCAGGAGCGTTTCGACAACTGGGAGCTCACCGACGACCATGGCATGCTTATCTACGGTGTTGCCAAGGACCAGAACGGCAAGGAGTACTACATGGTGAAGAACTCATGGGGTGAGACGGGCGACTACAAAGGCATCTGGTACATGACCAAGGCCTTCATCGCCGCCAACACCATGGACTTCCTCATCAACAAGAACGCTATCCCCAAGGACATCCGCAAGAAACTCGGACTATAGTCCTGCTGACAGCATATAACAGAATAGGAGGGAAACGCTATTGTTTCCCTCCTATTCTAATTACCAGCCTAATACGCATACGTTATCACGCTAATACGATTCAGTACTAGCCTAATACGCGTCTGTATTAGGCTAATAATTGATACTTATTAGGCTGAGTTTATAAAAAAAATAACGAGCTAAAGTAGAACTTTGCTCGCTATCTTTTGATTTCGTTTGTGATTCCGGCGGGATTCAAACCCACAACCTTCTGATCCGTAGTCAGATGCTCTATTCAGTTGAGCTACGGAACCCTCTCTTGGCTCCTCTTCTTGTCCGACTTGCGCTAAACGCAGCGGTCGATTTCTGATTTGCGGGTGCAAAGGTACGGAGTTTTTTGCGAACCACCAAATATTTTGCAGACTTTTTTCAAAAAAAGTGCGTTGAAGGGGTGTTTTTATCAAAAAACGAGGCAATCAGGACAATCCACTAGGTATTTTAGAGGTCTTGTAAGAGGATATCGCGTGCATCGTGCAGGTAGGTACTGCGTAGTTCCATCGCCCTGCCCCACTTCTCAGAGAAGAGATTGCTGACGTCGAGATCTATCTTCCATGAGCCATGCGACTCCAGGCGGTCAATCATCGTGCCCAGCGTGAGATTCTTGATATCTTCAGCAGGCATGAAGCGTGAGATTTCTCCCTTCTCGTCGCTTGTTATCTCAATAATCAGTCCTGCAGCAATCTGTTCGTAGAGCAGGTCATTGACTATACGAATGGGAATGTTCGTCTCGCCACTGATTTCCAGCGCAGTCAAGGGACGTTGTCCGTTGGCGAAACGCTTGCAGATGCGACTTATAATCAAGGCGTTGAGCAGCATCTTATAGCGATGACTGATCTCACCCGTATTGGCGTCGTAGTCGTAGTAGTCGAGGTTCTGATTGGTGTAACACAGTTCGGCACCAAAGAGGCAGATGGTCCACGAGATCTGTACCCACAGCATGAACAACGGCAGGGCGGCAAATGAACCGTAGATGGCATTGTAGCTGGAGAGGAATATCTGCGAATGGATATAGAATATCTGCAATCCCTGCATGGCGAAACCTGCCAGAATGCCTGGGAATAAGGCATTGATAGGTTTGACATGCGTATTGGGCATAAAGATGTAGAGCGCCATGAACATGCCCGACATCAGTACGTATGGTATCAAGTCGATGAGGAAGCGTAGCGTGGGACCCAGCAACAGGAAGTCTGGCATGGAGTTGGCAATCGTTGCCATGAAGATGGAGATACCCGACGTGAGCACAATAATGATAGGAAAGAGGAAGAACATGGCCAGATAGTCCGTGAAGGTACGGAAGATGGAGCGAGGCTTCTTAACCTGCCAAATCTCGTTGAAGGCGTCCTCCACATTGCTGACCAGCATGAGTACCGTATAAAGCATGAATATCAAACCGATACCCAGGAAGACGCCACTCTTGGTATGTACCAGATAGCTGTTGACGAAGCCGATGATCACCTCTGCCACCTGTGGCTGCGACTCGAAGGCATCGCTGAACCAAACCTCAATATACTTACTATAACCAAAACCACGGGCAATGGCAAAGACCACAGCCGTGATGGGTACGATGGCCAGCAACGTGGAATAAGTCAGTGCCGAGGCTTTCTGCAGGACACCTTTCGTGGTAAAGAAACGAATGGCCAGCAACAGCTTCTTAGCAATTTCCAACAACAGGAATTTCACAGGCGAGACATCTCCCTGATTGATTCTCCATATATCGGTCTGGAAGAACTTGATAATACTCTGCAGGTTGTTTTTAGGCATAGCAACAAATTATTATGAAAAGAAAGCAGAGCCCCTGTAAGCCGGGTCCTGTACCCCTTGCGGGGTGTCTGTCATTTATCTACTCCGCAGGTTACCCTACGGCTCTAGCATTCTACCCTCCATCGTGGCTAGCGCCTCGGACGGACAGCCCTCAGCCGATGGTATACGCGAACTTGCAGCCTCCAGATGGAACAGCCCGACGATCACCCGCCGGCTGGTGGTCTCTTACACCACCTTCTCACCCTTACCCACGTATGGGCGGTCATTTTCTTCTCCCATATCCTACTGTCACCAATAGCTGGCACTTTCACCAGTGGAGCGTCCTATGCTGCCCGGACTTTCCTCTCGTGCCCCTATGGACACCAGCGACAGACCGTGGCTCTGCTTTCAGCGTGCAAAGGTACAAAAAAATCTTAAATATTAATCCTATTTCATAAAATATTCGTACCTTTGCACCCAATTTATAATAAGGTATATGGAATTAGCAAGTAAATACGACCCAAAAGAGGTCGAATCAAAATGGTATCAGTACTGGCTGGACAATAAGCTCTTTGCCAGCAAACCCGATGGACGTGAACCCTACACCATCGTTATCCCACCGCCCAATGTGACAGGTGTGCTGCACATGGGACACATGTTGAACAACACTATTCAGGACATCCTGGTGCGTCGTGCCCGTATGGAGGGTAAGAATGCGCTGTGGGTACCTGGCACAGACCATGCATCTATTGCTACCGAGGCTAAGGTGGTAAAGAAGTTGGCTGAGCAGGGCATCAAGAAGCGCGACCTGACCCGTGAGCAGTTCTTAAAGCATGCCTGGGAGTGGACCGACGAGCATGGTGGCATTATCCTGAAGCAGTTGCGCCGCTTAGGTGCCAGCTGCGACTGGGACCGCACCGCCTTCACGATGGACGAGAAGCGCTCGGAGAGTGTTATCAAGGTGTTTGTTGACCTCTACAACAAGGGACTCATCTATCGTGGTCTGCGCATGGTCAACTGGGACCCCAAGGCACTGACCGCCCTCTCTACTGAGGAGGTTATTTACAAGGAAGAGCAGAGTCATCTGTTCCACCTGAAGTATTATGTCGAGGGTAGCTGCGATGATATCGCAGCATACGAGAACCAAGAAGGAAATGTCATCCATAAAGACGACCGCGGCTACTACGCTGTCGTAGCCACCACGCGTCCTGAGACCATCATGGGTGATACCGCTATGTGTATCAACCCCAAGGACCCGAAGAACCAGTGGCTGAAGGGCAAGAAGGTGATTGTTCCGTTGGTGAACCGCGTGATTCCCGTTATCGAGGACCGCTACGTGGATATCGAGTTCGGTACGGGTTGCTTGAAGGTGACCCCTGCTCACGACACCAACGACTACATGCTGGGCAAGACCCACAACCTGGAGACCATCGATATCTTCAATGCTGATGGTACCATCTCTGAGCAGAGTCCGCTCTATGTCGGTATGGACCGCTTCGACTGCCGCAAGCAGATTGCCAAGGACCTGCAGGAAGCCGGTCTGATGGAGAAGATTGAGGACTACGTCAACAAGGTAGGCTACTCTGAGCGTAACCCCGACACCGCCATTGAGCCCCGTCTCTCGCTGCAGTGGTTCCTCAATATGCAGCACTTTGCTGACATCGCTCTGCCTCCCGTGCTCAATGGTGAATTGAAGTTCTATCCACAGAAATACGTGAACACCTATAAGAACTGGCTGGAGAACATCCAGGACTGGTGTATCTCTCGTCAGCTGTGGTGGGGTCACCGCATTCCTGCTTATTATTATAATGAGGAGGGCGACTTCGTTGTAGCCGAGACTCGCAAGAAGGCACTGAAGCTGGCACAGGAGAAGGATCCGAAGATTACGGATGGCGACCTGCGTCAGGAAGAGGATGCCCTCGATACGTGGTTCTCATCATGGCTGTGGCCTATCTCGCTGTTTGATGGCATCAACAACCCTGGCAACGAGGAACTGAAATACTATTATCCCACCAATGTCCTCGTGACTGGTCCGGATATCATCTTCTTCTGGGTTTCACGAATGATTATGGCTGGCTACGAATATGTTGGCGATATGCCATTCAGAAGTGTTTACTTCACTGGTATCGTTCGCGACAAGCTGGGCCGTAAGATGTCGAAGTCGCTGGGTAACTCACCTGACCCCATCGAGCTCATAGAGAAGTTCGGTGCCGATGGTGTGCGTATGGGTATGATGCTCTCTGCACCTGCCGGTAACGACATCCTCTTCGACGAGGCACTCTGCGAGCAGGGCCGTAACTTCAACAATAAGATCTGGAATGCTTTCCGTCTGGTTAAGGGTTGGAAGGTTGCTGAGATGCCACAGTCAGAGGCTGGCAAGATTGCTACCGCTTGGTTTGAGGCTAAGCTGAAGCAGACCAACGCTGAGGTGGACGACCTGTTCAAGAAGTATCGTATCTCTGAGGCCCTGATGGCTGTCTATAAGCTCTTCTGGGATGAGTTCTCCAGCTGGTATCTGGAGATGGTGAAGCCTGCCTACATCAATGGCGAGGCACAGCCTATCGACCAGCAGACCTACAATAAGACACTGGAGTTCTTCGAACAGCTGCTCATGATGCTGCACCCCTTCATGCCGTTCATTACCGAGGAGCTGTGGCAGCACCTCTACGACCGCAAGGATGGCGAGAGCATCATGCGTGTCAGCCTGCATCTTTCTGCTCCTACTACTGCTGACGACGAGTTCGCCGCTCAGATTGAGAGCGTCAAGCAGCTTGTCTCTGCCGTTCGTATGGTTCGCAATCAGAAGAACATCGCCCCCAAGGAACAGCTCCCGTTGCAGGCTGTTGCTCAGAACCGCTACGAGGCCTTCAACGCCGTCATCATGAAGATGGCCAACCTGAGCAGCATCGAGGTTGTTGCTGAGAAAGATGCCACCGCCAGTGCCTTCATGATTGGTACCGACGAGTTTGCCGTACCTCTGGGCAACATGATTGACGTGGATGCTGAAATCCAGAAGATGGAGGCTCAGTTGCAGCACCTGGAAGGTTTCCTGCAGGGTGTCCTGAAGAAGCTCTCCAACGAGCGTTTCGTCGCCAATGCTCCTGAGGCTGTTGTCGCTATGGAGCGTAAGAAGCAGAGCGACTCTGAGGAGAAGATTGCTGCTCTCAAGGAGTCTATCGCTGCACTGAAAGCACAGAAGTAAAAACATCAACAATGGCAGGAAGATTGCCATCAAGTGAGAAGAAAGAAAAGAACCCTACCGGATGTGACGGTAGGGTTCTTCTTTTAAGATAAGGGAGTGATCAGTTATTAACCGAACCACCCACAATGTCAAGCAACTCAGAGGTGATAGCCTGCTGGCGCGACTTGTTGTACTGCAGGTTCAGCTGGCGCAGTAGCTCGTCGGCATTATCGGTAGCGGTCTGCATGGCCACCATGCGGGCGGCATGCTCAGAGGCTACGCTGTCGAGCAATGCGGTATAGAGCATCAGATGAGCCATCTTGGGCAACAGCTTCGACAGAACGGTATTCATGTCGGGCTCGACGATGAAGTTGTCGTTGAGCGGAGCCGTCTCACCCTCCTTAACCTCACGCTTGCGACGGTTCTTGCGCAGATAGTCCTGCGCCTTCTTCGTGGCAATGGTCGACGTCAGGTCACGCTCGTGGTCGCGTCCCAGCTCTGCCTCCAGGTCGATAGGCAGGAACTGCTTGTTGGTCAGGATCTGTGAGCCTGCCGACTTGAAGTGGTGGTAGAGAATTTCCACACGATCCACCTCGCCTTTGGCAAACTTCGTACCCAGCTCCATAGCCAACTCGATGCACTCATGAACATGAGGATGGTCAATCAGCGCAGCACGCTCACCATGAATGTCGTAGCCCAGCTTGCGCGCCTTCTCAGAGACTTTACGGCCAATGGGATAGACCTCTACACTACCCTTTCCTAACTCCTGCTCGTAGGCTTCAACGGTACGCTGCATCAACTTGATGACATTGGAATTGAAGCCACCACAGAGCGACGAGTTGGAAGAGAACACCACGAGGGCCACACGCTTGACGGGGCGCTCCTGGTCGAAGACGGTCTGTGCCTCGGCCTCTGCAGCCAGGAACGACTTGAGGATATGCTCCAGCATCGTCTCATAGGGCAGCATGTTCTGGATAGCCACCTGCGCATGGTGCAGCTTGGAGCTGGCCACCATCTTCATGGCAGACGTTATCTTGCGTGTGCTGTTGACTGAGGCGATACGGCCTTTAATTTCTTTCAGGCTTGGCATAGGCTCTTACTTCTTAAACGTTCCGGCAATGTCGGCCATTACAGCCTCTATCTTCTGAGTAGTAGCATCGTCAATCTTGCCTGCTGCCAGTGTCTCGATGACCTCAGGAGCTGACGAGCGCAGCTTGTCGAGGAACTGAGTCTGACACTCACGAACCTTATCGATGGGCACCTCACGCATCAGTCCGTGGACACCACAGTAAAGGATGGCCACCTGCTCGCCGACGGGCATCGGACTGTACTGAGGCTGGATGAGCAACTGGTTGTTCTTACGACCACGGTCGAGCGTCATTGCCGTCACAGCATCCATATCGCTGGAGAACTTGGAGAAGGCCTCCAACTCACGATACTGAGCCTGGTCAATCTTCAGTGTACCAGCCACCTTCTTCATAGACTTAATCTGTGCCGAACCACCCACACGAGATACCGAGATACCTACGTTGATGGCAGGACGGAAGCCCTGGTTGAAGAGGTCGGACTCCAGGAATATCTGACCGTCGGTAATAGAAATCACGTTCGTCGGGATGTATGCCGACACGTCACCAGCCTGTGTCTCGATGATAGGCAGAGCGGTGAGTGAGCCACCACCCTTTACATGACCCTTCATGCACTCGGGCAGGTCGTTCATCTGCTCAGCCACCTCCTGCTGTTCGTTCATCTTAGCAGCACGCTCCAGCAGACGAGAGTGCAGATAGAACACGTCGCCAGGATAAGCCTCACGACCAGAAGGACGACGCAGAATCAGCGATACCTCACGATAGGCGACAGCCTGCTTTGACAGGTCGTCGTAAACCACGAGTGCGGGCAGACCGCGATCGCGGAAGTACTCACCGATGGCAGCACCGGCAAACGGTGCATAGTACTGCATGGCAGCAGGATCAGCAGCAGTAGCAGCCACGATGATGGTGTATGGCATAGCACCATGCTCCTTCAGCGTCTGCACAAGATTTGCCACAGTACTGGCCTTCTGACCGATAGCGACATAGATACAGTATACGGGCTTGCCTGCCTCATAGAAACTCTTCTGGTTAATGATGGTATCAACGGCTATAGCCGTCTTACCTGTCTGGCGGTCACCGATGATAAGCTCACGCTGACCACGACCAATGGGAATCATCGAGTCGATAGCCTTCAGACCTGTCTGCAGCGGCTCCTTCACAGGCTGGCGATAGATCACACCAGGTGCCTTACGGTCCAAGGGCATCTCGAAAGCGTCAGTGAGGTCGATGTCGCCCTTGCCGTCAACAGCCTGTCCCAGTGGATTAATGACACGGCCCAGCATGTTGTCGTTGACGCGGATAGAGGCGATGCGCTTGGTGCGCTTCACCACCATACCCTCCTTGATGCCTGACGTGGTACCCAGAAGCACACAACCGACGTTGTCTTCCTCCAGGTTCATCACGATAGCCATCGTGCCGTTCTCGAATTCGAGCAGCTCGTTGGCCTCGGCATTACGGAGTCCATAGATACGGGCTACACCATCACTGACGGTGAGTACGGTACCTACCTCGTCAAACTGCTCAGCATTCTGAATGCCCTTCAGCTGTTCAAGCAGCACCTGACTGACTTCGCTTGGTTTAATTTTATCTGACATAAATTTAATGCTTAATTCTTAATGCTTAATGCATAATTACTTTTTAAGTGTGTTAAGAATGTTGTTGAGTTTCGACTTGACACTGGCATCCATGCGATAGGTGTCATATTCGAGGATGAAGCCACCGATGATGTCGGGGTTCACCTCGGTCTCAAACTCCACAGTACCTTGAGTCTTGCTCTCCACCATCTGGCGCATCTTCTGTTCTGTCTCAACAGACACGCGGGCAGCGGTGGTGAGTTTACCACGGATGACGTTCTTCTGCTTACGGTAAAGCGTGACATACGAGTAGGCCATGAACTGGATCATGTTCTCGCGGTCTTCCTTCAGCACGAGGGCAATGAAGGTCTGCGTCAGCGTGCAGGACTTACCGCCGGCAGCGGTCTCCAACAGCATCTGCTTCTTGGCCTTGTCGAGCATGGGGTTGTCGATGGTCTGACGAAGCACGGGCACATCAGTGAAGCTCTTGCCCAGTGTCATCATCTCCTGATAGACCTGGTCTTCGAGCTTAGCATCCGTAGCGCTCTTCAAGAGTGCTCGTGCATACCTCATAGAGATTACTCCAATATCCATACGCTTAATCTAATTGAGAATTGGAAATTGACAATTATTATTTAGCAGAGACTTCATCCAGCATGCGGTCTATTAAATCCATCTGCGACTTATCGTCCTTCAGATTCTTACGCAGAACCTTCTCGGCGATGTCGACACTAAGTGTAGCAACCTGTTGGCGAATGTCGGCAATGGCGGCCTTTTTCTCCTGCTCGATGGCCATCTTGGCCTCGTCAAGCAATCGGGCACCCTCGCTGCGAGCTTTCGCCTGGGCCTGCTCTACTATAGCGTCGCGCGTCTCGGCAGCCTCTTTCAGTATCTGAGCCTGCTTTTCGCGAGCCTCCTGCAAGATGGATTCACCTTCCTTTTCAATGTTTGCCAGTCGCTCCTGAGCCTCGTGTGCCTTGCGAAGACTCTCGTCAATGTAACGGTTGCGCTCGTCCACCATATTGGTGATAGCGGGGAAACCGTACTTCGCCAGGATACCGAAGACCACCAAGAACGCCAGGAGCATCCAGAAAAGGAGTCCCAAGTCAGGCGTTAGGATTGCTGGTAATTGAGTGAAATCCATTTGCTATGAGATATTAGATCAAGAATGCACAAGCAGCAATAGCGAACAGAGCACAACCCTCTACGAAGGCTGATGTCAGAATCATCTGGGTGAAGATCTGTCCGGAAGCCTCCGGCTGGCGGGCGATAGCATCAACGGCGCTGCCACCAATCTTACCAATACCCAAACCTGCACCAATAACAGCAATACCAGCTCCAATACCGCAGCCCAGCTGAGCCAGACCCTCGGCCAATAACAATGATGTAATCATAATAGTTTAATGTTTTTAAATTGTTAATATTTTAATGTTTAATTTTTAATCTTTCATCTTAATGCTCATGCTCCTTATGTGCCAGTCCGATGAATACGGCCGACAGCATAGTGAACACGTAGGCCTGCACAAAGGCTACCAACAGCTCAAGGGCGTTCATGAAGAGCAGCATGATGGCACTGAACAGATTCAGTCCCGTACCCATTGCCGTTCCCATGGTCCAGCCCAGGAAGATGACGCACGTGAAGGCCAATATCATAGCATGTCCTGCCATCATATTGGCAAAGAGACGGATCATCAGCGCGAAGGGCTTGGTGAAGACACCGAACAACTCAATGGCTGGCATGATGGGGATAGCCTTCAGGAAGAGGGGCACATCAGGCCAGAAGATGTCCTTCCAGTACTCACGGTTACCAAACAGGTTGACTGCCAGGAACGTACACAGTGCTAGGAAGAACGTAATATTTATATTACCCGTCACGTTGGAGCCACCGGGGAAGATAGGCAGCAGACCCAGCAAGTTGGTGAAGAAGATGAAGAAGAACACCGTCAGCAGGTAGGGAGCATACGGTCTGTAATGCTTCTCGCCTATCGACGACTTGATGACGTCATCATTGATCATCATTACCAACATCTCCATAGCACCTATGAAGCCACGCGGGGCGTTATCGGTCTTGTCATGCTTCTTGTACCAGCGTGCACAGCTGAGGAACACCGCCAGCAGCAGTGCCACAACAATCCATATCTGCAGGACGTTGCGCGTGATGCTAAGGTCAATGGGGCGCTCGACAGTACCATCGGCCATCCGTTCGTAAATCTTGCCATGAGCCTCCTCGTTGAAGAAGAAACCGTCAGGCAACGAATGAGCCGTACAGAAGTGCCACTCACCAGTCTCGCCACTACGTATAATAATAGGTAGTTCGAAACCGATGTGCTTGCCTCCGATGGTAGTGATATGCCACTCGTAAGCATCAGCCAAGTGCTCCAGCACAATCTCTGGGATGTTCAGCGCCTCGCCCTCTTCTTTCTGCTCATTGGCCATGAGCTGAAGGGGCACGAGTGCCAGCATCAGCAAGAGACATATTGACTTTAATTGTTTCATTTAATTCTTTGTCTATAAAAACGTTATACTCGTTTGGACATTCTCGAAAAGAAGATGCTGTGGTGTATGAGCACTACCAAGTAGTAGACCATGAACACCAGCAGGAACGTCACCATATCGGCACCTTTGGTTGCCCAGTAATAGATGCCTAATACGGCTAGGGCCAGCAAGAAACGGAATCCAGAGGTTCCTGTGAAGAAAGATGTCAAATAGTCTTTATGGCGTGTAACCACCCAGTACCATAGCCATCCGTCGGTGATGTAGAATAGGAACGTGAAAATATAGCCTACGGCAGAAGGGATCTGCCAGCTGTCAGCACCCCAAAATCTGATGGGAAGGAACAGCAGCCACGTCAGGAGGATCACCTGCATGGTGTATATTCTGGCTACATTTTTCAACTCACTCTGTGTCATTCCTCACGCAATTCTACACATACACTGACTACGTTCTTCTGCACCTCCACGAAACCGCCAATGATTTCCAGAGGAACACGCTCACCACTGGGCAGGGTGTAGACCACCTTACCCTTGTCGAGCGAGGAGATGATAGGCGCGTGGTTGGTCAGTATCTCGAACTGTCCCATGGAACCGGGTACGAGCACTCGCTCCACGTCACCCTCAAACTCTATCCTTTCAGGAGAAACTATCTTCAGCTTTAACATAGTTGACAGTTGATAGTTTACAATTAACCCTTTGCAGCCTCGAGCAGTCTCTTAGCCTTAGTCTTAGCGTCATCAATGGTACCTACGTTGAGGAATGCCTGTTCAGGCAGGTCGTCAACCTCACCGTCGAGAATGGCGTTGAAGCCTTTGATAGTCTCTTCAATGGGAACCATCACACCAGGCAGACCTGTAAACTGCTCAGCAACAGAGAACGGCTGGCTGAGGAAACGCTGTACACGACGTGCACGGTTTACCGTCAGTTTGTCCTCGTCAGAGAGCTCGTCCATACCCAGAATGGCGATGATGTCCTGCAACTCCTTATAACGCTGCAGAATCTCCTTCACGCGCTGAGCACAGTCGTAGTGAGCCTTACCAACCACCAACGGATCGAGAATACGCGAGGTAGAACCCAGCGGGTCAACGGCAGGATAGATACCCAACTCTGCAATCTTACGGTCGAGCACGGTCGTAGCATCCAAGTGAGTAAACGTCGTTGCGGGAGCAGGGTCTGTCAAGTCATCAGCAGGCACATAGACAGCCTGTACAGACGTGATAGAGCCAGACTTCGTAGAAGTGATACGCTCCTGCATGGCACCCATCTCAGAAGCCAGCGTAGGCTGATAACCTACTGCTGACGGCATACGGCCCAGCAGAGCGGACACCTCAGAACCGGCCTGTGTGAAACGGAAGATGTTGTCGATGAAGAACAGGATATCGGCAGCACCTCCATCCTTACCACCACCATCGCGGAAGCCCTCAGCAACCGTCAGACCCGACAGGGCAACAGAAGCACGTGCACCGGGAGGCTCGTTCATCTGACCATAGACAAGTGTGGCCTGACTCTTCTTCAATTCCTCAGGGTCAACGAGACTCAAATCCCACTTACCCTCGGCCATAGCCTCCTTGAACTTCTCACCATAGCGGATAACGCCCGACTCAATCATCTCACGAATGAGGTCGTTACCCTCACGGGTACGCTCTCCCACTCCTGCGAATACAGAGAAGCCGTTGTGTCCCTTAGCGATGTTGTTGATAAGCTCCATGATAAGCACCGTCTTACCCACACCGGCACCACCGAAGAGTCCAATCTTACCACCCTTCAGATAAGGCTCCAGCAGGTCGATGACCTTGATACCTGTTGCCAACACTTCCTTGGTGGTCGACAGTTCCTCAAACTTAGGAGCCTCGCGGTGGATGGGATATGCTCCCTGCATATCCAGCTGTTTCATACCGTCGATAGGCTGACCAATAACGTTCAGCATACGACCCTTAATCTGTTCGCCTGCGGGCATCACGATAGGTGAACCCATAGGCTGTGCCTCTAATCCACGCTGCAGACCGTCGGTGTTGTCCATAGCTACACAGCGTACGGTATCCTCACCGATGTGCTGTTGTACCTCGACAATCAACTGACTGCCATTAGGACGTTCAATCTTCAGAGCCTCGTGAATTTTAGGCAGCACTTTCTCAGCATCCAGTCCCTTGGTATCGAAATAAACGTCGATAACAGGACCGATGATCTGCGAAATGTGACCTGTAATTTGTGACATAAGCAGTATTTGTTTGATATTAATTTATTGTTGTTTCGGTAATAGTGATTGCAAAGATAGTAAAAAAATGGCAATAAAAAAACATTTCCGATTAAAAAAATCGAAAATGCTTATATTTTCTCTATTTTAGAACATTCTTAGAGCGCCATCATGTTTACCTCCAACCATAATACGATATATCCCAACAGAAAACCTAACAGCACCTTAGGCGTCATGTGCTTGATATACCATCCCAGGCTGACATGTTCTGCACGCATCAACGCCAAACCGCAGACGCTGCCAACTGACAACAGACAACCACCCACAGCTGTTGTGTAGGCGATAATGCCCCAATAAGCACCGTTAGTCATCATACCACCAGCACCTACGTTGTAGAGCGAGAGATTAGAAATAGCTATGGTAAACGAGTCGATGATGCTACTCAGGAAACCGGCAAGGATACCTATCAGCCAAACATCAGGGATATAGGTATCTAACCAGTCGGCCACGTCACCCCATACGCCCGTTTCTGTTACCACACCCATGCCGAGCATGATACCTGTCACGAAAAGCAGTTGCTGGAAACCACCGTACTGTAGCGATACTGGCACACGGCGACCTGTCATCTGGTCTGCACCTATCAGCTTACGGTTGAAGGCTTCATTGACAACCCACAGCACACTAAGCACGCAGAGAGCGCCCAGGAACGGAGCCAGTTTGGTAATGTTATGGAACGTTGGAATGAACCACAGACCACCAATACCCACGAAGAGCATCACAACACGCTGCCAGCGGTTCAGACGAGTCTCATCGCCACGATACGGAGAAGCGCTCCATGCAGTATCCAGTCGGTCTGGCAATTCGCGACTTACAAGATAGGTGGGTACTATCCATGCCAACAGGGCAGGCAGTCCAAGATAAGCCGAGAAACGAGTAGCCGTCACAGCACCATTGCCCCAAAGTATCAGTCCTATAGGGTCTCCTATCACCGTAAAGCATCCCCCACAGCATGCAGCCAGCACGATAGCTGAACCCACATACATGCGCTGTCGGGAGTTTTGCAGAATGTTATGCATAATAACCAGCATCATCGTTGCCGTTGTCAGGTTGTCGAGGTTTGCCGAGAAGAAAAACGTAACGGCCGTGATGCTCCACAACAGACGCTTGCTGTTGCGCGTACGAATCCATTCGGTAATAAAGTCGAAACAACCGTTGTTACTGAGCAGTTCCACGATAGACATCGTAGCCAGCAGGAACAGCACGATGGCTGCTGCCTTACCGACATACTTCAAGAATACATGGTCATAAATGAACCACTTCACCTTATCGCTGTCGGGTTCGCTACTGCCCAGCCACTCGATATACTCCGCAGGATGCTGCGCCATTACGAAGTCAGCACCCCAGCAGACATATACCACCCAGCCAATGGTTCCGAGGAACATGGCGATGGCAGCTTTGTTGACTCCCGTCAAATGACCTGTTGCTATAAGCAGATAGGCCAAGAGGAGCATGGTAACGATAATGAGAGTCATAGACTAGTTGAAAATTGAGCGTTGAAAGTTATTTCTTTGTTTCAGGAACGGCATAGCGAGCACCTGCCTCACGAACCAAGCGACGGGCAAAGCTCTGGAGATAGCCTGGACGCTTGACGGTTGCACCCAATCCATGCTTACTACGGGTAAAGACACCATTCTCGTCAGGCTTCACAGCCATATCATTATATTTTACTATCAGATAGAAGGCCAACTGCTTCCAACGTGCCAACATCTGCTGAGCCTGACGGACGCTATAGTCGTTGAGAAAACGCTGCATCTGGGCAGGTTCCATGTCCTTTGCCTGAGCCTCGATAGTGGGCTGCTGTGTCAGATATGACTGCTGCAGCGAGTCGCGCACCTCTTTTAATGATGGGAACAAGGTTGCATAACGGGGGTACACCATATTGCTGACCCAGTTCTCCACCCAGTAAGCATTCTTGTCGCTGAAGTTCAACTCGTCAGCACCCGGAGTGTTATAGCACTCAGGCAGGACTGTCATGGAACAATAGATTGGCGTATAGGCAACCATATTGCAGTCATCATTGCCAAACCAGAAGCAGCCACCCATCTCACGGGGCAACCACGAGCGCATCTGTGAAACGAAGGTCCATGCAGTCTGCTGAGTAGAGGTCGGACGTTCATTGAAATACTTCTTGCCATCTACCTCGAAATAAAGTGGTGTAGGACGGTAAGGCATCTGCCAGATACCACCACCAATGTCAGTAGAGTCGATGGCCAACGGGGTTCCTTCATAATGATCACGCATGTCATTCATAATGTCAGCAACACTCAGTTTCTTGACAGGAACAACCCACAACGGCATATCCTCAGCATCAGGATCTATACCCAACGCCCAGGGCAGATAGTGGTCCATACCCTTCACGTGGTGGTTGAAGAAGCTCCACACACGGGCTTCACACATGCGACGTCCAGAGAAATCGGGGGCAGCATACGCCATCTTCCATGAGAACTCGTCGTCTCTACCACTGAACCATCCCATCTTGCGAGCATACTTGATGACGTTCTTCGAGTAGAGCACGTTCTCCTTGTCTTTCAAGGGGAACACACCGATACGGCTTTGGTTAGCATGTCCACAAATAGCATTGTCGGGAATACGACGAGCTACCCATACGACACGTTCCTTTGACTGATTACGGTCGGGGCCACATCCCTGCATCTCCATAATCCACGCCTCGTTGGGGTCACAGATGGTGAAAGTCTCACCCTCTGAGCAGTAGCCGTACTGCTCGACAAGAGACGTCATTATCTGGATGGCTTCACGAGCAGTCTTTGAACGTTGCAAGCCAATATATATCAATGAGCCATAATCAATTACACCGGTTGAGTCAACCATTTCCTCACGACCACCATAAGTCGTTTCACCAATGGTCACCTGCCACTCATTGATGTTGCCCACCACATTGTAGGTCTCCTCAGCCTCAGGAATCTCACCTAAATATTTATTAGTGTCCCACTCATAAATCTTACGCATATCACCCTTCTGGTGCTTAGCAGCAGGATAATGATATAACCGCATAAAGGCACCATACGAATCAGCATTATACGAGCAGATAACGGAGCCGTCAACCGAAGCCTTCTTGCCCACGATGAAGTTTGTACATGCCATAGCATTACCCATTGCCAACAGACAATAAACTACAGCCGAAATTAATAGTCGTTTCATATTTATTTTGCTTTTTGGTTCTTTCTGGAGTGCAAAGTTAGCAGAAATTTTCGATATAAATGAAAAAAATGACAATTTCTTTGGTTTTTTGCTCACTTATTAGTACTTTTGTCGCGCCAATGGAGCAATCCCCGGTTGTTCAGGGGTACCGTCGGCAAGATAAATTGCATAGAAATATGAAAGTACTGAAATTCGGCGGAACGTCCGTAGGTTCCGTAAAAAGCATTCTTAGCTTGAAAAAAATTGTGGAGACAGAGGCTCGGACGCAACCTGTCGTAGTAGTAGTAAGTGCACTGAACGGCATCACCGACAAACTGATCGCCACATCACAGATGGCCAAGCAAGGCGACGACCACTATCGTGAAGAATTCGACGCGATGGTAACCCGCCACCACCAAATGATCGAGGCCATCATTACGGATGAAAAAAAGCGCATTGACTTATTTAATAATGTAGACCAGCTCTTCGACCAGTTGAAGAGTATCTACTATGGTGTGTACCTCATTCACGACCTGTCGGAGAAGACGGAGGACACCATCGTCAGCTATGGTGAGCGTCTGAGTTCGCACATCGTGGCAGCCATGGTGAAGAACGGTGTTCGCATGAACAGCCGCGACTTTATCCGTACGGAAAAGAAGCAGGGTCAGCACGTCATCGATGCTGAGCTGACTACGCAGTTGGTGAAGGAGGCCTTCAGTAACATTGGTTACGATCCAACCGCAGCAAACAAGGTCTATGTAGTTCCTGGCTTCATTGCCCGCGACAGCGACAGCAACGAGACGACGAATCTCGGTCGTGGTGGTTCTGACTACACAGCATCCATCATTGCCGCTGTGCTCAATGCCGAGGTATTGGAAATCTGGACAGACGTAGATGGTTTCATGACTGCCGATCCAAAGGTAATTAAAACGGCCTATACCATCAACGAGCTCTCTTACGTAGAGGCCATGGAGCTCTGCAATTTTGGTGCAAAGGTCATCTATCCTCCGACGATTTATCCCGTCTGTGTCAAGAATATACCTATTAAGGTAAAGAACACCTTCAATCCCGAACATCCAGGTACGCTCATCAAAGCAAAGATTGAGAACGACCAGAAGCCCATCAAGGGTATTTCAAGTATCAAGGGAACCTCGCTGATTACCGTTACAGGTCTGTCGATGGTGGGTGTTATTGGTGTGAACCGTCGTATCTTCACCACATTGGCCAATAAGGGCATCTCTGTGTTCATGGTATCGCAGGCCTCTTCTGAGAACTCCACCTCTATCGGTGTGCGCGACGAGGATGCTGAAGCTGCTGCAGAGGTGCTGAACGCTGAGTTCGCCAAGGAGATTGAGACGGGCGCTATGTTCCCCATGCAGGTAGAGAGTGGCTTGGCCACCATTGCTATCGTGGGTGAGAACATGAAGCAGACACCGGGTATTGCTGGTAAACTGTTTGGTACACTCGGACGTTCAGGTATCTCTGTGATTGCCTGCGCTCAGGGTGCTTCTGAGACGAATATCTCGTTCGTTGTCGATGGCCGTTTCCTGCGCAAATCGCTGAACGTGCTGCATGACTCGTTCTTCCTGTCAGAATATAAGGTGCTCAACATCTTCATCTGCGGTATCGGTACTGTGGGTGGCATGTTGCTCGAACAGATTCGTACCCAGCAGCAGTTTCTCATGCAATCGCGCCGTCTGAAGCTCAACGTTGTCGGCATCTCTGATGTCCAGAACTTCGTACTCGACCGCGACGGCATAGACCTCGACAACTACGAGCCGATTCTGCGTGCAGGTTTCAAGGCTGACACGGAGCACATGCGCGAGGAAATCATCAAGATGAACATCTTTAACAGCGTCTTTGTTGACTGTACCGCCAGCAAGCAGATTGCAACGCTCTACCAGACATTCCTGGAGCATAACATATCCGTCGTTGCAGCCAATAAGATTGCAGCTTCTAGCGACTACGACAGCTATCTGAAGCTGAAGCAGACGGCTCGCGACAAGGGTGTATGGTTCCGCTACGAGACCAACGTTGGTGCTGGTCTGCCCATTATCGGTACCATCAATGACCTGTGCAACTCTGGTGATAAGATTCTGAAGATTGAGGCTATCCTCTCTGGTACCTTGAACTTCATTTTCAACGAGATTGCTGCCGATGTGCCCTTCTCAGAGACTGTTCGTCGTGCCAAGGAGCAGCGCTATTCTGAGCCTGACCCACGTATCGACCTCAGCGGTACGGATGTAATCCGCAAGTTGGTCATCCTCACCCGCGAGGCTGGTTATAAGGTAGAGCAGGACGACGTCGAAAAACATCTCTTCGTACCCGATAGCTACTTCGAGGGTTCTATTGAGGACTTCTGGAAGCGGCTGCCCGAACTTGATGCCGACTTCGAGGCCCGTCGCAAGGTACTGGAGGCTGAGAATAAGCGTTGGCGCTTCGTGGCTACGATGGAAGCCGACGAGCAGAACCCATCATCCTTCAAGACCAGTGTTGCCCTGAAGGAGGTGCCTTACGGACACCCGTTCTACGGACTGGAGGGTTCTAACAACATCGTGCTGCTGACCACCGAGCGTTATAAGGAGTACCCCATGCTCATTCAGGGCTATGGTGCCGGTGCTGCCGTTACTGCTGCTGGTGTATTTGCCAATATCATGTCAATCGCTAACATTTAATGCCTACCCTAACCCCTCCCTAAAGGGAGGGGCTTTTCGATAACGCACATGAAACGAATTATTATTCTGGGCGACGGAATGGCCGACCTGCCAGTAGAAAGACTTGGTGGGAAGACATTACTGCAATATGCCCATAAGCCCATGATGGACCAGTTGGCACGCGAGGGTCGCTGCGGCAGACTGGTAACAGTTCCTGAGGGTTTTCCCCCTGGTTCTGAGGTGGCCAACACCGCCATTCTCGGCTATGATTTAAATAAGGTTTACGAAGGTCGCGGACCCTTGGAGGCTGCATCGATAGGCTATGAAATGGCTGACGACGACTTTGCCATCCGCTGCAATATCATCACTCTTGAGGATGGGAAAATCATCACACACAACGGTGGCAATCTGGAGACAGAAGATGCCCGCGTGCTGATAGACTACCTGAACGAGCACCTCGCCAAGCCCATCAACGAGCGTGAGGGTTGTGACCGCGTGAGGTTCATCACAGGCATACAATACCGCCATCTGTTGGTTATCAAGGGTGGCAACAAACACATCACTTGTGCCCCACCCCATGATCATCCCAACGAGCCGTGGCGCCCACTGCTGGTGAAGCCAGACAGTGTGGTCAGCGATTCCGTCGCTGACACCCGCCGTCTGTCTGCCCAGCAAACCGCCAATCTCCTCAACGACCTCATCCTCCGTTCTCAGGAACTGCTGGCTAAGCACCCATATAACCTCGCGAAAGCTGCCAAGGGCGAGCGCCAGGCCAACAGCATCTGGCCTTGGAGTGGTGGCTACCGTCCATCGATGGAGACACTCATGCAGCAGTACCCACAGGTAAAGAGCGGCACCGTTATCTCTGCCGTAGACCTCATTCAGGGCATCGGCAAATACGCTGGTCTGCGCATCGTCAAGGTGCCTGGCGCCACTGGTCTGGCCAACACCAACTATGAAGGCAAGGCACAGGCTGCCATCGACGCCTTGGAGCATGACGACTTCGTATTTGTCCACGTAGAGGCCAGCGACGAGGCTGGTCACGATGGTGACTTGGAACTGAAACTGAAGACCATCGAGTATCTGGACCAGCGACTGATAGCCCCTATATATAATAAGGTGAAGGACTGGCAGGAGAATGTCTGCATAGCCGTACTGCCCGACCACCTGACACCTGTGGAGCAGCGCATCCACGTCGGTCAACCCGTACCTTTCCTCATCTGGCATCGGGGCATTGAGGCTGACTGCGTGCAGCAATACGACGAGGTCTCTTGTGTCAGCGGTTCCTACGGCCTGTTGAAACTCAACGAATTTATGAAAACATTTATGAGCTTATGAAATACTACAGCACAAATGGTAAAGCACCCATGGCCGACCTACAGAAGGCCGTAGTGAAAGGTCTGGCAGAAGACCGCGGTCTCTATATGCCGGAAGAGATATACAAGTTGCCGAAGGCTTTCTTCGACGATATGGCAGGAATGTCTTTCCAGGACATTGCCTACAACGTAGCCTCCAACTTCTTCGGAGACGACGTTGACGAAGACGCTCTGCAGGACATCGTCTATGACACACTGTCGTTCGACTGTCCCATCGTTAAGGTGGAAGACAACATTTACTCGCTGGAGCTGTTCCACGGTCCCACGCTGGCATTCAAGGATGTCGGTGCCCGTTTTATGGCGCGCCTGCTTGGATACTTCTTGCGTAATGGTCGCGGAGAAACTGCTACCCACAAGACGGTCAACGTCCTCGTAGCCACCTCTGGCGACACTGGCAGCGCCGTAGCCAACGGTTTCCTCGGCGTGGAGGGCATCCATGTCTATGTGCTCTACCCCAAGGGCAAGGTCAGCCCCATTCAGGAGTGCCAGTTTACCACACTGGGCAAGAACATCACAGCCATTGAGGTCGACGGTGTCTTCGACGACTGCCAGGTGCTGGTCAAGTCGGCCTTCATGGATGAAGAGCTGAACAAGCACATGAAGCTGACTTCTGCCAACAGCATCAACGTTGCACGTTTCCTGCCACAGGCATTCTACTACTTTAATGCCGTTGCTCGCCTTTCAGCCCTCGGACATCAGACATCAGACATCGTGATGTGCGTGCCCAGCGGCAACTTCGGCAACATTTGTGCCGCCCTGTTCGGTCACGAGATGGGACTTCCTATTTCTCGTTTCATTGCTGCCAACAATGCCAACGACGTGTTCTACGAGTACCTGCAGACTGGCCAGTACAATCCGCGTTCGTCAGTACAGACTCTGGCTAACGCGATGGATGTCGGCGACCCGTCAAACTTTGCCCGCATCCTTAATCTGTATAGTGAAAATGGTGCCTTGTCGCCCGCAGAGTCACACGAGCGCATCAGCAGCCTTATCAGCGGTGCCACCTATAGCGACGAGCAAATCAGCGAGACCATGCGCCAGTGCTATAAGGAGACAGGGTACATCCTCGATCCGCACGGAGCATGTGGCTACCAAGCTCTCAAGGACGGACTGAAACCTGGCGAGGTCGGCATCTTCTGTGAAACCGCCCACCCTGCTAAGTTCAAGGAAAAGGTGGACGCTATCCTCGGCATAGACATTGAGATTCCAGAGCGTCTGCAGGCCTTCATGAAAGGTCAGAAGCAGAGCGTTCCTATGTCGAAGGACTTCGCTGACTTCAAGGCCTACTTGATGCAGCAAGACTAAGATTACATTCCTGGTCGACGAATGGTCAGCAGGATGGCTTCTGGATATGTGGTTGAAAATGTAGTTGCGTTTTCAACCACACATGCTAAATAGCCTCCCCCACCAGCTCCAGACATCTTATAGGCCAGCACAAGATTCTCATATTTCTTGATATAGTCAGGCACACAGCCCTGAACCATTGCAGGGAACATGGCTACCTGTGCGTGGAAACTGTCGGCATAGGCTTGGGCAAAGGCAGGGAGATTACGTTCAAGGATAGCCTGCCAACAGTCGTCTGCAGCCTTGGCCAACGCCTTGACCTTCGCCTCCGTGATATCCTTACCTGCTAAGACGTTACACCCCTGCTGACGTGGTTCCATGGGAATCATAACCAGATGCTGCTCCAGCCATGTGAGCACCTCTTCGTCGTAGCAGGTCTCAATCTTCTCAGGCCAGAACCTATTATTATAATAGTGCCGACAAAGACCAGGAATGCAGATGCCGATGGAGTCTTGTGCACCACTGACGATACCGTCCGAGCGCTCTGGGTCGTTCTCAAAACAGAACACGAGTTTGGCGAGCGTCTCAGGATCCATGTTCGGTAACTGGTAAGGCCATATTTTCTTAATCATATTGCGCGTACTGGTACTCAGTCCACAACGATCACGAATGTCGAACGTAGGTTCCAGGGAGATGGTGATGGCCCACCCTGGTGCTAAGCACGACACGTAGGGCTGGTCAATCCACGTTCCAGCCAAATCGAGACGCGTGGGAATCTGTGACTCACTCTTCTTCAAATCCGTAGAAGAGCGTGCCTTCAATCCCTGCTGGGGCACACGCTCCAAGACGACATACTCCATGCCGCGCTCCTCGCAGACACGCCGTTTGTCGTCGTTGCCTCCATCGCTGTTAACCACCAAGATGTCGGGCTTCACGATGTCAAGCGTAGGCAGAAAATCGAGGATGCCACTACCTTGGTTGATATACGCATCTTTCACGTAACGAATGCTCTTCACCATGAACAATCTCTCCTGCTCAGAGTAGATGGTCTTATGATGCTTGTAGCCCTCGATGGTCTTGTCGGAACCAATGCCGACATATAACTCACCATATTGTGCTGCCTGTCGGAAGAACTCTACGTGTCCACTGTGCAACAGGTCATAACATCCTGACACAAAGACTTTTTTCATGCTTTCCTCGATGCAAACTGTGCGTAGAACATAATAACCAAGAAACAGCCGAAGGGCACGAAATAGCTCATATTGATGCCAGCTGCATCACTGACAACACCCTGCAGAGGCGTCAGCAAAGCACCACCCAGAATGGCCATAATCAGACCACTGGCACCAATCTTCGTATCATCGGCATGCTCACTCTGCGAGACAGCACCCAGCGCGATACCATAGATGGTTGGGAACATCAAACTCATAAAGATGCTGATGAGTACCAGCGACACCACGCACGTCCAGCCCTCAGCCAGTATAACGCCCAGCGTACACAGGGCACTCAGCACACCACCCACAAACAACAGGTGAGCAGGCGTGATGAACTTCATCAACCAGGTATAGACAAACCTGGAAGCACAGAAACCAATAATAGAAATGAGATAGAGCGTAGCAGCCTCTGACTCCACATGACCCAGTTCCTTCATGACCAAACGGATGGTGAAGCTCCAGACGCAGATTTGTGCACCCACATAGAAGAACTGTGCCACGACACCCCAAGCATAAAGTTTGTTGTGCAAGAGACGACGGAACGTAGCTCCTAGTGTGTCCTTTCCTGCGTCATCCTTGCCCTCCGGCATACGTGCAAACAGCATGACCAGCATAATCACCAACAGCACGCCACCTACAAAGGCATAGGTACCACTGACGCTGTAGAGCGAGATGTCCTGCAAGATGAAGAACTTGCTGATGAGGATGCCGGCGATGGAACCGATGGGGTTGAAACTCTGCGCGATGTTCAGACGACGCGTGGCTGTCTCAGGACTACCCATTGCCATGATGTACGGATTGGCAGTAGTCTCCAGTACCGAACAACCCGACGCCATGATGTAGATGGCTATCAGGTAGAAGGCGTAACTCTCGGCCCAAGCGGCAGGGAGAAACAGAATGGCACCAGCAGCATACATGCACAGACCCAGAATGACACCACTCTTGTAGTTGTGCTTACGAATGAACAGCGCTGCAGGCAGTGCCAGACAGAAATAGGCACCATAGAAAGCCATCTGGATGAAACTGGTCTGTGTGTCGCTCATCTGCATAATCTTGCGGAAGGCGGCCAGCAGCGTATCGGTCATGTTGTTGGCCAGTCCCCAGAGCGCAAAGAGGCTCGTGACCAGCACGAAAGGCAGCAGGTATTTACGTTCTATTACTTTCATTTTTTGTTTGGTTACTTAGAAGAAACCCCTCCGAAACTGGAGGGGTTTCTGGTTTTTGATTGACCTTGCGGTATTACAGGTTCAGGCTCTTCTTGATAGCCTCAATCTTCTGCTCAGCAGCCTTCATGCAGCGCTCATAGTCGGCAGCAGACTTGAATGAAGGATCCTTGACCTCAGTATAGAACTTGATCTTTGGCTCTGTGCCTGAAGGACGTACGCTGACCTTGGTACCATCCTCGCAGAACCACTGCAGCACGTTGCTCGTTGCAGGCATGTCAATCTTGCCCTTGTTACCCTGAGCATCGGTGCACTCCAGCGACTGGAAGTCCTTAGAGAGACAGATCTTAGAACCACCCAGATCCTTGGGAGGATTGTTGCGGTAGTCAATCATCATCTGCTTAATCTCGTCGGCACCCGACTTACCTGGGCGAACAACATTGATGGTCACCTCGCGAGAGAATCCGTACTCAGCATAGATGTTCATCAGCAGGTCGTAGAGCGTCATGCCGTTGTCGCGAGCCCATGCAGCAATCTCGCAAATCAAGCAGATAGATGCGGGGGAGTCCTTATCGCGTACCTTATCGAATGGCAGGAAGCCGAACGATTCCTCACCACCACCGATGTACTTCTTCTTGCCCTCGTTGACGCGAATCTCGTTGGCAATCCACTTGAAGCCTGTGTAGCAGTCTTTATATTCTACGCCGTTCTTCTTGGCAATCTCGGCGATGACCTCGGTAGTCACGATGGTCTTTACCAGGAACTCGTTGCCCTTCAGCTGGCCGAGCTTCTTCTTGTTGGCAATGATATACCAAGAGAACATCATACAGGTCTGGTTACCATTCAGAATCTCCCACTCGCCCTTCGAGTTGCGGCAGACGATAGCCAAGCGGTCGGCATCAGGGTCAGAAGCAATGACCAGGTCAGCATTCAGCTTGGTACCTAGCTTCATACCCAGTGTCATAGCCTCGGCATTCTCTGGGTTCGGGCTGACAACGGTTGGGAAATTACCATCAATAACCATCTGCTCAGGAACAACATGGATGTTCTGGAAACCCCAAGAGCGCAGAGCCATAGGAATAATCACGCGACCTGTGCCATGCATGGGAGAATAAACGATGTTCAGGTCCTTCTGGCGCAGGATAACATCCTGATCGACCATAGCCTCCTTGACAGCCTGGATGTAGTCCCAGTCCATCTCACCACCAATAGGAATGATGAGGTCCTTG
>ONCH01000013.1 GCA_900316265.1 uncultured Prevotellaceae bacterium | reverse complement strand
GAGTATGTTATCGATCCTACCTTCGAGCAGATGAAGGAGGCCGATATGGACATCATGGTCGGTGCTTCAGCCGAGAACATCATGATGGTAGAAGGTGAGATGAAGGAAGTTTCTGAGCAGGATTTGCTCGGTGCCTTGAAGGCTGCTATGGACGCTATCAAGCCCATGTGCGAATTGCAGGCTGAGTTGAGCAAGGAGCTCGGCAAGGATGTAAAGCGCGAGTACGACCACGAGGTCAACGACGAGGAGCTACGTGAGCGTATGAACAAGGAGCTGTATCAGCCCGCATACGACGTAACCAAGCAGGCTCTGGAGAAGCACGCTCGTGCTGAGGCCTTTGAGAAGATTCTGTCTGACTTCAAGGAGAAGTATGCTGCTGAGCATGCTGACCTGACTGAGGATGAGCTGGAAGAGAAATATGCCATGATGGATCGCTACTACCACGATGTAGAGCGTGACGCTATGCGTCGTTGCATCCTCGATGAGGGTATCCGTCTGGATGGTCGTAAGACTGATGAGATCCGTCCTATCTGGTGTGAGGTTTCTCCACTGCCCATGCCTCACGGAAGTTCAATCTTCACTCGTGGTGAGACACAGTCATTGACTACTGTTACTCTGGGTACCAAGCTCGACGAGAAGCTGGTTGACGATGTACTCGACAAGAGTTATCAGCGCTTCCTGCTCCACTACAACTTCCCCCCATTCTGTACGGGTGAGGCTAAGGCACAGCGTGGTGTAGGTCGTCGTGAGATTGGTCACGGTCACCTCGCTTGGCGCGGTCTGAAGGAGATGATTCCTGCTGACTTCCCCTACACCGTTCGTGTAGTATCTCAGATTATGGAGTCTAACGGTTCTTCATCAATGGCTACTGTCTGCGCTGGTACGCTGGCACTGATGGACGCAGGTGTTCCCATGAAGAAGCCTGTTTCAGGTATCGCTATGGGTCTGATTAAGAATCCTGGAGAAGATAAATACGCTGTATTGAGCGATATTCTCGGTGATGAGGACCACTTGGGTGATATGGACTTCAAGACCACTGGTACAAAGGATGGTCTGACTGCTACCCAGATGGATATCAAGTGCGACGGTCTGTCGTTCGACATTCTGGAGAAGGCACTGATGCAGGCTAAGGCTGGTCGTGAGCACATCTTGAAGTGCATCACCGATACTATTGCTGAGCCACGTCCTGAGCTGAAACCACACGTACCACGCATCGAGGCCTTCGAGATTCCGAAGGAGTTCATCGGTGCTGTTATTGGCCCTGGTGGTAAGATTATCCAGCAGATGCAGGAAGATACCGGCGCCACCATCACTATCGATGAAGAGGATGGCGTTGGTAAGATTCAGGTCAGTGGTCCTAACAAGGAAAGCATCGACACTGCTATTGCTAAGATCAAGGCTATCGTTGCTATTCCTGAGGTAGGTGAGGTTTACGAGGGTACCGTTCGCAGTATTATGCCTTATGGTTGCTTCGTAGAGTTCATGCCTGGCAAGGACGGTCTGCTGCACATCTCTGAGATTGATTGGAAGCGTCTTGAGACTGTTGAAGAAGCAGGTATCAAGGAGGGTGACAAGATTACCGTTAAGTTGCTCGAAATTGATCCTAAGACAGGCAAGTTCAAGCTCTCTCACCGTGTACTCGTAGAGAAGCCTGCAGACTATGTAGAGCCCCAGCAGCGTCGTCGTGAGCGTGGTGACCGCCCTGAGCGTGGCGAGCGTCGTGACAGAGGTGAGCGTCGCAATGATCGTGGCGAACGTCGTCCTCGCCTTGAGCGTGGCGAGCGTCGTGAGCGCAATGATGAGTACCAGGCTCCTGCTGAAAACAATGAGCCTAAGGACTTCACCGACGAGCTCGACAAGATGGACTTCTAATAAATAATAGAAGATAATTCATTTTTTCCGCGAAACTTCAACAGGTTTCGCGGATTTTTCTTATCTTTGCACCTGTAATTGAATAATTGTCATAATATGACCCAGAAGGAATATGAGGCGCGAATAGCGCAGTTGGAAAAACAGCTCATGGAGTTACAGAATACTTGCACCGAATTGCTGACCCGTAACATGTAGTTAAGCCAGCAACTTGATGCCTTCTATGATGTGCGCCGTCGCATACAGATGCTGAAGGAACTTGTCATCCGTCATCAGGAGTTGATGCACAATGCTGATTTACGTGATGATGATGAACTTATGGCACTCATCGAGGTCCGTCTGGAACAGGATTTACCGTCATTCGTACTTTCAACCGAAAGTTCCAGGACGCGATAGGTATGACACCTCATGAGTTTCGAATGATGCTTGAGGAAGGTCGGAGCAACGCGAAAGAATAGATATACAATAAAGGAGGGCTTAACCCTCCTTTATTGTATATTATAATAAGGTATACGTTTCTTACAAGTTCACCATGAACGACAGACCGATTGTCACGTAGTTCATCTTCTTCGTCTTCTTATATTCCTCTGCTGCCAGGTATGGAGAGATACTTTCTATATTTTGAGCTAACACGTATGAATTGCTGGTCAGTGCACGTCTCATGTAGTTCAGAGGATCATACTTCGCGGTGAACTCCTTCTCAGTATAGTCGTAGTCAACAAACAGCTTCCATGAGAAGTTCGACTTGTAGCGATAGGTCAGCGAGATACCTGTGCCCCAGGTAGTGCTGCTCTTACCACCAACAGTAACATAGTCCCAAGTGTATTCGTATTCTCCTCCAGTTTTGGGCTTTTCGATAGTTGTGCTATAATTCATGACGCCATTGGTGCTGGAAAGGTTTATATTATAATCCATATCCTTCACATAACCTTTGACTTGTCCGTCGATGTCCATCTCCTGCATGAAGGAACGGCCAACGAGCAACTTTGTTCCCAGTGAGAAATTCTTGCAAAGTGGAATGTTGAAATAGAGACCAAGGCTGGCAGAGAACTCCGTCAGGTGGTCACTCTCTACCACTGCGTTGATATCGCTAATAGGACCATTTTCCATGGTGGGACCCCACATGGCATTATTCCATTCAGCTTCTGGTATGACATTCTTCTGGCCACAGGCCTCATAGAATTCATCCCATGCATACAATGAGCTACCAGCCATCGTCTCTATGTCGGCGAATCGTTCAAACGATTTGGCTGACATGGCACGTACACGGAAGCGGCCACCGATACCTACATACTTATTGAAGAAATAGGCACCCTCAGCATCTACAACCGTAGCAGAGCGGAACTCAATATTCTCCTTGCCGTCTTCGTCCTCTGCGGCTTTAGCAGCAGCTACCTCTTGGGGATCAAAGCGGTCAATGCCTACTAAGTCATCAATGCCAAAGTCGATATTCTTGGTACCGAGTCCGACGCCCATAGAGATACTGAAGAACGATGGGTTCTCGTTATTCATTTCCATGTCGTTGCGCAGCAGACCCTTACCCTTGAAGAACAGGTCACCAATGGCATAACCCAACTCAGTGGACATGATACCGATACCAGCACCAGACATTACATCGCTGACCCAGTGGCGGTTGTTCAACACACGCATGACTCCCGTTGCTGCAGCAACACCATAACCAGCAACAGAGAACCAAGGCGAGCGGGTCAGACCGTACTCTTTATGCAGGATGGTTGCACCGACAAATGAGGTAGCGGTGTGACCTGAGGGCCATGAGTTGGCAGTCGATCCGTCAGGACGCATCTCCTTCGCAGTGTATTTGATACCATTGACAAAACCTGCCATGATAGCATACGAAAGTCCTGCACTGGCCAATAGTCTGGGCCAGTCGCTACGACCTTCATAACCGCCAAGTTTCAGACCGACGGTCAAGGCAGGCCCGAAGAATTGGGTGTAATCGTCGATACCAGTCTTAAAGTTGGTCAACAGCTGAGTGTTCTTCTTACCTGCCGCGTTGTTAACGCGGAACATGGCCTTGTCGCCCTTGACTGCCCAACCGGCAACAAACAACGGGATGCCGACAAACGTCATGTCGTCCATGAACTTGTAAGCCTTCACCCCTTTGTTGGTCTTTGACTTAAAGAAGTCGAAGTCGGGCTTCCACTTTAACTCCATGTTAGGTTCTGGAGCTGCTGTGGTTTCAAACGTTAGTTCAGGAGTTGCTGTCAACTCAGGTTTCATCTCAGGCACTTCCAACTTGTAACAAGTCTGTGTCATTGTTTCAGCGGCTTTCACCTCAGTCGCTCCATAGCAGAACATGAGTGCTGCTATAAGAAAAAGTCTTTGGCTCTTAATCATATTAATTAGGTTTGTTTATCATTTTGGTACAAAGATAAATAAAAATCCTTTATTGACCAAGAAAAAAGATAAATAGTTTTAAAATGAGAGCACTTATTATACAAGAAAAGGGGGTATGCCTATTGACATATCCCCTTATAATGATAGGAAGAGTGTATCTTACATGATGACCTCAACCGTGTGTTTGCCTGGAGTGGCCTTGATGATATTGCCATCGACGGGAGTACCATCAAGCACAATCTTACTGACACCACTCTCCTTGCCATTGGGGTTCTTTACGGTAATGTCAAACTCTGCATCACGAAGTACGCGCTTCACACTGTACTCCTTGAGTGTCTCAGGGATACATGGATCAATCTCAATACCATCATAGGTAGGCTTGATACCAAGGATATACTGTGTGATGGTAATCCAGTTCCACGCTGCCGTACCTGTCAGCCATGAGTTCTTACCCTCACCAGGTTTGGCTGCATCCTTACCAGCTACCATCTGGCAGTAGACGTATGGCTCTACCTTATGCAGCTGCTGGTCCTTGATCCATGCGGGACATATCTTGGTATAGTGCTCCCAAGCATCGTTTCCGCGACGAGCAACCGTCTCACCGATAATAACCCAAGGATTGTTGTGGCAGAAGATACCAGCATTCTCCTTATAGCCTGCGGGATAGCTGGAAATCTCACCCATCTCCACATAGTAACGGGTGAAGGCTGGGTTGTTGAGTACCATGCCGTGCTCGCAGTCGAGGTATTTCTTACAGCTGTCAAGTGCCTTGTCAACCATACCGTCTTCCTGACCGATACCTGCCATGGTGCAGAAGCCCTGTGACTCGATAAATATCTTGCCTTCCTCATTCTCATGAGAGCCAATCTTGTTGCCATAGAAATCGTAGGCACGGAGATACCATTCACCATCCCAGCCGTGCTTCTTAACAGCTTCAACCATAGCGTCGATGCACTTCTGAGCGCGCTGAGCTTCTTCTTGCTTGCCCATCTTTTCGCAAAGCTCTACGTATTGCTTACCCGTCAACACGAAGAGGCCGGCAATCATCAGCGATTCGGCTTTACTACCCACGCTGTTGTTCTCAGTGGTCTGGAACGACTCATTAGGATCCCATGAGAAGCAGTTCAGGTTCAGACAGTCGTTCCAGTCAGCACGACCAATGAGTGGCAGCATGTGAGGACCAAGGTTCTCAACTACATGGTTAAACGAGATGCGTAGGTGTTCGAAGAGTGACACCTCACTGCCAGGCTGGTTGTCCCAGGGCACTTGCTCGTCAAGGATAGAGAAGTCGCCCGTTTCCTTGATATATGCTACAGTACCAAAGATGAGCCAGCAAGGGTCGTCGTTGAAACCACCACCGATGTCGTTGTTGCCACGCTTGGTTAGTGGCTGGTACTGGTGGTAGCAACCACCGTCAGGGAACTGTGTGGAAGCAATATCGATGATGCGCTGACGGGCACGACTTGGAATCTGGTGAACAAAGCCCACAAGATCCTGGTTGCTGTCACGGAATCCCATGCCACGGCCTACGCCACTCTCGAAGAAGCTTGCTGAGCGTGAGAAGCAGAACGTAATCATGCACTGATACTGGTTCCAGATGTTGACCATGCGGTTCAGACGCTCGTCGTCGCTCTTCACTGAGAACTTCGACAGCAGCTTGTCCCACAGATTGTTCAACTCCTGGAATGCTGCATCGACAGCCTCAACGGTTGAGAAGCGCTCAATGACAGCATGAGCTTTCTCCTTATTAATAATAGTATGGTCGAGCTTGCCCAAAGAGGTGATGAGCCCTTTGTGCTCAGCGGTTTTCCCGCTGAGATCTTCAAACTTCTCTTCCTGCTCGTTCTCTACGTAGCCCAGTACGAAGATGAAGTCCTGCTGCTCGCCAGGCTGTAGCGTTACCTCTTTATAATGTGAGGCAATGGGGCTCCAACCGTGAGCCAGTGAGTTGGCGGGCTTTCCGGCCATTACGCACTGGGGATTAGAGAAGTCGTTATACAGTCCGATGAATGACTCACGGTCAGTGTCGTAGCCATCAGCCTTGGCATTGGTCAGGGCGTAGTAGGCATAGTGATTGCGGCGCTCCTTATATTCTGTCTTGTGGTAGATGGTAGAGCCGTTCTCTATCTCCACCTCACCCGTTGACCAGTTACGCTGGAAGTTCTCCATATCCGTAGCAGCATTCCACAGACACCACTCAGCAAACGAGAAGAGCTTCAGCGTCTTCACCTCCTTAGAGGTGTTCTTCAGCGTCAGCTTCTGCACCTCTGCCCATGTGTGCAGAGGAACGAAGAAGAGTACCGAAGCCTCGACATCATTCTTGCTACCCGTGATACGGGTGTAGTTCATACCGTGACGGCACTCATAGCTGTCCAGGGGAGTCTTGCAGGGTTTCCAGCCAGGATTCCATACGGTCTCTCCATCCTTGATATAGAAGTAGCGACCACCGGCATCCATGGGAACGCCGTTGTAGCGGTAACGTGTGATGCGGCGGAACTTGGCATCCTTATAGAAGTCATAGCCACCAGCGGTATTGGAGATGAGGCCGAAGAAGTCCTCATTACCCAGGTAGTTAATCCATGGGAACGGAGTTGCGGGGTCAGTGATGACGTACTCGCGATGCTCATCGTCGAAATGTCCGAATGTTTTCATATCTATTTTTATTTCGTTATTACGTTATAACGTTATTTCGTCTTATTTTTCTGTCAGCAAGTCAACAAGTCCCTTGTCCTTGAATTCGTGCTTCTGCTGATCCCAGAAGCCGAAGTCTGCGTCGTAGCACCAGGTGGTCCAAGCAATGTTGTTCTCCTTGAATACGGTCAACATATCCTTTGTCCACTTGTAAGCCAACTCGCGGTCAACGGGTTCGTAGACACCCCACTCGCCACAGAACAGCTGAAGGTCGTACTTCTTGGCAGCTTCGATAGCATCCTTGAAGTCAGCACGGATCTTGTCGATGTTCCACTCCTGAGTTGTATAGTGGTTCTCGTCAATCAGAGCCTTGACAGTGTCGGAAGCAGCCTCATAGTCTTCCTTCGATACCAGTACACCAGGATAGTTTACCTTGCCAGTATACTTGCCGATGGGCGTCCACCATGCACCATAGTGGGTCAGAATCATAGGATTGTAGTAGTGGAAGGACAGGATGATGTTCTTGTCGCCTTCGGGCACCTTCAAATACTTCATGGTCTCATAGCCCTGCCACATGTTCGAGCCAATGACCAGGGTACGCTGAGGCTCGCGCTCGCGCAGTGCCTTGTGAACCTTAGCAATCAGCTGGTTCCACTGCTCATGGTCTTCAGCTACGGGTTCGTTCATGAACTCATAAGCCACTGAGTCTACGCTGTATCCTTTCAGCACGTCAGACAGCTGATACCACATGTCGATGAGTTGCTGCTGTGACTTCTCTGAAGTGAACAAGGTGTTAGCATCGGCTTGTCCCTCGTTGACGGCATTGAAGTAGTGTGAACGGATGATATGCAAGTCAACGATAGTGCGTAGATGATGCTTCTCTGCCCAGTTGATGGCATTGGTCATTAGTTCCCAGGCCTCAGGCAGTTTGTTACCTTCTTCATCCCAGAACTGTACTTCGTCAATAGGTAAGCGTACAAAGTCGAAACCCAGTGAATCAAGACGTGCAAAATCGTCCTCCTGGATGTGCTGACGACGGGCCTCGCCACGGTCCTCATTGTTCTGTGATAGCCAATGGCTTACATTGGTACCGCGTTGAATACGGAAGTTGTTGACATCTGCTGTCTTGTCGCTATTGGCACAAGAGCAGAACGTGAAAGTAGCAGTAAGTACTGCAACCATCATTGATAAAGCTTTTCTCATAGTCATGTTTAATTGTTATTTTATAATATTAGGTTTTTAGTAAAGAGGACTACTGACCACCAAGGCGTGAGAAGTATTCGATGATATCGTCCCAAGTTTTGAAAGTATCACTACCATATTCCAAGATAGTAGCCAGTGAGTTGTCTCTGCTTTTATCGCTCTTCTCTATCAGATAGTCACCATAGAGTAGGTCGCGGCGATGAGTATAGATGGTGTGTCGCCAGGCAGGTACATTGATGTATTCTTCGAGCCACAACGCTGTGGTGGAAAAGTCCACAGGTGTAGCAACGAAATATACCTGATAGTGCTCAATGAGCAAGCGCACCGCTTTTTGTACAGAAGACACAGGCTTCTGATAGCTATCCATCATCGTCTCTATACCTATATATATTATAGGGCGCTGACGTTTATTCTGGTTATCATCTATCCAGCGGATGACAGGTACGACACTATGCATAAAACTCTTGTCGTTCATGCGGTGTTCGCCATGAAAGTGAGTAGCTAGTGGATAGACAGCACTGAATATTCCAAAAGTATCGACAACATCGTCCTGGTCACCAAAGAGTCCCCAGACATGCTGTTGTTCGTTGGTGTTGGTACCCGAGAAACGCTGTTCAGCTTGTTCTTTATATTCCTTGATAAGTGCCTTGTCGACATAGAACTCCTGCACACCATCCAGTCGAGGGTTCTGGAATTGCTGGGTTCCCGTCATACCATGTGCCTTCATTGTCTCACCCATTTCCAAGGCAGGATTGACACAGATACGGTCGTAGCCATAGAGTTGCTCGGCATACATTCCTCCCATTGAGGTGCCGATGATGAGGTCTGGCTGTTCTTGCTGACAGATGTCGCGCAGCAGGGCGATGGCCTCTGTGGGGTGGATGGGCAGATCGGGAGCGATAACTTTAGTTTGTGGTATCACCTCACGGAGTCGTGCCACCGTACCAGATTGTCCACTACTGGCAAAACCATGACAATAGAGGACGGTCTTGCCTGCCATCAATTCTGGATATTGAGTGATGTATGGATTATCTGCTATCATGTGTGCAAAGATAATAATTTTTTATATATCTTTGCATCGTTAATGCCGAAAAAAGATGAAAGACGTTTTATTTAAGCAGAAAAGTATTACTTTTTGATAAAAAAGTTTGTGTCATTGGGATATTTTTACTATATTTGCGTCCAGTTACAATACATATTATTAATTTCTAAAGCTATAGACGTTATGAAAAAGTATTTAGCAGAAATGGTGGGCACGATGGTGCTCGTTCTGATGGGCTGCGGTGTTGCTGTCAGTCTGGGTTGTGATCCTATTAACAATATCCCTGCAGTAGTGGGTACGGCCTTTGCCTTTGGCTTGGCTGTAGTGGCTATGGCTTATACCATTGGTGGTATCTCTGGTTGCCATATCAATCCTGCTATCACATTGGGCTGCATTATCGCTGGACGTATGGATGCCAAAGAGGGTGCTATGTATATAGTATTCCAGTGTATTGGCGCTTTTATAGGTAGTGCACTGCTGTATGTGTTGACTACTAATGTCCCCGGTTTGGAAGGTACTGGCGCTAATGATTTGCAGGCTAACGTAACGATGTTGGGCGGCCTGCTGGCAGAGATTATCTTTACCTGTGTTTTCGTACTTGTTGTGTTGGGTGCTACTGCCAAGACAAATGGCGCTACCAACAATTTCGTAGGTCTGGCTATCGGTCTGAGCCTTGTACTGGTTCATTTGGTATGTATCCGCTATACTGGTACATCGGTGAATCCTGCTCGTTCACTGGCTCCCGCCATCTTCCAGGGAGGTACGGCGCTGACTAATCTGTGGATTTTCATTGTTGGCCCGTTCGTTGGTGGTGCATTAGCTGCTTGCATCTGGAAAATGATTGAGCCCGCAGAGAAGTAATATTGCAACATTTAGTTTGCATTTTACCCTGACGGATTACGTAGAACATGCGGAAATGAAAAAAATCCGTAAAATTCTACCTAATCCGTCATTCTTTCTTGTCTGTTTTCCAAAAATAATTGCTAACTTTGCGCTCAGGAAAATTTCCAACTAACATATTTAAATATCAAAATTATGGTAAACTACAAGGATTTAGGTCTCGTGAATACTCGCGAGATGTTCAAGAGAGCAGTAGCCGGTGGCTATGCTATCCCCGCTTTCAACTTCAACACCATGGAGCAGATGCAGGCTATCGTCATGGCAGCTGTAGAGACAAAGTCACCTGTTATTATGCAGGTTTCTAAGGGTGCTCGTAACTATGCCAACGCTACCATCCTGCGCTACATGGCTGAGGGTGCTGTGGCTTACGCTAAAGAGCTGGGCTGCGCTCATCCTGAGATTGTACTGCACCTCGACCACGGTGACAGCTTCGAGCTCTGTAAGGATTGTATCGATATGGGCTTCTCTTCAGTGATGATCGACGGTTCACACCTCCCCTACGAGGAGAACGTTGCTCTGGCTAAGAAGGTTGTTGACTATGCTCATCAGTTCGATGTAACCGTTGAGGCTGAGCTCGGCGTACTCGCTGGTGTTGAGGATGAGGTCAGCGCTGCTGAGTCTCACTACACCAAGCCTGAGGAGGTTATCGACTTCGCCACCCGCACTGGTTGCGACTCACTGGCTATCTCTATCGGTACTTCTCACGGTGCTCACAAGTTCACTCCTGAGCAGTGCACACTGGTGAACGGTGTACTCGTTCCACCTCCCTTGGCATTCGACATCCTCGCTGAGATTGAGAAGAAGCTCCCCGGATTCCCCATCGTGCTCCACGGTTCTTCTTCAGTACCTATGGACGAGGTGAACACCATCAACAAGTTCGGTGGCAAGCTTGAGGCCGCTATCGGTATTCCTGAGGAGCAGCTCCGCAAGGCTGCTAAGAGCGCTGTCTGCAAGATCAACATCGACTCTGACTCTCGTCTGGCTATGACCGCTGCTATCCGTCAGCACCTCGCTGAGCATCCTGGAGACTTCGATCCTCGTCAGTATCTGAAGCCCGCTCGTGAGAATATGAAGAAGATGTACATCCACAAGATTGTGAATGTGCTTGGTTCTGACGGTAAGTTGGCTCAGTGCTAATCGATAAAGCATCCAATAATAAAGGCTTTCCAATTTGGAAAGCCTTTATTGTTTTATGATCAATAATTCGAAGCTTCAGTGCCTCAAAATTATTTGCCCATATCTGCATGAATCTTGTCCACTGAACCTGTTGTGGGGTTGAGGGTCATGTGGGTGACGTAACGCTTGAAGAGCGAACCACTACGCAACTCAACAAAACCGAACTGTGCAGCATACAGGTCAAAGGAGCCGAGGAAATGGTTGTCACGATGCAGCGTCATCTTGATACGACCTGGTACGTTGACGTAGAAGCCACCCTCTTTCTTCTTCTCATCGACATCATACTTCTGGAAAGTAGTACGGTGCATGTCTTCTATAGACATATAATAAGGTACGCCTGAGAGATCGTCTTTGTCGACAAGTCCAATTTTCTTTGAGAGACGGAAGATTACTTCGCGTTCCACCTCTTTCTCTGGACATACGATAAGCATCTGTTCAACAGTATCTCGGTGTGTGGTACCGGTAAAGAGTGTCAGCAGAATCTCACGCTGTTTGTCAATCTCGTCAATCATGAGTTGCAACTGTTGCTCATCCTGTGGAATATCCTCGGCTTCACCAGTGATGAGTGCTTGGCGACGCTCCTGCAGTTCGATAATCTGATCTACGGTGAGCTCAGCCATCTTGGCTGTACTACCTGCTGAAAGTACCTCTGCATTAAGATACTGCTTGGGATCAGGCTCCTTGACAGGAGGGGCGGGTTTGAAGGGAACACGTGGCTTGACTGTTACAGGGTCAGCATTAATAGACTGCAGCACACCGTCATTGGTAAGATGAATCTCTGCCGTCTCGCATTTGCCGCCTTTGGTCTTTACATAAAAACACTTGGTGGTATCGATTATACCAATCTGTGTTAGTCCATAGTTGGCAATGCTGTAGGTTACCTCTTCCTCTTGTTTAATGCCACGCAGACGAAGGTACTTCTCCCCGTATTTGGCAAAGATGCCAGGGGTGTACGTCTTCTTTTCAATGAGCAAGTTAAACTCAATGGCAGTCTTAGGCAAATAGTAGATAATGCCTTCAGCAGTTTTGCCTGGCTTCATCTGTGTTGTTTGTTGTTGTGCCATTGCTACTATGCTACACAAGAGCATGGATGCAAATAGTAATCTTTTCATGTCTCTATCTGTTTTTAATCTTTCAGTCTTTTAAAAGCCCTTGACAAGTAACGGATTATATCGCTAGCGAGCAAACTTTCTTCTCCTAAGTCTGCCGCGGCTAAATCACCGGCCAGTCCGTGCAGGTAGACACCTACCATACAAGCTTCTTTCGGCTGATAGCCGCGAGCCAGTAGTCCAGTGATAATACCTGTCAACACATCACCACTACCGGCAGTTGCCATACCGGCATTGCCAGTGGGATTGAACATCACATGGCCGTCAGCCATGCAAATAGCAGTATATTGCCCCTTGAGGATGACAATGCCTTGCAGGCGTTCTGCCAGGTTGCAGGCCTTGGTCAGGCGCTCATAGCTGTCTGTACTATGACCTTCCAGTCGGTCGAACTCCTTGGGGTGGGGTGTCAGGATAATTCCCTTTGGTAACTGCTGAAGCCATGCTCGGTGATTCGCAAGAATGTTAAGAGCGTCTGCATCAGCAACTATTGGGCACTGTGTACGGCGCAGTTGGGCAATGAGGGCAATGGCGGTTTGCTCACTTTGTCCCAAGCCCGGTCCGATGCCCAGTGCATTATAGTCTTCCGTATCTACAGTCTCGGCAAAGATAGTCTCTTCCGGTCCTGTCTGGATAATGGCTTCAGGAACAGCCTGTTGGATAATGGGAATATTGCGCTTAGGCGTATTGACGGTGAGTTTGCCGACACCAGAGCGCAGACATGCTCTGGCCGCCAAGATTGCAGCTCCTGCCATGCAATAACTGCCGGCGATGATAAGCGCATTACCCATCTGTCCTTTGTGGGCAAAACGGTCGCGCGGAATGATGCATTGGCGGATGTCGTTCTCCTCGATAACGGTATAGGGAGCCTCTATTCGCTGAATACCCTCTTGGCTAAGTCGGATGTCAAGGATACGCAACTGGCCAATGAACTGCTGATTCTCAGCAAAGAAGAATGACAATTTGGGCTGTTGCAGCGTCAAGGTCAGATGTGCGCGAATGATGTTCGCCCTGACATTGTAGGTATTGTCTTCAGCCATGAGTCCTGACGGCATGTCTATGCTGACTATCTTCGATGGTGAAGCATTGATGTATTTGACCAATGAAGCAAAACCACCAGCTAGGGGCTTGTTAAGACCAGAACCGAAGAGACCATCTACAACAAGTGTCTTCTCATCAAGTACGGGTGGGTCGAACTCTTGTGTGACCTCTATGAACTGGCGGATACGCTTGTTCTCTTCCAACTGCTTCTTGTTGGCCGCACAGTCTGGAGAAAGATGCCCACTGATATTGAACAGGTAGGCGACAACTTGATATCCCCGCTCAGCCAATAGTCGGGCTATTGCCAGTGCGTCACCACCATTGTTGCCTGGTCCTGCAAACACCACAATAGGTGTAGAGGATGCCCACAACTCAGTAATGGCCCGCGTCATCGTTTGGGCGGCGCGTTCCATCAGATTGAGACTCGAAATAGGTTCGTTCTCAATGGTGAATTTATCCAGCTCTTTTATCTGAGCACTTGTGAATATCTTCATTCAGTATGCAAAAATACGAAAAATATGTTATACAATACCTATATTTGCGAAAAAAATTGTAATTTTGTGGCAAAATTCATGTTTTTTTAAAATGAGCATAGTTAAAATCAAGGACAAAACGTTCAAAACGTCCATTTCTGAGCAAGAAATTAAGCAACGCATTCGTGAGGTTGCTGCAAAAATTAATGAGGACATGGCGGGCAAGAATCCGCTCTTCCTCGGAGTACTGAACGGAGCATTTATGTTTGCTGCGGACTTGATGCGTGAGATTACCATTCCATGTGAAATCTCATTTGTTAAGTTGGCTTCTTATCAGGGCACCACATCTACTGGTAAGGTCAAGGAGATTTTTGGTATCAATGAAGATTTGACAGATCGTACTGTCATCATCATTGAAGACATTGTTGACACAGGTAGGACGATGAAACAGATGATGGAGTCATTGGGGACCCGCCGTCTGGCATCGGTGCATGTCTGTTCATTGTTTGTGAAACCTGATAAGTTGCAAGAGCCTATTGACATAGACTATGCCTGCTTCTCTATTCCCAACGACTTCATTGTAGGATATGGTTTGGATTACGACCAGTACGGACGTAATCTCAGGGAGATTTATACACTAGTAGAATAAGCTATGCGCGAGGTTAAACTCCCTCATCTGCCCAGTGATGTAGAGGCCCGTAACAAGGACCTCATGACTGACCTGTGGTATAAAGGAAAAGAAACACAAATCAAACAAGACAAAAAAGTAATTAAAATCAGGATGAAGAACATTGTAATTTTTGGTGCTCCCGGCTCAGGAAAGGGAACACAGAGTGATTTGATGATTGAGCACTACGGACTGGAACATATCTCTACAGGTGACGTGCTCCGCAATGAGATTAAGAACGGTACGGAACTGGGCAAGACAGCCCAAGGTTTCATTGACAATGGCCAGCTGATACCTGACGACCTGATGGTGTCCATTCTGGCTAAGAAATACGACGAGTTTGGTCGTGGCCATAAGGGAGTTATCTTTGATGGCTTCCCCCGTACCATTCCACAGGCTGAAGCCCTGAAGAAGATGCTTGATGAGCGAGGCGACAAGGTGGCTGCTATGATTGAGCTCGATGTTCCTGAGGATGAACTGATGAAGCGCTTGATTCTCCGTGGACAGCAGAGTGGTCGTGCAGACGACAACGAGGAGACCATCAAGAAGCGTCTCGTTGTCTATCACTCACAGACCCAGCCGCTTATCGAGTGGTACAAACAGGAAGGACTGCATCATCACATCAATGGTAGTGGTACACTGGAGCGTATCTTCGGCGACATCAAGAATGTAATTGATAACCTTTAATTTTTATGCCAGAAAGTAATTTCGTAGACTATGTAAAAATCATGTGTCGGTCAGGCAAGGGCGGTAAAGGCTCTATGCACCTGCGTCATGTGAAGTATAACCCCAATGGCGGTCCTGATGGTGGCGATGGCGGTAAGGGTGGCAGCATCATCTTGCGTGGTAATCACAACTACTGGACGCTGTTACACCTGAAATACGAGCGCCACATCTTTGCTGAACATGGAGGCAATGGTGGGCGCGACAAGTGTCACGGCACCGATGGTAAGGACATCTACATCGATGTACCCTGCGGTACGGTGGTGTATAATGCTGAGACGGGAAAATATGTCTGCGATATTACTTATGATGGTCAGGAAATAGTACTTCTGAAAGGTGGTCGTGGCGGACTGGGTAATTTCCAGTTCCGCACCGCTACCAATCAGGCTCCACGCTATGCACAGCCAGGGGAACCCATGCAGGAGATGACCATCATTCTGGAACTGAAACTGCTGGCAGATGTCGGACTGGTGGGCTTTCCTAATGCAGGCAAATCGACGCTGTTGTCGTCGTTGTCCAACGCCCGCCCGAAGATTGCCAACTATCCTTTCACCACAATGGAGCCTTCGCTGGGTATTGTGGGTTATCGCGATAACAAGTCGTTTGTGATGGCTGATATCCCAGGTATTATCGAGGGAGCTGCCGAAGGTAAGGGCTTGGGATTGCGCTTCCTACGTCATATTGAGCGTAACTCGCTGTTACTCTTCATGGTGCCTGGCGATACGGATGATATTAAGCGTGAATATGAGATTCTGCTTAACGAGTTGGCTCAGTTCAATCCCGACATGCTTGACAAGCACCGTGTGCTGGCCATCACCAAGTGTGACCTGCTCGATGAGGAACTGATAGAGATGCTTCGCGAGACGTTGCCACAGGATCTTCCCTGTGTGTTCATCTCTGCTGTGGCCAATCAGGGACTTGACGAGTTAAAGGACGTGCTTTGGCGAGAGCTCAATGCTGAGAGCAACAAGCTGGCCGCTGTTATGGCAGAGGATACCCTTGTTCACCGTGATAAGGATATGACGCGCTTTGCTGAAGAGTTGGCTGATGAGGGTGAAGACGAGGATATCGAATATGTCGATGACATCGATGAGATGGACGATATAGAGTATATAGACGACATAGAAGATTGGGATGATCCCGAATAGCCTATGAAGATACGTCACCTGTCTCTTGCTGTTGTTGTGATGTTTGCGTTGTCGTCGTGTGCCCAGACGCAGTTTACGGCACTCGAACAACAACAGATTAGTATTAGTGATCCGACACTTTTTGAGAAGTCGGATGCTTTCACTATTGACTTCAGCAGTGGACGAGACCGTGACTATTCTTTTCCTTTGCCAGTGGGTAAGGCTAAGGTGCTGACAGACTATACTGTAGAGATAGAGACTGCACGTGGCGATGCCGTCAAGTCGATGTTTGCCGGTGTGGTACGCCTGTCGAAATACATCCCTTCCTACGGTCATGTCATCGTGGTGCGTCACGGCAACGGTCTGGAGACGGTATATGGTAATAATGCCCAGAATCTGGTGAAGTCTGGCGACCGTGTGAAAGCAGGTCAGACCATCGCCATCGTAGGCACTGAGAAAGGTCGTACGTTCTGTCGCTTTGCCATTATGGTTAATGGCAGTCGCATCAATCCTTCCATTATTTTCAGTCCAGAGAGTCATCAGCTACGCCAGCAGGTTGTGTTGTTCCAGAAGACTGCCAACTGGAAGGTCAATGTCAGTGTGATGAAGGAGCCTGTCATCGAACAACCCGCTTCTGTGCAGTGGTGGAGCTATCCGTTGTTAGGTGCGAAGGTGATTAGTCCTTTCGGCAGTCGTGGTGGCCGTCGCCATACGGGTGTTGACCTGAAGACGGTCAATAAGGATGAGATACATGCCGCTTTTGATGGTGAGGTTGTCTTCTCTGGTCCGTTCTCTGGTTATGGTAATCTGATACGCCTACGCCATGATAATGGTTTGGAGACTTACTACAGCCATAATTCCAAGAACTTAGTAAAGGTTGGCGAGCAGGTGAAAGCAGGTCAGGTCATTGCCCTAACAGGACAGACAGGACGAGCCTCTACGCCACATTTGCATTTTGAGACGCGCATAGGTGGACAGGCCGTTAATCCTAACCGTTTCTTCGATCATGAGGCGCATACTATCCGCTTGGAGGCCTTTAACAAGAAGCGTGATGGTTATGTCATCAAACGCTAAAAGACGCCTATTCTTTTTTACTTAGCTTGATTCCGATGCTGGTAATGCCTGGCAGTATTTCACGATTCATGTCGTGGCGTACTGACACGTGCAACGACTCTCCACGGTGTAACTGCAAATTTTTCAGCGGAAAGATATATTGGTACTGGCTGACACCCTGTCCCATCGCATTGCCATGCTCGTCAATGAGGTCACAGTCCAGCATATCGGTCGTGGTGAGTCCTGATGGATAGACCGTCTGCTGCACAATGAGCCTTACCTGCATATAGGGGTACCTGTTGTTAATACGCAAAGCCACTTCTTCCTGATAGGTAGCATCGTCTGCTAACTTATCCGTGTCAAAAGTCAGCTGGTTATACTGCTCCCACCCACTTTCGAGAGTGTCCTCGTAGTGGTAGTAAACGGTCGATGACTGATTACAAGCAGTAAACAGACATACCGCCAGTAGGATGCAAAGAAGCCAATGCTTATTGGTCATTGCGGGGAGCTTGTGGCTTGCGGTTCTTCTTTTTCTTCTTTTTCTTCGAACGGTCGAAGCGGGCAATATTCTCCTGTGTAGCCAAATCGACAGGGCCTTGTGCCGCCTTCTGACCACCATCTTCGGTCAGGCTGTCGGGCTTTTCGCCACGACGGTTCATCTCGATAATCTGCTTGGCACGCTCTGCCGTAATTGTTTCCAAGTTTGCGGCGATGTTCTTGTCAGTAGAGTAGGTGATGAGTCCTGCCAGAATGTCTGCCTTAAAATAGTAGTAGTCGGAATCCTGTGTCTGTAACTGGATATCCTTTGGAGGCAACTGGCGACTGGCCTCTACATAGTCGTCAACCTCATAGTTCAGACAGCACTTCAGTTTGGCACACATACCCGCCAACTTCTGCGGATTCAACGAGATATCCTGATAGCGGGCAGACTGTGTGCCTACGCTGACGAAGTTCTTCATCCACGTAGCACAGCACAGCTCACGACCGCAGGGGCCAGTGCCACCAATAAGACCAGCCTCCTGGCGGGCGCCAATCTGCTTCATCTCGATGCGCACATGGAACGTAGCGGCAAGGTCCTTGATAAGCTGTCGGAAGTCGACACGCTCGTCAGCGATATAATAGAAGATGGCCTTGTTGCAGTCGCCTTGATATTCCACATCGCCAATCTTCATCTGCAGTCCCAAGCCTTTGGCAATCTGGCGACTCTCAATCATCGTGGCATGTTCGCGGCTCTTGGCCTCCTGATATTTCTCCATATCCACAGGACGTGCCAGACGGTAGACACGACGAATATCGTCAGCCGACTTGAGGTTGGCTTTCTTCATCTGAATGGCGGCCAGGCGTCCTGTCAGCGATACCACGCCGATGTCATGACCTGGATTGGCCTCGACAGCTACGATGTCGCCTTTCTTCAGTGGCAGGTTATTGACATTATGATAATAGCCCTTGCGGGTATGCTTGAACTGAACCTCCACGAGGTCGGTAGTTTCGGTATTGCCTGGTACGTCGGCCAGCCAGTCGTAGGTGTTCAGCTGACGGTCTTGTCTGCCCACGGCATGCTTGCACAGTCCGCGGTCGCAACCAGTCATTATCATGAGTTCTTTTTCCATATATATCTTATTTTTGTATTAGCAAAACAATCATTTGCAGCGCCATATCGAAGAATACTATCTTGGCATTGGCATTTTGCCCGATATCACGGATGGCACGGTCGGCCAGTTCGGTGATAGGCAGGATGTTGGCCTCGTTGATGAAGCGTGCGAAGTTGCGTGCAAACTCTTCTTCCCGTTGTGACATGTAGCAAAGGTCTCTCTCTTGGAAGTTGTACATGAAGTTCTCGCGGATGAGTCGCAGGAAGTAGGTCAGAAAGCGCTTCTGGCGCTCACGACCCATTGATGCCAACTGCTCACTCCACTGTTTCAGCTCCTTGATTTTACGCTGGTAGGCCAGTCGCATGAGTGCCTGGAAGAGATCTAAGAATAGCTCGTTTTCCGTATCGGCGGTCAATAGCTCCATCGCCTGTCGCCAGCTACCGTTGGCCATGCGGCTGATGCGCTGTGCCATATCGTCGCTCAGTCCGCGCTTCTCTTTCAGCGCCTGACAGATGCTGTCGGTGTCGATGCGCTTCACGTCAATGCGCTGTACACGACTGCGAATAGTCTCCAACAGTTTCTCCGGCTCTTCGCACACCATGATGAAGACGGTCTGTGAGGGTGGTTCCTCCAGCAGTTTCAGTATCTTGTTGGCACATTCTATATTCATGCGCTCTGGCAACCAGATGATACTGACCTTATAGCCTCCCTGACTGGACTTCAGCGACAGTTTACGTATTAAGGCGTCGCTCTCGCCCGCGGTGATAATGGCTTGTTGGTTCTCGCCACCCATCTGTTCCAGCCAGTCGGTCATGTTGAAGTAGTAGCCTCCCATCACCATGTCGTGCCACTGTGCGGCAAAGTCGTCGCTGACGGGCTTGTGGTCGGCACCCATTGAGGGTAGCTTGATGGTAGGATAGGTGAAGTGCAGGTCGGGATGCTCCAGCTTGTCAACCATTGCTGAGGGCTTTTGTCCATTAGCCGTTAGCAATACTTTGGCAAAGCCGATGGCCAGTGCCTTTTTGCCACAGCCCTGCGGACCACACAACATCAGGGCGTGGGGCAGTCGCTCCTCGCTGATCAGCTGCATCAGTCGCTGCTGTACGTCGTGTTGTCCTATAACCTGCTCAAACATAACTTTCAACTCTCAACTGCCAACTCTCAACTTACAAAAGTCGTTTGGCGATTTCTGCTACAGAATCTACTGCCGACACCGTGTAGAAGTGGATGTTATGAATGCCTGCATCGTAGAGCTCCTGGCATTGGGCGGTAGTCCACTCGATGCCCAACTGGCGGGCCTGCTCATCGGTCTTACACTTCACAATCTCCTTGGCCAGCGCCTCAGGGATGTCACAGTGGAATGTCTTGGGAACCACCGTCAACTGACTGAGCTTTGCCATAGGCTTGATGCCTGGCACGATAGGTATCGTGATGCCCATCTCGCGGGCTTTCTTCACAAAGTCGAAGTATTTCTGGTTGTCGAAGAACAGCTGGGTGACGGCGTACTGTGCACCCAAGTCCTGCTTCTGTTTCAGATACTCCATATCGCGCTCCAGGTTGGGTGCCTCCTCGTGCTTCTCAGGATAACAGGCCACACCGAAGTCGAACTTCGGACCAGGGTGTTTGATGGGGGTGCCATCAGCAAAGAAGCCTTCATTGAAGCGTGCCACCTGACGAATCAGGTCTGTGGTGTGGGCATGACCGCCTGGCGTTGGTGTGAACTGGCTGTCTTCCTTAGCCTTGTCGCCACGCAGCAACATCAGGTTGCGGATACCTAAAAACTGCAGATCCAACAGCTCGTACTCTATCTGCTCGATGGTCTGTCCACTGCAGATGACATGCGGCTCTACGGGGATGTCATAGCGGTGCTGAATGGCGGCGGCTATGGCGATGGTGCCTGGGCGACGACGAATGCGCTGTCGCTCATATTGCCCGTTGTCGAGCTCTTTATAGACGTATTCCGAGTGGTGCGTCGTGATGTTGATGAAGGCAGGATTGAATACGGCCAACTTGTCGATGGTCTTAAACAATGTCTCCGTGCCATTGCCCTTCAAGGGGGGCAGCACTTCAAAGGAAAAACGCTTCTCGTCGGTGTTGAGTTTAATATAGTCTGCTACTGTCATGATAGTTCTGAACCACTTATAAGCTACAAAATTAGTTAAAAAGTTGCAAACACACAAGGAATTTCAGATAAAAATGTTACTTTTGTAATCTATTAACGAAATTAATTAAGAAAAAACCTATGAAACGTATCCTCGTTGCAGAAGATAATGACAGCAATTATCTGTTGATGACCTTTATTCTCAAAGGCCACTATGAGTATTTTCGCGCTTGTAACGGACAAGAGGCTGTAGATAAGGCCTCTACTGAGCATCCTGACCTGATTTTGATGGACTTGAAGATGCCCAAGATGGATGGCTTGACTGCTACCAAGCAGATCAAGGGCATGTTGCCCAACTTGCCGATAGTTGCACTCACCGCCAATGCTTTCGACACCGACCGCCAGCAGGCTATGGAGGCAGGCTGCAATGCTTTCCTTGCCAAGCCCGTTAGTGCTGCCGACTGTTTGCAGGTTATCGATAATCTTTTGAAATAGTTTCCGCCTTTGGCGATTGTTCCTTAAATCGCTGCTATACTGTGCCTGCTTGTATGCCGATTCCCGATGGAATGGGCCTTTTCTCCTATTGCCAATGTGTTGCGCGACCATAGTGTCCACCTCTTTGTAGGTAAGAATGCAATTCTCTCTGTGAAAATCTTCTGAGAATAATTTACAAATAATGGCTTAAACCATCACTCATCTTCTGGAATGCCGATGTATAAAGGGTGCAACGCAGTGTATGTTTAAAGATTGTTACACCATTAACCTACACTTTTTTTCTCATTTCCCTTGTTTTTTATAATAACCTTCTACATTACAAACAAGTTGTTTGAAGATTTGTTTTTCTTGCTAAACACTGTGTTTTACAGCTAAAAACAGTGTGTTTGTGCCCTAAAACAGCGTGTTTGACATATAAAAACAAATACCAAACACCCTATGAACCAGTATGTTTGCTGTATTTTTACTCGAAATAGCAAGATTTTATATCAAAAAGTGAAGGTTACTCATTCCATTTTATAGTAACCTACACTACTTAACACATTATATATCAGCATGATAGTTGAAATAGTGTGGGTTTGAGCCATTTTTTGCAAATTTCTCTCAGAAATTTTTTTCTGCGTTAAACACGCTTTTTCGCATTTTTAACCCCAAAATATCAGATTTTGGCTAATAATTTGCTGAATAGAGAAGTGACCATAAGTTCCTAACTTTGTTTTTTTTACGTATCATTTGCAAAAATCAGCAAGCAAATGATACAACTTTCAATTTTTCTTCTTATCTTTGCACTGAAATAATATAGGAGTGAATTATGAAACTGACAAAGGAAGAAGCATTAAAACGTTTTAAGAACGCACTGAATCGCAAGAAGGATTGGGAAGAAAAGTTCGAAGCGAAATATGCTGATGTAACTAATCTGTATACAACAGCATAAAGACAATGAACGACCTTTCCTTGGATTATATTAATACGAAATCGCCATATCTGGTCAAAAGAGCAGATGATGGCGATTATGTGTTTCAGACAGCTAAGGGTGTCATCTATGGTGTTGGTTTTATCGAGAACGACCCTCTTGGCGGATGCGAAACTTATCAGTTGTCTATCAGTAATCAGAATAAACTCCATGCTTCATACGACCCTGATGTAAAAAATACCACGCTTGTAATTGTTGACGAGTTCTTTCGTGAGAATTTAGATGGACTACTATATTTGTGTGATACAAGTGATAGCCGTGAGGCTGCACGCAACCGACTGTTCTTACGTTGGTTTGAGGAATCTGCAGAACCAGAACGTTTTACCATCAAGACTGCAAGCGCAGTGATAGAAGGTCAGGGAATTTATGCCGCAATTATTGTGGAAAACAGAAATCCGTTGGCAAAAGCCATCGTTGACGATTTTGAGTTGACTGCACAAATGTTGACAGAAGATAAATAGTATAGCGAGGTAACAAAGAGACAGAGCTACACGAAAAATGGAAACTTTCAATTTTTCTTATTTTTTTGAATACCAGTTTTTACATTCCTACCTATATGCTTTAGGAGCCTTGGATATCTCCTATCTTCAGCGACAAGACAAAAAATCTTGCCTTTTTCTTTGTGTTGCTCAAAAGAATCATTAGCATCTTTTTTCGTATTAAATAATTGGGACCCATTATTGCCTGACTTGTTCTTTTTTGCGTACCATTTGTAAAAATCAGCATACAAATGATACAACTTTCAATTTTATTTTGTATCTTTGCAGCGTTCTCATTCCAATGTGGAAGTCAAAAGCCGAAGCGGAGGTGTGGGGATATATACATAAGGAAGGCGTTATCTTACGCTTTGTCTTTTGACTTCTCGGAATGTGGCAGTTCCAAACTAATCGTCAAGAGCAAGGCAACGGAGACGCTCATTGGGTGTGTAATACCTGTATCCATAGTGGTATGGTATCTACATACGCGTGGGCTTCGGCGTTGCTCGTTCAGACGATTAGGGCGATGCCACAGCCTCGAGGAGTGGGACGAGTAACAGATCAGACTCCCACGCTTTTCGTATAAAGATGCTAACCTAACAATAGTTATTAACAAGCAGAATCCGAGGGGTCTATAGGCTGAGTTGTGTTATGCCAATATGAAAAGACCTTTACTCATCTGTTTCCTTTTAGTGTGGTTGTTGCCTGCTGCATGGGCCATCAATACAGACGACAGCTTCATCATCAGTAACGTCACAGTAGCACCTGGAGGCAACTATGCCTACTTTGATGTCAGCTTGTCGGGTAGCCGTGCCTATTCTGCCTACAATCTGGACATCCAGTTTCCTGAGGGGCTTTCCGTCTATATCAATGCAGGAAAGCCAGCCGTGTCCATGTTGAAGAATTCGATGTATCCCAGTTCTGAGGATATCGTGACGGGCGACATTACTTATTCGCATGTTTTCTCTTGCAGTTATGGTGAGGCTGGTGAACGGGTTTTGCGCGTGGCCTGCTACAGCAATGCTTCCGAATCGTTTACAGCAAATGGTGGCAAACTGTTCCGTGTGCTCATTGTGGCTTCTCCTTATATGAAGCCTGGTGAGGCCGACCTACAGTTCAGTGGCCAGAACCTGACTACAGCAGACGGCACTAAGTATGTGCCGGCAGACCAGTCGCAGCAGGTAACGGTTTCTGCTACAAGTCAGGTAACCCTTAGCGTGAGTGCTGGCAACCAGTGGGGCACATGCGTTCTACCTTTCGATGCCGCTATCCCTTCAGGCTTGAAAGCCTATAGCTGCAATGAGGTGCAGAGCGACAACTTGGTATTAACGCCTGCCACCAACTTCGAGGCCTACACACCTTATATCCTTTATGCTGCTTCGGGCTATGAAGGTACGTTGACAGGTACGGTAGATGCTTCACAGTATGTAGAGACAGCCATTGCTGGTTATCTGCATGGTGCCATCAAGGCTCAGCAGGTGACGGAGGGCTATGTCTTGCAGAATCAGGGCAGTGGTGTTAAGTTCTACGTTATCAACGGCACTACGTTTGCCATTCCTGAGGGTCGTTGCTGGGCGGTAGTCCCCAGTGCCGCTAATGCTTTGGGCTTCGTCGTTGGCGAGGAAACGGGCATTCAGCAGACTGCTGCTAAGCCTCAGCCCCATACCATCTACTCCATAGACGGCAAGCGTGTGGAGCAGCCACAAGCAAGTCGTCTATACATTATTAATAACAAGAAAGTCATTAACAAGTAATATTCACTAAAACAATAAAGCCTTATGAAAAAACTATTTCTGATTTCATTATCACTTCTACTATGTTTCACTATTTCACAAGCAGAAAATTATACAGATGAAAATGGCGTAACATGGACTTATAGTGTCAACGATGGGAATGCTTTTATTGATGGGGTTGAAGGTTATAGCGAAAACGTTATAGTACCAAACTCTATCTTAGGGATGCCTGTTACAAGAATTAATCGTACCTTTAGAAACAATTCTACTATAAAAAATGTCACAATACCGACTTCTGTAACAGTTATAATGTCTCAAGCTTTTGAAGGGTGTACTCGTCTTCTTCATGTAGAAGGACTTTCAAATTGCAGCACAATAAGCAATGATGCCTTCTCCAATTGTTCAAGTTTAAAGACTGTAGATTTAGCAGAATGTACCAGTATAAGCAACTCTGCCTTTTATGGCTGTAACCAACTTGCAAATATCGGTAATCTTTCAAAATGTCTGTCTATAGGTACCAATGCATTTCGTAATTGTTACAAATTAGTATCAGTTGGTAGCTTGGAAAGTCTTCAGACGGTTGGTGCTTCCGCATTTTATGATTGCGACTTACTAGTCGCTACAATTAATCTAGATTTATTGACATCAGTACAGAATTATGCATTTTCCAATTGTAGGAAGCTGTCTTTTGAGGGAAGCTTCAGCAATTGTTCTTCAATAGGAACTTATGCATTTAGTGAATGTTCAAATTTCTCTGATGTTAAGATACATTCAAATACTCTGTCAAGCATAGGGGATTATGCGTTTCAAGGTTCTGTTAAAAACATAGATATTAAAGCACCCAATTTGGTGAGTATCGGGAGGAATGCTTTTACTGGCGCACTTATATTTTCAATTAATACAACAACTCCTCCTTCATTGGGAGCCTATGTTTTCAATAGCAACACTATCATCTCTGTCCCAGACGCATTAGTGAATAGCTATAAAGTTGCTGATGGATGGAGCACATATGCATCCCGTATATTTTCAGATGTGACAAAAATAGATTACGATATAGACGTAGAAGCTCTAAGTAATTCATCAGCCGTTCACGCCACGATAGGTGAGGCGAACTTAGACAACGTAGTAAGTCTAAAAGTGACTGGTACCATCAATAGTTACGATGTCATGATTATTCGCAATAAGATGCCGAATCTCCATAGTATAAACCTTAGTAATGCCAGAATTGTTGCTAACGACTATGAATATTACCAAGGTTGCAAGACTACAGACGATGTCATTGGAGATTATTTCTTTTATGGTATGGGGAATTTGCTGTCTATCAAATTACCTAATACCATTACCGCTATAGGACATGATGCATTTCGAGCATGCGGAGGTCTCACATCAATTGACCTACCAGAGGGACTTGTATCTATTGGTGATCAGGCTTTTTGGTCATGTAGCAATATTAAGATAATTAACTTTCCGTCGACATTAAAATATATTGGACCATCTAATTTCGTCGGAACAAAAATTACAACATTGGTTTTTCCACCAAGTCTTAAGCAAATAGGATATTATTGTTTCGGTTCATGTGGCCAACTTAGAGAGGTACGGATACCTAGTTCTATTACGTCAATTGGTTCACGAGCATTCGAGAATTGTACTGGCATTACGGATGTATATACCTACACTATCGAACCTACCTCCATTTCACAAGAAACTTTTGCAGGATGCGTATTTGCCAACATAACTCTACACGTACCAAACACAAGTTACTACAATTATTATTGGAATACCCAGTGGAGTCGTTTCACTATGCTATCAGAATTTGATGAACCCTATGAATACTTCTATCTGAATCATGACTATACCTTGGACGATAATAATGGCCGCATTGATGGAGAGCCAGATGCCGATTTGAATCCAGGTTCCGGCCTTATCGTAGAGGGTAACGAAGACCAAGACTTGGATGATGTTCATGTAATAGACGACGGAACGTCGAGCGGTTCTATCATTGGTGACGGTAATATTGATGCTAACAATCTGTATATTGAAAAGACCATCAAGAAAAACCAGTGGTACTTCTTCTGCTTCCCTTACAGAATCAGAATTGCCGACATTCAGTGTGAAGGCAACTGGGTATTCCGCTGGTACGATGGCGAGGAGCGTGCCAACAACGGCTATGGTGGCTGGAAGCACATGCCTATAGCACAAGAGTACCTAGAGCCTAATCAGGGTTATATCTTCCGCTGTGACAGAAACACCACTTTGCTGATTCCTGTGCAAAAGGCTCAGTATGGCAAGTTCTCTGGCAACGACGGACAAATTACTCTCAATCACCACCCATCGAGCAACGCAGAAGATGCCAGCTGGAACTTCATGGGTCAGCCCTATCCCTGCTACTACGATATTGACGAAACTAACTTCGACGGCCCTATCACAGTATGGAACGGCACAAGCTATGAAACGGTACGTCCTGGCGACGACGAATATCATCTGAGTCCCTTCGAGGGCTACTTCGTGCAGAAGCCTGTAGGCCAGAGCACGATGGAGTTCGACAGCGACGGACGCCATACTTACCAGCAATGGGATGCTATTGTTGAAAAGAAACAGCAGGCACCCCGCCGCAGTCCAGCAGAAACAGGACGCTATCTGGTAAACCTGACCCTAACAGACGGTGTGACAACAGACAAAACACGTGTAGTATATAACGATAAATGCACAGCTGACTATGAAATAGGTACGGACGCAGCTAAATTTATGTCAGACGGTGTTGCTCAGTTGTATAGCCTTGACACTAAACAGGTACGATACAGCATTAACGAGCGACCAATGGGAGAGGTAAGCTTAGGATATGTTGCCCCCAATGCCGGCACTATGACTATCAGCGGTAAGCGCATGGATGCCGACGTGATGCTGCGCGACAACCAAACAGGTGAGACCTTTGACCTTAGCAATGGTGAGTACACGTTTACTACTGAGGCAGGAACCTTCGAGCAGCGCTTCACATTGTTGTTGGCAAATGGTGCTACTGGCATCAAGACTGCAAAGGCAGAGGGCGAGCAGAGTCCTATCTATACTGTAGATGGTAAGCGCGTAACTGAGACAAAGGCCAATCAGTTGTATATCAAGGAAGGTAAGAAACTCATTAACAAGTAAAAGATGCAAAAGAAATATATCTTACGCTATGCAGCCTTGCTGCTCGTCCTCGTGACGGGCAGCATAGGTGCATGGGCACAATATGACCCAGAAGACCCGCCTGAGCCTGCAGCAATGTATAAGATAACGACGACCGTATCACCAGCTGGAGCTGGCACAGCCTCAGGCAAAGGCTCTTATCGGAAAGGGACGGTAGTTACTATCAATACCTCAAGGAATGCGGACTTCGTGTTTAAGTATTGGACGAAGAACGGTGTGCAATACTCTACATCCACCTCATTTCAATATTCGGTGGGTACAGAGAATGCCAACTTCGTTGCTGTCTATGAATACAATCCCAACAGTCCTTCTGAACCTACTGACAATTATGCCTACCGCCTCTATCTGGATTGTACTCCAGAGGGCGCATGTTCTTTCAACAGAGCAAGTGGCGTGAAAGTAGAAAAAGAAACATGGGTCAGCATTACGGCTTACCCCAGTCAGGATTTCGTCTTTCAAGGCTGGTATGAAAATGCTACAAAGATAAGCAGCAATATCAGTTTCCAATATTTGATGAAGAATCAAGACTGTCATTTGACTGCTAAGTTTATCTATGACCCAAGTAATCCAGGTGAGCCAACATCGAGTCAGGCCAATGTAGATAGTAATGAGCATGCATCTGGCGACGTCAATGGCGACAACGTGACAGACGTATCGGATGTTGTGATGTTAGTAAACTGTTATCTGGCAGGTACGCTGTCAACGATGGAGCAGTCCTTGGCAGATGTCAATGGCGATGGAGTGGTAGATATTTCAGATGTTGTAGCAATCATCAATAAGTATCTGAGTAATCAGTAAATGGGACATATGAAAAAGGAATATATAAAACCGATAACTGAAATTGTTCGCTTCAGTATGCCAAAACTATTGGCGGGCTCTGTAACGGAAATCATAGAAATAACAAACGAAGAAGCTGACAGCAACTTCGAGGTATTGTAAGCCATAGATTGTAAGTACGTTCTCTGATCCATTCTAATTATAAACCATGCAGGCTGAAGTCACCATGCTTCAGCCTGCTTTTTGTTAGTTCTAATCAGTAGGAGATGAGATTCCTATTTGTCTGTCAGTTCCTTGCCGAAACACTTTTGGAATTCGCTTTCGAAGTTGGGGGTGAGGGGGCCCTTGCCGATGGCGTCGCGAATCTCTTGCATGGTCCAGAAACGGCCACCGTCGAGTTCTTCGGCAGAGGGACGGATAGCACCGTCGTAGATGGTGCGATGAACATAGACGAGTTCGCGCTCACGCTTGCTTTCGAACACATATTTGCAGATGAACTGTGGCGTGAATTCGGTGATGCCTAACTCCTCGCGAACCTCACGACGGAGGGCATCGTCGGGCGTCTCGCCGTAATCTATATGTCCACCAACAGCCGTGTCCCATTTGCCAGGCTGTATATCTTTCCATTCAGGGCGCCGTTGCAGATAAATGTTGCCCTGGGAATTGAACACGTGCAGGTGGACTACGGGGTGCAGCAGATGCGAGCCGCTATGACACTCGCCACGCGTGGCACTACCTATTACGCGACCTTCTTCGTCGACTATCGGGAATATTTCTTCTTGGTTGTCCATATCGGTATTATCTCAGTAGTTCACGACATTGCTCAAGGATAGCCAGCAAGTCGTCCTTCTTTTCTGCACGCAGCATCTTAATGCGGGTCTCACGGAAGTTGGGAATACCCTTGAAGACAGGACTGGCGGCCAGGTGGCGACGGGTGTGGAGAATACCACAGAGTTCTGCCGACTTACCCTTGGAGCGCATTTCCTCTGTGTCGCAACGCTCAATGTTGATGCGGAGTTGCTCTTCCAGAACGTCTATCTTCTCGTCGAGGGTCAACTCGCGACGTGAGAATAACCACGGCTGGCCAAAGGTGGCACGACCAATCATGACGGCATCGACACCATACTCAGCGAAGTGCCGGTCGGCATCGTCCAGCGACTTGATGTCGCCATTGCCGATAATGGGGATGTGGATGTTTGGATTGCGCTTCACCTCGCCGATGAGTGTCCAGTCAGCCTCGCCAGTGTACATCTGACTACGCGTACGTCCGTGGATAGTCAACGCCTGAATGCCACAGTCCTGCAGTTGTTCAGCCAGCGAGGTGATGATGAGTTGCTCGTGGTTCCAACCCAGACGGGTCTTGACGGTAACGGGCAGTTTCACGGCCTGTACCACTTTCTCTGTAATCTCCAGCATCTTTGGGATGTTTTGTAACATGCCTGCACCAGCGCCCTTGCCAGCCACTTTCTTCACAGGACAGCCGAAGTTGAGGTCGATGACGTCAGGACCAGCCTGCTCGACAATCTTTGCGGCCTCAACCATCGCTTCGACATCACGACCGTATATCTGGATGCCTACGGGGCGCTCCTCGTCAGCAATGGTCAGCTTTCTGACTGTTGACTTGACATCGCGCACCAGAGCCTCAGCAGATACAAACTCCGTATATACCATAGAGGCGCCAAACCGCTTGCACAGCATGCGGAAACCAATATCTGTGACGTCCTCCATGGGAGCCAGGAAGATGGGGCGCTCGCCCAGTTCTATGTTGCCTATTTTCATATTTATATTTCGACGGTGGAACCGTCGAACGAACTAAAACATTTGAGAAACGCGGCGGATGCCTGCTACCAGCGTATCGACCTCTTCCTTCGTATTATATAGGGCAAACGAGGCGCGTACAGTGCCTGAGATGCCGAGACGGTCCATTAGCGGTTGGGCACAGTGGTGACCTGTGCGGACGGCAATACCCAGACGGTCGAGGAGGGTGCCCATATCGAGGTGGTGGATGGTGCCGACGTTGAAGGAAACGACGGCGTCCTTGTCAGCGGAGAAGCTGCTGACCGCAGGACCGTAGATATGCATCCCTTCAATGGTCTGTAGCTGTTCCATGCAGTAGCGGGTGAGCTCCTCTTCGTGGGCCTTGATGGAATCCAGGCCTACACTATTCAGGAAATCGATGGCGGTGGCTAAGCCGTGGGTGGCCACATAGTCGGGTGTGCCAGCCTCGAATTTGAACGGCAAGCGCTCGAAGGTGGTCTTCTCCCACGTCACCTTGTCAATCATTTCGCCACCACCCTGATAGGGCGGCAATTTCTCCAGCCATTCCTCTTTGCCATAAAGTACACCAATGCCAGTTGGTCCATACATTTTATGACCACTGAAGGCAAAGAAGTCGCAGTCCATTGCCTGCACGTCAATGGCCATGTGGGGTGCGCTCTGTGCTCCATCCACGAGGACGGGGATACCGTGAGCGTGGGCTGTCTTGATGATGTCCTCGACAGGGTTGATGGTGCCCAATACGTTGCTGACGTGGGCGATACTGATGAGTTTGGTGCGGTCGGTGATGTGAGTCTCGACGGAATCGAGACACAGACGACCGTCATCGGTGATGGGTAGGTGCTTGACCACAATGCCTCGTTTCATGGCTTGCAGTTGCCAGGAGACGATGTTGGAGTGGTGCTCCATCTCAGTAACCAGCACCTCATCGCCAGCCTTCATCTGCGACTCGCAGAACGAGGCGGCTACCAGATTGATGGCTTCTGTAGTGCCACGCGTAAAGACAATCTCCTCTATCTTACGGGCATTGATAAAGCTGCGCACCTTCTCACGGGCGGCTTCGTGCAAGTCGGTAGCCTGCTGACTGAGGTAGTGTACGCCGCGATGCACGTTGGCGTTGACGTTGAGGTACTCGTCGCGCATAGCATCGAGTACGCACAACGGCTTCTGTGTGGTGGCGGCATTGTCCAGGTATACCAGTGGCTTACCGTATACCTGACGACTCAATATTGGGAAATTTTCTCGTATTTTCTGTACGTCAAACATGTCTTTTTCTTAAAATGCGCGACAAAGGTACGAAAAAATATGCATTATGCCTTGTTTATTATGAATTATTTTGTATCTTTGCACGCAGACAAAACCTTTAAACATATATTGCGTATGAAACAATTTGTACTTACATTGATGGTGGCAACTGCAGTTTGCACTACTGCTTTTGCACAAAACAAGGTAAAAAATGTCTATGCCAGTTCTCCAAAACTGAACATGGAAATGTTGCAGAACACCGATCAGACTGTTCAGCTGAACCGCTATTTCTTCGCAGGCTACAATACGCTGTGTCTGCCGATGACTGTCGCCGCTGACCAGTTGGGTGATGTTACGATAGAGCGTTTCCACGGAATGCAGCAGGAGGGTGACGTCCTGAAGCTTTATTTCGTAGAGTGCACGAACGAAGGCATCCAGGCTGGTGTGCCTTATCTCGTCAATTCGCCCAAGAGTCAATATCTGCGCATCAAGAATACCGATGCTATCATGTTTGACAACGAGGTGCAGCCCGTTCGCATGAGCGACAATAACGGCAATGTCGTAACTTTCGGCAGTGCATGGGAAACCGTCGAGAAGGCTGGTCGCTATGGTATTCCTGCTCAGCAAAATGTTACACCGCTGGAGGCTGTACTGATTAAGACTACTCCAGAGCAGAAGTTCCTGCCTACCCGTTGTGGTTTCACATGGGACCAGCAGAGTGCTTCAGCTAAGGAACTGCGTATCATTCACATCTCACAGTCTGAGGCTACGAACATTAACAACGTCCGCTTCCAGAATATCTCTGAGGATGCTTATGACCTGAATGGCCGCAAGGTGAACAACAGCACCAAGGGTCTGCGCATTCAGAACGGTAAGAAAACTATTGTCAAGTAAGCTGACTTGTTAGAAAGAAAAAAAGCTGCGATTCTTTTGGGAGTCGCAGCTTTTATTATCTATTTACTTACAGAGTTTACAACCTGAGCATTTGTTCAGCTCTCCACGGAAGCGCTTCTCTACCAAGTAGTGCAAGCGGTCGCGCAACGGTTCAAGCTGCATGTGGTCGATAACCTCATTGATGAAGGCGTTCTGCAACAGCACCTTAGCCTCTTGTAGCGAGATGCCACGCTGACGCATGTAGAACAGCGCCGCATCGTTCAGCTGACCAACAGTTGAACCGTGGGCACACTTCACATCGTCGGCATAAATCTCCAGCATAGGCTGGGTGTACATACGTGCCTCTTTGGTGGCTGTCAGGTTCTGGTTGGTCATCTGCGAGGTGGTCTTCTGTGCACCATGCTCTACCAGTACACGACCTGCAAAAGCACCTGTTGCCTTGTCGTCGAGCACATATTTGTAGAGTTCATTAGAGGTGCAATGAGGAACTTTGTGCACAATCAGCGTGTTGTTATCCACATGCTGTTGTTTATCGGCAATGACGCAACCATAGCACTGGCACTCAGCACCTTCGCCAGAGAAGGTGAGGTCGAGCTTGTTGCGAGTAATACCATTATGCAGCGTAATCACATTATGGTTTACACGACTGTTAGCCTGTTGGTCAATATAGACATTGCTTACGCGTACATTCTTATGATGTGTCTCCTCCATGCAATAGAGGTCGAGTGATGCATTCTCGCCAACGTAAGCCTCGATAACCTGAGTGGCCAGGAAGTTACGGTTGTCTGCCGCATGGTCGCAGAACAGCATCTTAATCTCTGCACCCTCTTCGAGCACAATCAGTACACGACGGTTTACCATCAGGTCAACGTCAGAGCGCAGGATGTTGATGACCTGAATGGCACGGTCTACCTTGACGTTCTTGGGCACATAGACATAAAGGCCATCCTGTGCCAGCATGGTGTTGAGGTCAGTAACAGCATCGTTGGCGTGAGCGGCCATGCGATTGTAATACTCGCTGGTGGCAAAGTCTTTTAGGGAACCAATGATAACACCTTCGGGCAGATGACCTTTGGCTTTTTCTTCATGATAGAACATATCGTTCACCACGAAGTAAAGGCTCGTCGAGAGATTGGGTACATCACAACGGAACGCGTTGTAAGGGTCGACAGGAATCTGTAAGCGATTCAGGTTCAAACCGTAATCGGGAGCAAAGAGTGCCTGCATGTCGGTGTACTTGTAGCGTTCCACCTTCTTGGTGGGGAAACCCTGCTTGCGGAAGCGCTCAAAGGCCTCGTCGCGCACGGCATTCATCACACCACTGCTATGCTCGCAGATTATCTCGCGACACTGCTGGTACAAGTCAATATATTGTTGTTCACTACCCATTATTCTTCTCCGATTTCTTCCTTAATCCAATCGTAGCCGTGCTCCTGAATCTGAACAGCTAGCTCAGGGCCACCAGTCTTCACGATGCGCCCCTTGTAGAGCACATGCACAAACTGGGGCTTAATCATCTCGAGCAGACGGTCATAGTGGGTGATAACGATGCACGAAGTTTCAGGGGTCTGCAACTTATTGACACCCTCAGCCACGATGCGCATAGCATCCACATCCAGACCAGAGTCGGTCTCGTCGAGAATGCTCAGCTTGGGCTCCAGCATAGCCATCTGGAAAATCTCGTTGCGTTTTTTCTCACCACCGCTAAAGCCCTCGTTGACAGAACGGTTAGCCAGCTTAGAGTCGAGCTCCACTATCTTACGCTTCTCGCGCATCAGCTTCAGGAACTCTGCAGCGTTCATAGGCTCCAGACCCTGATACTTGCGCTTTTCGTTGATGGCTGCCTTCATGAAGTTGGTCATCGACACACCAGGAATCTCAACAGGGTACTGGAACGACAGGAACAACCCCTCGTGGGCACGATCCTCAGGCTTCATCTCCAGCAGGTTCTTACCATTGAAGTAAGCCTCGCCCTCTGTTACCTCGTAGAGTGGATTACCCACGAGCACTGCACTCAGCGTGGATTTACCAGAACCGTTAGGTCCCATGATGGCATGTGTCTCCCCGTCGTTAATTACGAGGTCAATGCCCTTTAATATCTCTTTCTCGCCTATGCGAGCGTGTAAGTTCTTAACTTCTAACATATCTTTATCCTACAGTTCCTTCTAATGATACTGATAATAGTTTCTGAGCCTCAACGGCAAACTCCATGGGCAACTTCTGCAATACTTCCTTGGCATATCCGTTGACGATGAGGCCTACGGCCTGCTCAGTAGGGATGCCTCGCTGATTGCAGTAGAACAACTGGTCCTCTGAGATTTTCGAGGTGGTAGCCTCGTGCTCGAAGACGGCAGTGTCGTTGTGCACATCCATATAGGGGAAAGTATGTGCGCCACAGTCAGAGCCTAGCAATAGGGAGTCGCAACTGGAGTAGTTACGGGCATTATCAGCAGTAGATGCCGCACGTACTAGTCCACGATATGAGTTCTGTGAGTGACCTGCGGAGATACCCTTAGAGATAATCGTCGACTTGGTGTTCTTGCCGATATGAATCATCTTCGTACCTGTGTCAGCCTCTTGGTAGTTGTTGGTGACGGCTACCGAATAGAACTCGGCAACACTGTTGTCGCCACGTAGAATGCATGAGGGATACTTCCACGTGATAGCCGAACCCGTCTCTACCTGTGTCCACGACAACTTAGAATCAACACCGCGTAAATCGCCACGCTTTGTTACGAGATTTAGTACACCTCCCTTACCATTCTCATCGCCAGGATACCAGTTCTGTACGGTAGAATACTTTACCTCAGCCCGATCCATTACGATAATCTCAACGATAGCAGCATGCAGCTGGTTCTCATCGCGCATGGGGGCTGTACAGCCCTCCAAATACGATACGTAAGCATCGTCGTCAGCAATAATCAGCGTACGCTCAAACTGTCCCGTGTTTCGGGCGTTGATGCGGAAATACGAGCTGAGTTCCATAGGACAGCGCACCCCCTTGGGGATATAGACAAACGAGCCATCGCTGAAGACGGCGCTGTTCAAGGCTGCAAAGAAATTGTCCTTATAAGGTACCACCGAGCCCAGATACTGTTTTACCAAGTCGCCGTGTTCCTTGATAGCCTCACCGATGGAACAGAAGATAACACCCTTTTCGCGCAATTTCTCCTTGAAGGTGGTCTTTACGCTTACTGAGTCCATGATGGCATCGACAGCAGTATTACCGCTCAGTGCTAAGCGCTCCTCCAAGGGAATGCCCAGCTTGTCGAAGGTTTTCTCCAATTCGGGGTCGATACCAGCGACAGAATCGCTGGACACACTCTTCGCGGTGGGGTCGGCGTAGTAGCTGATGGCCTGATAATCGATGGGAGGCACGTGGACGTGCCCCCACGTAGGCTCCGTCTGCTCCTTCCAGTAGCGGAATGCCTTGAGGCGGAACTCAAGCATCCACTCAGGTTCCCCCTTCTTAGCAGAGATGAGCCGAACGATATCCTCGTTCAGCCCTTTCTCTATGATTTCAGTATGTACATCGGTAGTGAATCCAAATTCGTATTTCTGTTCAGCTACCTGTTTTACAAACTCGTTACTCATTACAGTTTCTGTTCTACCTCGATCTCTGTGAAGGTCTCGATGATATCGCCAACCTGAATGTCGTTGAAGTTAACAAGTGAGATACCGCACTCCAGACCGGTAGCAACCTCCTTGGCATCGTCCTTATAACGCTTCAGAGCGTCGATAGGAGCGGTGTGGATGACGATACCGTCGCGGATAACGCGGGCTTTATCCTTGTTGTGTACCTTACCCTCGGTAACCAAACCGCCGGCAACGGTACCCACCTTGGAAATCTTGAAGACCTGCTTCACCTCAATCTCACCAGAGACTATCTCCTTCTTCACCTTGTCGAGCATACCCTGCATGGTCTGCTTCACATCGTCGAGTGCGTCGTAGATGATAGAGTAGGTGTTGATTTCAACACCCTCACGATCGGCAGCACGACGGGCATCAGCAGAAGGACGCACCTGGAAACCAATGATGATTGCCTCAGAAGCACTGGCCAGCATAACGTCGTTCTCTGAAATCTGACCTACGGCCTTTGAGATGACGTTGACCTGTACCTTCTCAGTAGAGAGCTTGATGAACGAGTCAGAGAGTGCCTCGATAGAACCGTCGGTATCACCCTTCACGATGATGTTCAACTCATGGAACTCACCCAGAGCAATACGGTGTGACAGTTCGTCAAGACCCAGCTTGGTGGTAGTACGCAAGCTCTGCTCACGCTGCAGTTGGATACGCTTGTTAGCGATCTCACGAGCCTCCTGTTCAGTCTCCATGACGTGGAAAGAGTCACCAGCAGTAGGAGCACCGTTCAGACCTAAGATGATGGCGGGTTCTGCAGGACCTGCCTTCTCGATGCGCTGGTTACGCTCGTTGAACATCGCCTTGACCTTACCCCAGGCAGTACCTGCGATAACGACGTCACCTACCTTCAGCGTACCATTGGACACGAGGACGGTAGAGACATAGCCACGGCCCTTGTCGAGTGACGACTCGATGATGGAACCGGTAGCCTTGCGGTTAGGATTAGCCTTCAGGTCGAGCATCTCAGCTTCGAGCAGTACTTTCTCCAGCAGCTCGTAGACACCCTGTCCCTTCTTGGCAGAGATTTCCTGACACTGGTACTTACCGCCCCAGTCCTCAACGAGCAGGTTCATATTGGCCAAGTCCTCACGAATCTTGTCGGGGTTGGCACCTGGCTTATCAATCTTGTTGATAGCAAAGACCATAGGAACGTTAGCAGCCTGAGCGTGGGCGATAGCCTCCTTGGTGGTAGGCATCACAGAGTCGTCGGCAGCAACAATGATGATTGCGATATCCGTTACCTGAGCACCACGGGCACGCATGGCTGTGAAGGCCTCGTGACCAGGAGTGTCGAGGAAGGTAATGCTATGACCATCCTTCAGTTTTACATTATAAGCACCGATGTGCTGCGTGATACCGCCAGCCTCACCTGCAATCACGTTAGTGTTGCGGATGTGGTCGAGCAACGATGTCTTACCGTGGTCAACGTGTCCCATCACTGTGACGATAGGAGCGCGAGAAATCAGATCGTTCTCGTCATCCTCCTCCTCTGTGATGGCATTCTGTACCTCAGCAGAAACGTATTCTGTGGTGAATCCGAACTCGTCAGCAACAATATTGATGGTCTCAGCATCCAGACGCTGGTTGATAGACACCATAATACCGATAGACATACAGGTTCCAATGACCTGGTTGACACCCACATTCATCATGGTAGCCAACTCAGAAACGGTTACGAACTCAGTGAGCTTCAGTACCTTGCTCTGTGCAGCCTCTGCTGCCATCTCCTCGCTCATGCGCTCGGCAACAGCGTCACGCTTCTCACGACGATATTTGGCACCCTTCTTGTTCTGGTTCTTCGAGGTCAGGCGAGCCAGCGTCTCCTTGACCTGACGTGCTACTGCCTCGTCGTCAACTTCCAACGGCTTGACGGGACGGTTCTTCTTGTTCTTCTTGCCCTGACCCTGCTGCTGGTTGTTATTACCACCTTTGTTGTTATTGTTGTTCTTGTTCTTACCTTGCTGACCAGCCTGCTTAGCTGCAGCCTCGATATCGACCTTGTCGGTACGGATGCGCTCGCGCTTCTTGCGCTCACCAGCGGCCTTCTCCTCACGCTCCTTGCGACGCTCCTCCTTAGACTTCTTCTTAGGACGTGTGCTCTGGTTGAGTGAGTCGAGGTCTATCTTGCCCAACACATTCAACTGGGTTGCAGGCTTTATGAAGTCACCAGGAGTCTTGGCCAGTGAAGGCTCGACATTGTCAGCAGACTCTTCAGCAACATCCTCATCTTCATCCTCAACAACGGGCTGTTCCTGGATAGGAGCTTCTTGGATTACCTGAGGCTCTTCTTCCTTGACGGGCTCTGGCTCTGGTTCCGGCTCCGGCTCTTGTTCTGGAGTAGGAGCAGCCTTAGGCTTACCAATCTGCGAGAGATCAATCTTGCCCAGTGTCTTCAGACCAGTGCGCTGTTCCAGCATCTCTTCGGTCTTGGTGACTGCTTTCTCAGCCTTTTCGGCCTTCTCGACTTTCTTTTCCTTTGCTTTCTTGGTAAATATCATATCGGCTTGAGTCTTCACTGCCTTGTCGGTGCTGAACTCGTCAACCAATGCCTGATACTGTTCGTCAGAAATCTTGGTATTTGTCGTAGCGTCATCGCGAATCTCGCCCAGACTGCTCTTCTTCTTCAGGAAATCAACAGCCGTCTGAAGTCCTATATTCAGTTCTGATAATACTTTATTTAATCGTACACCCATTAATTCTCAATTTTCAATTTTCATTATTCAATTTACTCGAACTCGGCCTTCAATACCTCAAGTACGTGGTCAACAGTCTCCTCCTCGAGGTCAGCCTTCTCAATCAGCATCTCGCGTGGAGCGTTCAACACAGCCTTGGCAGTATCCAAGCCGATAGCCTTGATAGAATCGATAATCCACTGGTCAATCTCGTCAGCGAACTCGTCGAGGTAGATATCCTCGTCGGCCTCACCTTCGTTGACTACGCGGAAGACATCGATGGTGTACTCAGTTAACATAGAGGCGAGCTTGATGTTCAGACCACCCTTACCGATAGCCAAGGAAACCTCCTCAGGCTGCAGATAGACCTCAGCCTTGTGCTCCTCAGGATTCAGTGTAATGCTGGTAACCTTAGCAGGTGACAAAGCACGCTGGATGAACAACTGGGTGTTGCTGGAGTAGTTGATGACATCGATGTTCTCGTTACACATCTCACGGACAATGCCATGAACACGACTACCCTTCACACCTACGCAAGCTCCTACTGGATCGATGCGGTCGTCGTAGCTCTCGACAGCCACCTTGGCACGCTCACCTGGCATGCGGGCAATACGACGGATAGTAATAAGACCGTCCTGAATCTCAGGAACCTCGGCTTCCAACAGACGCTCCAAGAACTGGGGACTGGTGCGTGAGAGGATGATGCGAGGATTGTTATTCTCGTTCTGTACTTCCTTGACAATAGCACGTACGGTTTCACCCTTGTGGTAGTTGTCAGAAGGAATCTGCTCCTGCTTCGGCAGGTGCAACTCATTACCCTCATCGTCGATAAGCAGTACCTCGCGCTTCCACATCTGGTAAACCTCAGCACTGACAACCTGACCGACCTTGTCCTTATACTTGTTGTACAGAGAGTCGTGCTCCAGTTCCAGAATCTTGGAAGCCAGTGTCTGGCGCAGGTTCAGGATAGCACGGCGACCAAACTTTTGGAAGTCTACCTCCTCAGAAACTTCTTCGCCAACCTCATAGTCGGGCTCAATCTTCTGGGCCTCAGAGAGTGCAATTTCCTTGTTCTCGTCCTGTACCTCACCATCGGCAACCACAATACGGTTGCGATGAATCTCAAAGTCACCCTTGTCAGGGTTTACAATGACGTCGTAGTTCTCGTCAGAACCGAACATCTTGGCAATCACGTTACGGAAGCTTTCCTCCAATACGCTCACCAGGGTAGTGCGGTCAATGTTTTTTGTCTCTTTAAATTCCTGAAAGGTCTCAATCATTGATGGACCCTTCACACTCTTTACTGCCATAATATATTATTTTTTAATTTTTAATTCATTTGAAATTGAGCTGATACTTACAGTACTTCACATCAGTGGTCTTGTAGGTTTTGTCAACCTCTACCAGCACGGGGCGTTTTTTGCCTTCCTGATGCTGCTTCTCCTTGACAGTAACCACAAATGTGTTGTCGTCGCTGGCAGACTTCAGTATTCCCTGAAGTTTGATGCCATCGTTCTGTAATACCTCTACCTCCTTACCAATATGGTTCTTGTACTGCTGCAGTACCTTGAAAGGCTGACCGATACCGGCAGAGCCTACCTCCAATTCATAATCGCCGAGCTCTTCGCCAAGCTTCTCCTGTAAGAAACGGCTCAACTCAGCACAATCTTCAATCCATACACCATCGGCATGGTCAATCTCAATGACGATGCGATCATCGCCAGTCATTTCTACATCTACCAAATAATATTCGCCCTTCTCGAGCCACTCCTCAACTGCTGTCTTAATGACGTTTTTGTCTATCATATTTATTTTGTTAATTAAAACAAGAATGCAAAGCCATACTTTGACTTATTAAATCAAAGAATGAGAGGCTCTTGCGAACCCCTCATTCCTCTGAACGGGTGCAAAGGTACGCATTTTCTGCGAACCCTGCAAGTATTTCTCTCTTTTTCTTTATCTCAATGCCATAAAATACAATAATTTACGACTTTTTCTCTTCTGTGAACTGTCGGATAGCTGCTATCAAGGCATCGTTCTCCTCTGGTTGTTGGGCAGAGATACGGAAGTGCCCACTGGAGAGTCCGTAGAAGTTGTAACAGTCGCGAATCAGCATGCCATGTTCATGGATGAGGTAGTTTTTCAATGCAGCACCGGTGGCGTCGCTCAACTCGCAGAGCATATAATTTGTCTTGGTTTCAAAGATGCGTATGCCCTCAATTTTCCGTAGTTCACTACGCAAACGTTGGGTTTCGGCGAGATACGCATTGACATCGCTGATAACTGGCGGCCTGTGCTGAATGAGGAATTTCCCTGCCTCAATACTCAGTGCGGGAATAGACCACGGATGACGTAAGGCACGAAGCAAGAGAATGGTACTTGGGTGGGCAGTGATATAACCTAATCGCAAACCAGGTACACTGTATTTCCTACTCAGTGAATGAATGAGTATCACGTTGGGAAGTCCCTGTACTTCACGTGCTTTGAGTAATGGCTCTTTGGTAAAGGCACCATACGACTGGTCGATGACAAAGGTGTAGCGTGGTGAACGGCGAACCACATAGTCAACAAACCCTTTCTTCAGCACGTTGCCTGACGGGTTATTGGGATTGCACACCCAATAGACGCGGTCTTTTGGCAGTTCCGTTATCTCATCGCCACTCTCATAGGTGATGAGATGCTTGTTCAGTCGGCAGGCGTCAGCATATTCTGAGTAAGTGGGCTGAGGGATGATGGAACAACTGCGACGGAACAGTTGGGCAATAATGTAAACTGCTTCGGTGGCACCATTAGTGACGAGCACGCTTTCTGGTGTTATACCTAACTGCTTGGCTATCAGCTTTTCAAGTTGTCGCGGTTGTGACTCTGGATAGTTGGTGAGGACATTGATATGATCCATCAGATATTCTTTCAGCGCACTGTGGTCAGCATGCTGATAGATGGTACTGCTGAAGTTCATCTGTACCAAGTCGTCATAGCGATATCTATCATCCCCGTGTCCGTCTATCATTTCTTGATATGTATGGTTAACATGTGTGAGTCAAAAGTTATTCCTTCGCTTTCGATGAATGCTGACAACACTTCCTTGTCAGCTAATTGTCGAGGCGTGCCGACATACAGTTGTTCTGAAGTCATCAGCCAAAGGGTGTCTGCTAATTGCAGGGAGATTTCTACATCGTGTGTTGACAGAAAGATGGTTTTCTGCTCGTCGTGCGCCAAGCGTCTTAATAGCTGAAGGAGTTCCACTTTGCTGGGGTAGTCGAGAAATGCCGTTGGCTCATCGAGATAGATGATGGGCGTCTGTTGGGCTAACGCTTTGGCAATCATGACTTTCTGACGTTCTCCATCGCTGAGCGATTGTACCAAGCGGTGGCGTAAAGTATCGATGCCTACCAATTGGATGGACTCGTCCACGATTCGCTGGTCATCCTTCGACATCACTCCCCAGAAACCTGTATAGGGTGCTCGTCCCATAGCTACCATCTCGTCGACGGTCATGTTCCTGACATGTGGCTTTTCAGTTAATACCACACCTATCAGCTGACTGAGTTCTTGGTCAGAATATGTGCTGAGGGACTTGCCTTGCAGGAGTATGTCACCTTCCAGTGCAGGAAGAAAAGCAGACAGCGTGCGTAATAGCGTTGACTTGCCAACGCCATTTCTACCCAGCAAACAGGTCAGCTCGCCACTACAGATAGTAGCGTTCAGCTGATGGGCAACGGTCTTTTTCCCGCCTTTGATAGTGTATCCGATGCTTAGGTCTTGTAGTATAACACTTTCCCTCATGCTGCAAAGATACACATTTTATATGGAATAACGTGCGATAAAAGCCGAAAAAATCTTATTTTGCTTCAACAATGCTCTATTTCCCGTCAAGATGAGTTGTTTGCGAGCACGTGTCAGTGCGACATTAAGCTTGCGGTCTACCGTATGACCATCCTCGACAAAACTGTTGGAGGTGAGGAAGTCAAGCCCGTCATTATCCTGAACACCTGTTGAGTAGATAATGACGTCGCGCTGAGAACCCTGATAACGTTCTACCGTGTCAATGCTGAGATCATCCAGTTGGGGCAATCCCCACTTCGCTATTTCTCTTCGTATCAAGGCTATCTGGTGACGATAGGTTACGATGACGCCGATGCTACGAGCTGCATCAAAACGCTCGCTGCCTATCTGACGATAAAGGCGGCGCAGCACGTCAGCCACCAATGAAGCCTCATCATCGGCAGGAAGGAAAAGCACCCTGTGTTGTTTTAGCTGGTCGTCGAGCACGTCTTCCGAGGGTTCAGGATAGTTGAGTTCCGTCTCCAACTGATGGGGACAGGGTACTGGTTGCAGTTGCTCTTGCTGATAGAAGAACTCATTGGGGAAAGCTGCAATATCCGGATGCATACGCCCCTGACGCTGAAGAATGCCTACAAACTCTCTGCGTCCAGCCTTTCGTTCCTGCTGTAACAGACGTTCAAAGAGTGACAGGCGACAGCCATGCAGTCGGGGATCATCGTCGGGCTGTGCCACCACCGCAGGCAACTGCTTATGGTCGCCAATAAGAATAAAGCGGTCGATGCTGTCTGACGAAAGCAGACCAACGATATAAGGCTCTAGAATTTGAGAAGCCTCATCAACAATACACAGTGAAAAGTGCTTCATGCTCAGCAAGAAAGGACGCGTCAGCAAGGTCAGTGTGGTACTGACCACGATGGGCACACGTTCCAATCGCTGACGGATATCGCTCAACTTGGGTTTCTCGCTGAAGGCACTACTCAGCAGGCGATGTGCAAAACGAGGGTCGCAGGCTGCCTCACTACCCAGTCGCAGATAGTCCTGTCCACTCTCTTCCAGCATGGCACAGATCTCATCGACTGCTCGATGGGTGTAGGCGGTCAATAAGAGGTGATGTGAGGGGTGAGAGGATAGCTCTTCTTCTACCAGAAAACGTAGGGCCATAGAGGTTTTACCTGTTCCAGGAGGTCCCTGCAGCAGGAAATAGTCATGAGCTTGCTTGGCGCGCAACAAGATGTCGTCGTAAGCAGGATGATAGGAGCGGGAGAGTCGTTGCGAAGTGTCTTGGCGAGGAGCAAGACTGCCCATTAGCAAGTGACGCTTTTGGGGAGAAGCCCCACAGAAAGCCATCAGGCTACGAAGTGCTGCCGTGGTAGTAGCATCTGAAGTAGCCGGTTCGATAACATAGCTCTCTTTGCGAAGAATGTCGGGGGTCTCTTGTCTGTTATCATTAGGCCATACCGCTATCTCTTCATCATCGATGCGTTCTATCATACCTTTATTTAATATATGATGACAGAGGTCTGGGTCGCCATCTTTGTGATAGTAATAAACCATATCGCCTCGACGTAGTTCTTCGTCAGTGTCCTGCGTCAGAAGCTGGGCAAACTGTTCTCTGAAGATAAACGTCACCATGCGCTCCAGATAGTTTTGCTCTGTAGCGGATAGACTATGCAAGGGCTGCAGCGTGCGTTCTATCTCCGGACGTACATAACGATGGAAGAAGTCGGACTTCTCTTGTCGCTGCAACAGCACGTCGGGCTGTAACTGCGACAACACAGAGGAGAATCCCTTACGGGCAATCTTCATTTCCATGGCCACGATGAGATTGCGTAGATGGATGGCTTCACGAAACAAGGCATCGTTATTAGCGACATCCAACAGCCCTTCACTGGCAGGGTATTTCGAGTAGAGTAGTCGGATATCTACACTATCGGCATCCAACTGAAAGTTATGGCGCAGCACACCATAATAAAGTAGTACCTGTACATAGTGGGCCTCTCTGAAGCCTACCCATTTCTTGCCAGACTTCTGTTCCACCAGCAGACGCATATCGCTGGTCATCAGGTCAACGCGTCCTCGCAGTCCTAATGCTTTGCAGACAAACGAGGGTTCCAGCAATGCCTTGTCGCGGTCGTATTCTTCGAACAACACGTCTACTGCCTCGCGGATGTTGTTCACCTGGTGCAAGGCATCCGTCTTGAACTTGGCAGGATTGAAGTCTTCGCAGGTGCAGAACTGCAGAGCCTGTTCGCTAAACGAGGTACGAAGCATATCACCAAAATCAGCCTCGGGGTCATGGATAATCTGATCCAGCGCTGTACCTGCAAAGTTACCTAACAGGATAGGAGACGTGTTTGCGGAGGGTTTCAGGCGATTGATGAGATACGCTAGCGGATGATGCCCATAGTCTTGGAAGCAGGCAGCAATAGCAGAGATGTCTACTAGCACGTCGGGCTCCACTACCTGAAGCCCATCGTCCAGCACGTTCACCTTCAACCCCTCAAACAGTTCACTCTCTTCCATGCTACAAAGGTAGCCCTTTTTTCAGCAAATAGATATATTACTGCACCTTTGAGGTCATCTGGTTGCGCAATCCTTTGTAGCCTGTCAGGTAAGCCTTAGCAGAACCGAAAGAGAGGAACATGTCAAGACGTACGGGTAGGTGGTTCTTATCATCGGTGATGTAGAAGCGGATGAGCTCGTGGTTCTTGCCATCCTCACGTTCGATGAACGAGAATACCAAACAACGGAACTTCGTGTCGCTGTTCTTCATCTTCACATTGGTGGTACCATTATACTTCAGCCAAGAGTTGGCGACTGTCGAGGCATCGGCAATGGGCAAGGGAATCTTGTCACCCACCTTTAGCTTCGAGGCGTCGAAGTTGCGGGCACGCAGATAGACACTCATCATGTCGTAGAGACAGTCTTTGTACTCTGACTCCTTCCAGTAGTGCTCACCGCGACTGTTAATCTCGTGCTGTTTCAGGTGGCAGTTACCCTTGGGGTAGGTGTACCACAGCTCGTCAACGTAGTAGCGCTTGCCTTCGCGAGCTCCCTTACGATAGTAAAGAGGCGCAATGTCCAAAGTTGTGTAGCTAAGCAGTGTGTCACGCATGACGAACATATTGTCCAAACTACTGTTACCACGAGTGATAAGACTGCAACGGAAGGCGTCCTGTCCCTTAAAGGTTGACTGAACAGTCGACATAGAAGCAGTACCCACCTTCATCCATACGAACTTCCAGTTGAAGTAGAGGTCGTAGCCTACAAACTCGCCCGACTTAAAGGCGTTATTCTCAATACCACACTGGGCAAATGATGACAGGAACGTCATGCTGAATACCCATAAAATGATGAATCGTTTCATATCTGTTATCTTTTTGTCTCTAAACTATTTCTTAATATACTTTATTCCTAACTGCGCAGCGCGATCCGCATTGCGGTTCTTCTTCTGTCGCTTTTTGTCATTTTTCTTCTTGACAAGTGCCGACGGTTTCTGCTGGTTCAGTGGCAATTGCGTCAGGTTCCACGTTAGCGTAATATCGAACTTCGCCTTGGTCTCTATCTCACGCGGATAGTAATAGACAGCTTCTGCCTGTTCGTCAGCATCGTAGTTGCCGGTATCCCACACTCCATTACCATTGCGGTCGATGAAGGCTCGTGCATAGTAGGTACCAGGGTTCACATAGTAGAATGCTGCCGTATGGTCAGTGCCCATCTTGCTCTGAGTCAAAGGCTTATCACTCTTGTCAAGCAACTGTACGACAACAGCAGCACTGTCTGTATAGCCACTGATGTCCAGGAACAACGTTGCATAGTCGTCGAGTGTCTTCACCTTGATACCTTGCTTGTAGGGTTTGCAAGCCATACCATAGATATCAATGATGGCGGCACTATCGACCTCAAAGCTATACTCCGCTCCTGGTCGCCAGTCGACCAATAGCTCATAGCTACGTAAGAGGCTGTCGCGTTGGTGGAACTCGTAATTGGCATTATACCATAGCGTGTCAATCTTCGTATAGAGGTGGATGCCTGCCGTATCTAACGTTGCTGGCGGTGTGGGTATCTCAATATTGATGGGACGGTTGGGGTCCATTGCCTGCGCCACGCTGTATTTGGGCTCCAAAGGTTTTGTGGGGTAGATGCTGTCGTAAGGCTCTTCGCGCTTACGCTTCTTCTCCTGCAACTTGAACCATGATTCGTATTCTTTCTGCTGAGCCTTTACACGCTTGGCATAGGGCGTCTTCGCCAGTGCCTCTATCGTGTCGGTCTTTGACACCAACTGCCCCAGTGAGTCAGTCATTAGGTAATTCATCTCGAACGACAGCGTGTCTTGGTTGACCAACAGCGTGTCGCGCAACCAGTAGGTGATAGAGTCTTTCTTGGCGTTGGTCTCCACGATGAAGGCATTGTCACTATTGAAGTTCAGACCGCGGATAGTTGGCAGCTGTTCGTTGCCATAGCTGAAGAAAATGTTTATGCGGTCGGCATCCTTGCGCTCTGTCTTCAGCAGATAGCGGTTAGTCTGTAGTTCTTGGAAAGCCGTCAGCACAATGTTGTCGGGGTAGTAGTGCATGTAGTGCACCTGTGCGATGCTGTCAATGTGCAACGTGTCGCGCCAGATGGTGTCCTGACGCATGTCGGGCTTGACGTATGGCTTGTAGGTCTCGTGCGAGAAGGCTATCATTTCACTCTTCTGCGTAAACATATAATTGCCGTCGGCATCCTGCAAGGCGTAGATGCGATATTCGCCCTCGGCAACACCCTTGATGACAAAGTGACCGTTGGCGTCGGTACGTGCTACACGCAACAGAGGTTTCGTTTTGAAAGCGGAGTCTGCCAAGTCGCTATACAATCCTACGAGGATGCCTGCCACAGGGTCCAGGTTCTCGGCACTAAGCACTGAACCCGAGACTTCGAGGGTGTCAGTCTGCTCGCCCGTTGAGAAGGTAAAGGTGTAGTTACCCATCGGGTTGTCCTCGTTGTTGTCGCTGATGGCATCGCTGAAGTCTATGGTATAGGTCATGTTGGGCTTCAGTGTGTCTTTCAGCTCTACGACGATTTTCTTACCCTTGGCCTGAATGTCGGGCATCTCTATCTGTGGCGGTGAGACGATGACGTTCTGTGTGGCATCAGCTAGTTTGATATATTCGTCGAAATAGATGGTTACCTTCTTGGTCTTCACGCCTGTAGCCTTGTCAGCGGGTATACTACCAATGACCACAGGTGGGTCGTCGTCGTACCATCCACCATCAGGTGAACCCATGCGAGCACAACCCACAGCCAGTAGCAAACAGCCTACAGCCAATAACCAATATTGCAGTCTCCTCATGCGTTAAGTTTCAATAGTTGGTCGATATGTTCGCGTGAATTGCTCAGTCGGGGCACCTTGTGCTGACCACCCAGCTTGCCTTTCATCTTCAGCCAGTCGTTAAACAGGTTGGGACGTGCTTGGACGATTTCCAGGTGTTGCAGGGTGATGTCCTTATAGCGTTTGGCTTCATAGTCGCTATTGATTTCCTGCAGGTGCTTATCCAGCAGGTCGGCAAACTGTGCCAAGTCGTTTGGTGCCTTGGAGAATTCGATAAGCCACTGGTGGCAGCACTTGGCATTAGCGTCCATAAAGACAGGAGCAGCCGTATATTCGAGCACCTCAGCACCGGTTTGTTCACAGGCGTAGGCCAGTCCCTTCTCTGCATTATCGACGATGAGCTCCTCACCAAAGGCATTGATGAAGCTCTTCGTGCGACCGCTAATCACGAACTTATAGGGATTGGTGGAGGTAAAGCGGACGGTATCGCCAATCATATAGCGCCACAGACCACACGAAGTGCTGATTAGCATGGCATAGTTTTTGTCCTTCTCGACACCCCACAGCGGCACTATCTTGTGCTCTCCGATTTTGTCGGAGAGCTCTTGGAACTCATAGAACACCCCATAGTCCAGCATCAGTAGCATCGCCTTGTCCATCGGGTCGTCCTGCAGTCCGAAGAATCCCTCGCTGGCATTATATGTCTCCATATAGTGCATATTGGGTGAGGTGATAAGCTGTTCATACTGCTTGCGATAGGGAGTGAAGGCCACACCGCCGTGGAAGAATACCTCGATGTTCGGCCACACCTCTTCCAGATGTGTCATACCCGTCATCTCCATCATGCAGTTCAGCACGGAGAGCATCCACGAGGGTACGCCGCTGATATTGGTGACGTTCTTGTTCATCGCCTCACGGGCTATGCGCTCACGCTTCACCTCGAAGTCACTGAGCAGTGCTGTATCCTTTTTAGGCACGCGTATCAGGTTTACCAGTGGATTGATGTTCTCTATCAGGATAGCGCTGAGGTCGCCCACCAGCGAGCCTGCCACGTTGTAGTTAGGTGCATGACTGCCACCCAGTATCAATCCCTTGCCGTCGAACATCCGCGATTTGGGATTATTCCTCAGGTAGAGTGCCACTGAGTCGCGTCCGCCAGCATAGTGAATCTTCTGCAGACCCTCGTCGCTGACAGGGATGAATTTCGACTTATCGTTTGTCGTTCCGCTCGACTTGGCATACCACCTGACGCGTCCGGGCCACAGCACGTCGCGCTCTCCATGACGCATACGGTCAATGTCGCCCTTCAGTTCCTCGTAGGTGTTGACGGGTACCATCGCTGTGAACTGCTCATAGTCCTTGATATTGTCAAAGGCATGATTCCTGCCGTATTCCGTATCCTTTGCGGTATGTATCAAATGTTCCAGCACTGCCCGTTGCAGTGCCTCTCCCCCTTTCAGATGCTTCTCCAAAGCCTTCTGGCGGGGCTTAAACACA